>NZ_JBFTHX010000012.1:0-184914 GCF_056394465.1 Variovorax sp. 10N432
ATCTCGGGCGCGATCCAGCATCTGGCGGGCATGAAGGACTCCAAGGTGATCGTGGCGATCAACAAGGACGAAGAGGCGCCGATCTTCTCGGTGGCCGACTACGGCCTGGTGGCCGACCTGTTCACGGCCGTGCCGGAACTGGTCAAGGCGCTCTGAGACGGGGCGGCAGCTAAGGAAACCCCCGATATCGAAATGGTCATGGATCGTTACGATCCCTGGCTGCTTCCCTGTCGAGGTGTACGGACCGCGTCCCGGCGTCCGCCCGGTGACATGACGTGGCCTCACCTTCCTGCTCCCCCCGATGACCTCTCCCACCGAGTCCGGCCCCGTGCTGGACGCCGCCAGCCCCCTCCCCCCTGAAATCGAAGCCGCCGACGAGCCGACCCGCGTTCCGCTCGCGATCGAGGACTGGGCCACCGTGCTCATCATGGGGCTGCTGGCCTGCATCACCTTCGCCAACGTGCTGGTGCGCTACTTCACCGACTCGTCCTTCGCCTGGACCGAGGAGTTCTCGGTCTTCCTGATGATCCTGCTGGCGCTGGTGGCGGGCTCCGCGGCAGTGGCGCGCGACCGCCACATCCGCATCGAATACTTCGCCGAGAGCGGCAGCATGGCGCGGCGCAAGCGGCTGGCGCAGTTCGGCGCGATCACGGTCGCGCTGCTGTTCCTGCTGATCGGCGCGCTCAGCGTGCGCGTGGTGTGGGACGACTATCGCTTCGAAGAGACCTCGCCCGGCATCGGCGTGCCGCAATGGTGGTATTCGATCTGGCTGCCGATCGTCTCGTTCGCGATCGCGCTGCGGGCGCTGGGCCTGTTCATCCGCCGCGGACGCAAGACCAACTACGGGGATTCGGAGCGATGATCCCCACGCTGCTCTTCGTCGCCTTCGTGGCGATGATGCTGGTCGGCGTGCCGATCGGCGCCGCGCTCGGCCTCGCCGGCGCCGCCTGCATCGCGCTGGCCAATGGCGATGCGCAATGGTTCGGCCTCCTGGCCGTGCCGCAGAACTTCTACGCCGGCCTCGGCAAGTACCCCCTGCTCGCGATCCCGATGTTCGTCCTGGTCGGGTCGATCTTCGACCGCTCGGGCGTGGCGCTGCGCCTGGTCAACTTCGCGATCGCGATCGTCGGCCGCGGCCCCGGCATGCTGCCGCTGGTGGCGATCGTGGTGGCGATGTTCCTCGGCGGCATCTCGGGCTCGGGCCCGGCCAATGCCGCCGCGGTCGGCGCCGTGATGATCACCGCCATGTCACGCGCCGGCTATCCGGCCGCCTACTCGGCCAGCGTGGTCGGCGCCGCCGCCGCCACCGACATCCTGATCCCGCCCTCGGTCGCCTTTATCGTCTACTCGGTGCTGGTCCCCGGCGCTTCCGTGCCGGCGCTGTTTGCCGCCGGCATGATCCCCGGCATCCTGGCCGGCGTGGCGCTGATCGTCCCGGCCGTCTGGCTGGCCCGCAAGAACAAGATGGGCGCACTCGAATCGAGCCTGCCGCGCCCGCCCTTCTGGCGGAGCTTCCGCGAGGCCACCTGGGGCCTGGCGGCGCCGGTGCTGATCCTGGGCGGCATGCGCGCCGGCCTCTTCACGCCGACCGAGGCGGCGGTGGTGGCGGTTTTCTACGGCCTCTTCGTCGGCATGGCGATCCACCGCACGATCAAGGTCCGCGACCTGTTCGTGATCCTGCGCGAATCGGGCGAGCTGTCGGCCGTGATCCTGCTGGTGGTGTCGCTGGCGGGCATCTTCGCGTACTCGTTGTCGACCCTCGGCGTGATCGATCCGGTCACCCGCGCCATCGTCAATTCGGGGCTCGGCGAGTACGGCGTGCTGTCGCTCCTGATCCTGCTGCTGATCACGATCGGCATGTTCCTCGACGGCGTCTCGATCTTCCTGATCTTCGTGCCGCTGCTGTGGCCGATCGTGCAGTACTACAAGTGGGACCCGGTGTGGTTCGGCGTCATCCTCACGCTGAAGGTCGCGCTGGGCCAGTTCACGCCGCCGCTGGCCGTCAACCTGATGGTCTCCTGCCGCATCGCCAACGTGCGCATGGAAGAGACCGTGCGCTGGGTCGGCTGGATGCTGTTCGCGATGTTCCTCGTGATGGTGGCCGTGATCATCTGGCCCGAACTCGCACTCTGGCTGCCGCGCAAGCTCGGCTACTGACTTTCCGATTCATTCCAAAGGAGACTGTCCATGAAATTCCGTCGTTCCCTGCTCGGCCTGCTCGCCGTCGCTGCCACGCTGGGCGGCTTCTCGGTGGCCGCGACCGCCCAGGCCTACAAGGCCGAGTACAAGATGTCGCTGGTGCTGGGTCCGCCGACGCCGTGGGGCGAAGCCGGCCGCATCTGGGCCGACCTGGTCAAGGAGCGCACCCAGGGCCGCATCAACATCAAGCTGTACCCGGGCGTGTCGCTGATCCAGGGCGACCAGACGCGCGAGTTCAGCGCGCTGCGCCAGGGCGTGATCGACATGGCGGTCGGATCGACCATCAACTGGTCGCCGCAGGTCAAGCAGCTCAACCTGTTCTCGATGCCCTTCCTGATGCCCGACTACGCGGCAGTGGACGCGCTGACGCAGGGCCCGGTCGGCAAGGAAATCTTCGCCACGCTCGACAAGGCCGGCGTGGTGCCGCTGGCCTGGGGCGAGAACGGTTTCCGCGAAGTGACCAACTCGAAGAAGCCGATCAAGACGCCCGAAGACCTGAAGGGCATGAAGGTCCGCGTCGTCGGCTCGCCGATCTACTCCGACATGTTCAGCGCCCTGGGCGCCAACCCGACCCAGATGAGCTGGGCCGACGCCCAGCCCGCGCTCGCCAGCGGCGCGGTCGACGGCCAGGAGAATCCGCTGTTCCTGTTCACGGTGCTGAAGATGCACACCGTGGGCCAGAAGTTCGTGACCACCTGGGGCTACGTGTGCGATCCGCTGGTGTTCGTGGTCAACAAGGAAGTCTGGTCTTCGTGGACGCCGGCCGACCAGGCCATCGTGCGCCAGGCCGCGCTCGACGCCGGCAAGCAGGAGATCGCCATTGCCCGCAAGGGCCTGGTCGAGCCCGGCAAGCCGGTGCTCAAGGACATCGCCGGCATGGGCGTGACCGTGACCCAGCTCACGCCCGACGAGCGCGAGGCCTTCGTCAAGGCCACGCGGCCGGTGTACGACAAGTGGAAGAACACCGTCGGCGCCGACCTGGTGGCCAAGGCGGAGAAGGCAGTGGCGGCGCGGTCGAAGTAGGCTGGCCTCGCGGCGTTGGACGAAGCCCCGCATGCGGGGCTTTTTTCATCCTTTTCGCCTGCCTGGCACGCCTATGCTCTGCAAGCCATGCAAGACCGATTTCTCGCCGACGTCCTCCGCAACCGCCACAACCGCGCGATCCTCGAGCGCTGGCCCGCCCTGGCCCTTCCGGACGGCTGGCTGGTCGCCGGCTGCCTGTTCCAGACGGTGTGGAACCTGCAGGCGGGCCGTGCGCCGGAGACGGCCATCAAGGACTACGACCTGTTCTACTTCGATGCCGGCGACACCACGGCGGCGGGTGAGCAGAGCGTGCAGGCGCGGGTCGACGCGGTGCTGGGAGACCTCGGCGTCACCGTCGAAGCGTCCAACCAGGCACGCGTCCACCTTTGGTACGAATCGCATTTCGGTCAGCCCTACGCCCCGCTGCACAGTGCCAAAGATGGCATCGATCGCTTCCTGGTGCCGGCCACCTGCGTCGGCATCCGGCCCGCCGAACTCTACGCCCCGAACGGGCTGAAGCTGCTCTACGACGGGCTGCTGACGATGAACCCGCTGACGCCGCACCGCGATCTGTTCGAGCGCAAGGCCGAGTCGTACCGCGTACGCTGGCCGTGGCTTCGGATCGGGCCGCTCGACACCGATCCGCCCGCGCCTAGGGCGTGATCACCCTAGTGCTGCAGGATCTTGTTCAGGAAATCCTTGGTCCGCGGCTGACGATTCTCGGGGTGCGTGAAGAACTCCTCCTTCGAGCAGTCTTCCAGGATGCGGCCGCCGACGTCGATGAAGATCACGCGGCTCGCCACCTTGCGCGCGAAGCCCATCTCGTGCGTAACCACCATCATGGTCATGCCTTCCTTGGCCAGCGACACCATCACGTCGAGCACCTCGCCGACCATCTCGGGGTCGAGCGCCGAGGTCGGCTCGTCGAACAGCATCACGATCGGGTCCATGCTGAGCGCGCGGGCGATCGCCACCCGCTGCTGCTGGCCGCCCGACAGCTGCCCCGGGAACTTGTCCTTGTGCGCCATCAGGCCCACGCGGTCGAGCATCTTGAGGCCGCGCGTCTTGGCTTCGTCGGCACTGCGGCCCAGCACCTTGATCTGGGCGATCGTGAGGTTCTCGGTCACCGACAGGTGCGGGAACAGCTCGAAGTGCTGGAACACCATGCCGACCTTGGAGCGCAGCTTCGGCAGGTTGGTCTTGGGGTCGTGCAGCGGAATGCCGTTGACCGTGATCTCGCCCTTCTGGAAGGGCTCGAGCGCGTTGACGGTCTTGATCAAGGTGGACTTGCCCGAGCCCGAGGGCCCGCAGACCACCACCACGTCGCCCTTGGAGATGCTGACGGAGCAGTCGTTGAGCACCTGCACCGGGCCATACCACTTGGAAACGTTCTTGATTTCAATCATTTTGTCGGACATCTTGTTGCTCCTTCAGCTCAGCGGATGATGGCGATCTTCTTGTGCAGCCGCTTCACGAGCCATGAAAGCGAATAGCACAGGACGAAATAGACGACGGCGGCCAGCAGGTAGGCCTCTTCGGGCCGGCCGAAGTTCTTGCCCGCAGTGTCGAAGCCCTTGAACAGGTCGTAGGCGCCGATCGCGTAGACCAGCGAGGTGTCCTGGAACAGGATGATGGTCTGGGTCAGCAGCACCGGCAGCATGTTGCGGAAGGCCTGCGGCAGGATCACCAGCTTCATGTTCTGGCCGTAGGTCATGCCCACTGCCTGCCCCGCGAACACCTGCCCGCGCGGAATCGACTGGATGCCGGCGCGCATGATCTCGCTGAAGTAGGCGGCCTCGAAGGCGACGAAGGTGATGACGGCCGAGTACTCGGGCCCGATCGGCCGGCCGATGATGTTGGGCACCAGCAGGAAGAACCACAGGATCACCATCACCAGCGGGATGCTGCGCATGCCGTTGACGTAGATCGCCGCCGGCATGTCGAGCCACTTCTTGCCCGACAGCCGCATCAGGGCCAGCAAGGTGCCGAAGAAGATGCCGCCGAGCGTGGCGACCACCGTCAGGAACACGCTGAAGTAGAGGCCCTTGAGCAGGAAGCTGCTGACGACGGCCCAGTTGAAGAACGTGAGGTCGAGATTCATGTCAGTGTCCTCCGCCGCCGGTTCCGGCCACGACGAAGCCCGGCACCCGGACCCTCTTCTCGACCCAGGCCATGATGCGGTTGATGACCATCGCCGAGATCACGTAGAGCACGGTCACGGCCATGTACATCTCGGTCACGCGCGAGGTCTCTTCGCCGGCCTGCATCGCGAACTGGATCATTTCGGGAATCGACACCGCGAACGCGACCGACGAATTCTTGAAGATGTTCATCGACTCGCTGGTGAGCGGCGGGATGATGATGCGGTAGGCCATCGGCAGGATGACGTAGCGGTAGTACTGCGGCGTCGTGAAGCCCACCGCCATGCCGGCGTAGCGCTGGCCCTTGGGCAGGGCCTGGATGCCGGAGCGCAGTTGCTCGGCGATCCGGGCCGAGGTGAAGAAGCCCAGCGCGAAGACCACCAGGATGAAGGGCGGCAGGCCGGACATGACCGGGAACATCTTGGGCACCACGTGGTACCACAGGAAGATCTGGACCAGCAGCGGCACGTTGCGGAACAGCTCGACCCAGGCATTGCCGAAGCGCACCAGCCACGGGCTGTCGGGCAGCGTGCGGATCACGCCGACCAGCGAGCCGAGCACCAGCGCCACGACCAGCGAGCACAAGGACACCGACACCGTCCAGCCCCAGGCCGACACCAGCCACTGCCAGTAGGTCGGTATCTTGCCGCCCGGATCTTCCAGGAAGACCTGCCAATCCCATTTTCCCATTTGAACTCCTCGATGATTGTTGGAGGCCTCTCACAAAACAAACGCCCGCCGGAAAAGGCGGGCGTTCGTTCACGCATCAGCCCGCGTGCTTACTTCTTGACGTAGTCTTCCATCGGCTTGTTGTTGGGGTTGGCCCAAGCAGCCTTGGTGGCTTCCGACAGCGGCAGGCCGACCTTGGTGTTGGTCGGCGGGATCGGCTGCATGAACCACTTGTCGTACAGCTTGGCCAGCGAGCCGTCGGCGATCTGGCGCTTGATGCTGTCGTCGACCGCCTTCAGGAAGGCCGGGTCGTCCTTGCGCAGCATGCAGGCGATCGGCTCGACCGACAGCGCATCGCCGACGATCTTGAAGTCGGCCGGGGCCTTCGACTTGGCGATGTTGCCGGCCAGGATCTGGCCGTCCATCACGAACGCATCGGCGCGGCCCGATTCGAGCAGCAGGAAGCTGTCGGCGTGGTCCTTGCCCATGACTTCCTTGAAGTCGATGCCCTGGGCGCGCTCGTTCTTGCGCAGGGTCTGCACCGAGGTCGTGCCGGTGGTCGTGACCACGTTCTTGCCGTTGAGGTCCTTGATCGAGTTGATGCCCGAATTGGCCTTGACCGCGATGCGCACTTCCTCGACGTAGGTGGTGATGGCGAAGGCGACGTCCTTCTGGCGCGTGGCGTTGTTGGTGGTCGAGCCGCATTCGAGGTCGACGGTGCCGTTCTGCACCAGCGGCACGCGGTTCTGCGAGGTCACCAGCTGGCGCTTGATGTCGAGCTTGGGCAGGCCCAGCTGCTTCTGGATGTCGGCCAGGATGCGCTCGGACATCTCGGTGTGGAAGCCGACATACTTGCCGTCGCCGATGGTGTAGGCCAGCGCGCCGGACGAGTCGCGCACGCCCATCGTCACGGCACCCGTGGACTTGATCTTGGCCAGCGTGTCGTTGGCCTGGGCGAAGGCTCCTCCTGCGGCGAGCACCATCACGGCCAACGCCAATACCTGCTTCTTCATACTTGACTCCTGAGACTGAGAGAAAGACTGGAAATTCTAGACGCCCGCATTCTGCGCCATACCCGGACCAACCCGGTGCGAGATGCACCTTGCGAGGGCGCACCGATGCGCGAACAGCTACTTCAAAGCAGCCTTTGTGCCCGAAAAAAACGTGAGGCGGACTTTAGTCACAGTTATCGCCGGCGCCCAATGCCGAATGCGGCGGTCGGCATGTCGGCGCGTCATAGTTTGTGCAGTGCACAAATCGACGGCGTCAGCCTGAACCCTGGGCCTGCACCAGGTAAGCCCACAGCGAATCGGCGGCTCCCTTGCCGACGCGCCCGGCGCTCTTCGAGGCCGTGGTGCCGGGACGCTCGCGATAGGCCCGGATTTCCATCGTGGCGTCGAGGCGATCGATCTCCGGCGGCAGGGCGCTGACCAGGGTGCGGGCGCGGACCTCCTTGCGCACCGCGCTCTCCGGCAGGAAGGCGATGCCGTGGCCTTCGAGCGCCATCACCTTGAGGCCCTCGGCCATGTCGGTCTCGTAGACCCGGTCGAGATGGATCGCGGTGCCGGACGCCTTGAGCAGCTGATCGACGACCCGCCCGAGGTAGGCGCCCGGCGCGTAGCCGAGGTAGGGCAAGGGCTGGCCGGGGCGCCCGGGCAGGCGGTAGCGCGGCGCCCCGTCGGCATCGGGCTTGACCCACGGCGCGACCACCTCCTCGCCCAGGCTCACCATCTCGTAGCGGTTGGCGTCGAGCGGCAGCGGCTGGGAGGGATGGTGGTAGGCGATCAGCACGTCGCAGCTGCCTTCGACCAGGCGCAGCACCGCGTCGTGCACGTTCAGCGCGATCAGCCGGCTCTTCATCGGCCCGAACTGCTCGCGCAGGCTGGTGATCCAGGCCGGGAAGAAAGTGAAGGCGAGCGTGTGCGGGATCGCGAACTCGATCACGTCCTGCGCCACCGCCGAATGCCCGCGCAGCATGGCGCGCGTGCTCTGCAGCGCCTGCAGCATCTCGATCGCCTGGCCGTAGAGGGTCTGGCCGGCGGGCGTCAGGCGCGTGGGGTAGGAGCTGCGGTCGACCAGGTCGGTGCCGGCCCAGCCCTCCAGGGCCTGGATGCGGCGCGAGAAGGCCGGTTGCGTCACGTGGCGCAGCTGGGCCGAACGGCTGAAGCTGCGGGTCTCTGCCAGGCTGACGAAGTCTTCGAGCCACTTGGTTTCCATCCGGCGATTATGCGAGGCTGCGACATACTGGTGAACCGCCACCGGCCCGCGATCGCCATGAACGCCTCCGACCTTCTCGCCCTCGATGCCACCCGCCTGTCGGAGCTGATCGCCCGGCGCGAGCTGTCCTGCCGCGAGCTGATGGGCGCCACGCTGGCGCGCATCGAGGCCCTCAACCCGCGCTTCAACGCCATCGTCTCGCTGCGCGACCCGCAGCAGCTGCTCGACGAGGCCGGCGAGCGCGACGCGCAGCTCGCACGCGGCGAGCGCCTCGGCTGGATGCACGGCTTTCCATTGGCGGTCAAGGACCTGAGCCATGCGGCCGGTCTCCCGACCTCGATGGGATCGCCGATCGCGCCGCGGACGCCGGCGCGCAGCGACAGCCTTCATGTGGCCCGCATGCGCAGCGCCGGCGCGATCGTCATCGGCAAGACCAACATGCCCGAGTTCGGGCTCGGCTCGCACACCTACAACACGGTCTTCGGCACCACGCTCAATGCCTACGATCCGGCGCTGAGCGCCGGCGGCAGCAGCGGCGGGGCCGCGGTGGCGCTGGCCCTCGGCATGCTGCCGGTGGCTGACGGCAGCGACATGGGCGGCTCGCTGCGCAACCCGGCCGCCTTCAACAACGTGATCGGTTTCAGGCCCTCGCGCGGCCGGGTGCCGGGTGCGCCCGAAGACGATCTGTTCCTGCAGCAGCTCGGCACCGAGGGGCCGATGGCGCGCAACGTCGAGGACGCTGCGCGCCTGCTGGCGGTGCAGGCGGGCTTCGATCCCCGGCTGCCGCTGTCGCTGGAAGGCGCCCTGCCCTCGCCCGATGCGCTGCGGCTCGATGGCGAGACCCGGGGCCTGCGCATCGGCTGGCTCGGCAGCATCTGGCCCGAGCTGCCGCTGGCGCCCGGCGTTCGCGAACTCTGCGAAAGCGCGCTGCAGACCTTCCGCGACCTCGGCTGCGAGGTCGAGCCGCACCAGCTCGACGTGCCGCGCGAGCAGAACTGGACCGCCTGGCTGCGGCTGCGCCAGCTGCTGGTCGGCGGCAAGCTGGGCGCCGCGCATGCCGACCCGGCGCTGCGCGGCAAGCTCAAGCCCGAGGCGCGCTGGGAGATCGAGCAGAGCCAGCTGCTCGACGCCGCGGCGCTGTACCAGGCATCGGTCTACCGTTCCAACGTCTACCGAGCGTTCCTGCGGGCCTTCGAGCGTTTCGACTTCGTGGTGGCGCCGACGGCCCAGGTCTTCCCCTTCGACGCCGCGCTGTCCTGGCCGAAGTCGGTCGGCGGCGTGGAGAGCGACACCTACCACCGCTGGATGGAAATCGTCACGCCCTTCACGCTGGCTGGCCTCCCGACGCTCAATGTGCGCGCGGGATTCAACGGCGAGGGGCTGCCGATGGGGCTGCAGATCGCGGGGCCGGTGCATGCGGACATGGCGGTGCTGCGGCTGGGGCATGCGTATGACCTGGCTTGTGGGTGGGGGAGTCTGCAGCCTTCCGCGATTGGTTGAGGAGTCCGTTTGTCTCTCGAGGGGCGCCCGGCGAGCGGTGCGGGCCAGTCGACCCCACTGCGCCGGCCCTTCGGGCTGCCTTGCGCTGCTCAGCGGCGCAGAGGGGATCGCCCGTGCCGCACCGCATGCCGGGCTCAGGGGATGATCAAAGATCCGTGGCGTCTCCAACGCCGATGCAACCCCGACGTGTCAGCGGTGGCGGGCGGTATGCCCTGGGCCGGCCGTTGAGGCACCGCCGAGCAGCGCAGCGGCAGGCGGATCAGGGCCGCGCGTGTTTGAGTGGAGCGCAGCGGAGCGAGTTTGCGCGGACCCCGCCTGTCGCGAGCAGCGCAGGGAAGCCCGAAGGGCCGGTGACGTCGGCCGGTCCAGGGCATACCGCTCGCCATCGCCGCCCACGCCACGTAACCCCTCAAATAGCCGACACCACCCCTCGCCCCGAAAAATGCCCCTCGGCATTCGCCAGGAACCGATCGACCGACGCCTGCGTCGCCTCCGGCGACCACCCCGCCATGTGCGGCGTCAGCAGCACGTTGTCGAGCCCGACCAGCGGCGCGGGCGGCAGCGGCTCGCTCTCATAGACGTCGAGCCCGGCGCCTGCGAGACGGCCTTCGCGCAGCGCCGCAGCGAGCGCCTCGGTGTCGACCACGCTGCCGCGCGAGATGTTGACCAGGAACGCCTGCGGCCCCAGCGCATCGAGGACGGCGGCATTCACCAGGTGCCGCGTGCCCGCGCCGCCCGGTGTCGCGACCACCAGGATGTCGGCCCATTCGGCCAGCGCCTGCACGCTGTCGAAGTAGCGGTGGGCAACGCCCTCTCGCGGCTTGCGGTTGTGATAGCCGATCGCCATGTCGAAGCCCTCGGCCCGCCTGGCGATCTTCTGGCCGATGGTGCCCAGCCCGACGATGCCCAGGCGCTTGCCGGAGACGTTGGGCGGATGCGGAATCGTCTCGCGCCGCACCCCTTCGCGGCACAGCCGGTCGAGCTTGCGGATGTGGCGCATGGCGCCGATCAGCAGGCCGAAGGCATGGTCGGCCACGCAGTCGTCGTTGGTGCCTGCCCCGTTCGCGAGCGCGATGCCGCGCGCACGCGCCGCCTCCAGCGCGACGCCCTCGTAGCCGGCCCCCATGCAGCACACCAGTTCCAGCTTCGGCATGGCGGCGATCTCCGCGGCCGTCAGGCCGATCGTGCCGATCGTCAGCACCGCGCGGAAGCGCCCGCCCTGGGCGGCGATCAGCTCATCGCGTTGGGCCTGCGTCGGCACCGGCAGATAGGTCACGTCGTAGACCGCGGCGACCTGCGCCTGGTGGGCCTGCGACAGGCTGTTGAGTACCAACAGGGGAATCTTCTCTGACATTCTCGGCATGCTCCTGATTCAAGGAAAAGGGTTCACAGCACCGGCTCGGCCTCGAGCTTCTGCAAGCGCCACATCTGGGCGTACTTGCCCTGGCCTTCCAGCAACTGCGCATGGGTGCCGCGCTCGACGATCACGCCGCTCTCGAGCACCAGGATCTCGTGCGCGTCGACCACCGTCGACAGGCGGTGCGCGATCACCAGCGTGGTCTTGTTGCGCGCCGCGCTCTTGAGCTCCGACTGGATCGCCCGCTCGTTGGCCGAGTCCAGCGCCGAGGTGGCCTCGTCGAAGATCACGATCGGCGGGTTCTTGAGCAGGGTGCGCGCGATCGCCACCCGCTGCTTCTCGCCGCCCGAGAGCTTCAGCCCGCGCTCGCCGACCATGGTCTCGTAGCCCTTGGGCGTGTGGACGATGAAGTCGTGGATGCGCGCCGCCCGCGCGGCCTCCTCCACCTCCTCGCGGCTGGCGCCCGGCCGACCATAGGCGATGTTGTATTCGACCGTGTCGTTGAACAGCACCGTGTCCTGCGGCACGATGCCGATCGCCTGCCGGACGCTGGCCTGCGTCACCTGCCGGATGTCCTCGCCGCCGATCGTGATGCGGCCCTGCTGGACGTCGTAGAAGCGGTAGAGCAATCGGGCCAGCGTCGACTTGCCGGAGCCCGACGGGCCGACCACGGCCACCGTCTTGCCGGCCGGGATCTCGAAGCTCACGTGCTTCAGGATCGGCCGCGCCGCCTCGTAGGCGAAGCTGACGTCCTCGAAGCGCACCGTCGAATCGTGGCCCGCCAGCGGCCGGGCCTCCGGCGCGTCGCGCACCTCGCGCTCCTTCTCGAGCAGCACGAACATCTTGTCGAGGTCGGTCAGGCTCTGCTTGATCTCGCGGTAGATCACGCCCAGGAAATTGAGCGGGATGTAGAGCTGGATCATGAAGGCGTTGACCATCACCAGGTCGCCCAGCGTCATGTGGCCGTCGACCACGCCCTGCGTGGCTCGGTAGAGCATCGCCACCAGGCTGATGGCGATCAGGCACTGCTGGCCCGCGTTCAGCATGCTGAGCGTGGTCTGGCTCTTGACCGCCGCCTTGCGGTAGCGCTCCAGGCTGGCGTCGTAGCGGCCGGCCTCGAAGCCCTCGTTGTTGAAGTACTTGACCGTCTCGTAGTTGAGCAGCGAATCGACCGCGCGGCTCTGCGCCACCGAGTCGAGCTCGTTCATGGTCTTGCGGAACTGGGTCCGCCATTCGGTCACGACCACCGTGAAGGAGATGTAGACCACCAGCGCGGCCAGCGTGATCCAGACGAAGCCCGAGTCGAACTTCACGCCCAGGATGGTCAGCACCAGCGTCAGCTCGATGATCGTCGGCACGATACTGTAGAGCGACATCGAGATCAGCGAATGCACGCCGCGCGTGCCGCGCTCGATGTCGCGCGTCATGCCGCCGGTCTGGCGCTCCAGGTGGAAGCGCAGGCTCAGCGCATGCAGGTGCTGGAACACCTCCAGCGAGATGCTGCGAGCCGCGCCCTCGGTGGCCTTGGCGAAGACCAGCTCACGCAACTCGTTGAAGACCGCGGTCGACAGCCGCAGCAGCCCGTAGGCGACCAGCAGCCCGACCGGCACCACCAGCAGCGAGGCGGCGCTGCCGGGCTTGATCGACATCGCGTCGACCAGGTTCTTGAGCAGCACCGGCACGCCCACATTGGCGACCTTGGCGCCGACCATGAAGGCCAGCGCCGCCATGACGCGCCATTTGTAACGCCAGAGGTACGGAAACAGACGCCGCAGCGTCGCCCAGTCGGATCGGTCGCTGCGGGCGGGCGTGCCCGCAGAGCTGGGGTGGGGAGAGGAAAGTGCTTCGCCGCTGCGGCGCATGGGAGACAATCGTGGCTGTTGTTTTCAGAAGGGTCTGACGACCCGACCCCAGATTGTGCCCATGTCCGCAAATTCCAGCGCCAACCTCCCCGCCACGCTCAAGAGCCTACCGGCCGACATGGAGCTGGTGCTCAAGGTGATCCCGATGCCGGCCGACTGCAACGCCAATGGCGACATCTTCGGCGGCTGGGTCATGGCGCAGTGCGACCTGGCCGGCTCGGTGATTCCGGCGCGCTACGCCAAGGGCCGGATGGCGACCGTGGCGGTCAACGAATTCATCTTCAAGCAGCCGGTGCGGCTGGGCGACATCCTGTCGTTCTATTCGAAGCTGGTGCGCATCGGGCGCACCTCGGTCACGGTCACGGTCGAGGTCTTCGCCGAGCGCTTCCGGGCGCAGGGCGAATACATCAAGGTGACCGAGGCCACATTCACCTACGTCGCAATCGACGACGACGGTCGGCCGCGGCCTATCGAGAAGGACTGACCGGTCCTTCCCCCACCGCTCAGACCTTCGAAAAATCCGGCTTGCGCTTTTCCATGAAGGCCGTGAAGGCCTCGCGCGCCGCGGGTTCGCGCAGCATGCGGCCGAAACTCTGGCCCTCTTCGCCCATGCGCTCGAGCAGCGCAGGCAGCTGCGACTTCTTCATGAGGCGCTTGGTCTCGATCAGGGCGCTCAGCGGCTTGGCCGCGAGCTTGCGCGCCTGCGCCTGGGCGATGCCATTGGCTTCGGTGGGCGGCACCACGCGATTGACCAGGCCGACCTCGAGCGCCGCCTCGGCCATGAAGGGTTCGCCCAACAGCAGCGCCTCGGCCGCGCGGTGGTAGCCGAACATCTGCGGCACCAGCAGGCTGGACGCAGCCTCGGGACACAGGCCCAGGTTCACGAAGGGCATCGAGAAGGCCGCGTTGTCCCCGGCATAAACCAGGTCGCAGTGGAACAGCATCGTGGTGCCGATGCCCACCGCCGGGCCGCAGACCGCCGCCACGATCGGCTTCGGAAAGGTGGCGATGCCGCGCAGGAAGCGGAACACCGGCGACTCCTGGGTCGACGGCGGCTGGTTGAGGAAGTCGCCGATGTCGTTGCCGGCGCTGAAGATCGTGGCGTCGCCCTGGATCAGCACCGCGCGCACCGCGCCGTCCTGCTCGGCCCGGGCCAGCGCGTCGGCCAGCTCGCCGTACATCGCGCTGGTGATCGAGTTCTTCTTGTCGAGACGGTTGAAGGTCAGGGTCATCACACCGGCTTCGGTGTGGACGAGGATGTCGCTCATGGGAGGTCCTTGAAAAAAACGAGGGGATCAGGCCGCCGCCGGGCGGGGCCCACGGTCAGGCCAGGGCTTCTCGAACGAAGTCGAGCCGGTCCTGGCCCCAGAACATCTGGTCGCCGACGAACATGGTCGGCGCGCCGAAGATGCCGCGCTGCACGGCTTCCTCGGTGTTGGCCTTGAGCCGGTCCTTGACCGCCTGGTCATTGGCCAAGGCCAGCAACTGGGCCGCGTCGAAGCCGGCCGCCTGCAGCACGGCGCCGACGGTCGCGGCATCGTTGAGATTCTGCGGCTCGACCCACATCGCGTGGTAGACGGCATCGACGTACGCGCGAAAGCGCTCGGGCTCGCGCATCTGCAGGCCGGTGGCGCCGCGCATCAGCAGCAGCGTGTTGATCGGGAAGTTCGGGTTGTGCCTGAAGGGCACGCCATAGCGCGCGGCGAAACGCTTCAGGTCGGCGTTCATGTAGGGCCGCTTGGCCGGGACCTCGGCCGGCGAGCGGTTGCCGGTGGCCTGGAACACGCCGCCCAGCAGCATTGGCTTCCAGACCAGCGCAGCGCCCGTATCGGCGCACAGGTGCGGCAACTGCGTGTAGGCCAGGTAGGCGGCCGGGCTGCCGAAGTCGAAATAGAAATCGACGGATTTCGTCGTCATGCGTGTCTCCTTGTGCTGCCGTTCATTGTCGCGGCAGGGCACTCATTCCTTGAAGTAGACGATCTGGTTGCTGGTGGCCAGCAGCGCGCCCGACTCGCTCCAGAGCTGCGCCGCCTGGTCGAAGTAGCCGTTGCTGAACTGCTGCCCGGTGGCCCGGCCCAGCAGGTAGCCGGTGCCGACCTCGGCCAGCAGCGCGCCGTCGGTGTGGAAGTAGGTCGTGATCGACACGGTGCCGATCGGCACCGGCTTGGCGCGCCGCAGCCAGACGCGCGGGTAGAAGGTGTCGCTGAGCGCCATCAGTGCCGCGAAGTCGAGCGGCCGGGGTTCGGCGTCGCGGATCCACATGCGCGTCTCGCTGGCCTCGCCGCTGCCGTCCCATTCGGTCGGGATCGATCCGATGATCGGCCGCATCTCGTACTGGCCGAGCCAGGCGGCCCGGGCCGGCCCGATGCTCGCGCGCTCGATCGCCGCCGGCGGCGGCGCCTCGGGCATCGGCAGGTCGCTGGTGCCCCAGGTCTCGCGCCGCACCGCGGTGACTGCGGTGCCGGTGGTGGTCACGTGCGGCTTGCCGTCGGCGCCGGCCTGCGACATCTGGATCGTCCAGTGCTGGGTCGAGCGGTTGGTGCGCACCGGCACGGCGAGCACCTCGAAGGCGCCCTCGCCGACCGCGGCCGCATAGTTGACCGTGACGGCGACCGGCTCGCCGAGCAGGTCGGGATGCCGCAGCACGGCCTGCAGCATCACGGCGGCGGTCGTGCCGCCGAAGGGGCCGACCATGTTCCAGTAGTCCGGGCTCGTGGCACCGGTGAAGCACCCCGCCTGGATATCGCTGTGCACCAGGTCGAGGGCCTTGTCGAGGGGGTGTGTCTTCATGGGCGCAGTGTGCCTCCGTGAGGGCCGGTCACGCAGTCGTGTGCGGGACGTTTCGGGCGGGCGCCGTCAGCGCCGCCAGGTCGTGCAGGCTGTCGGCCACCCTCGGCCACAGGCTCTGGCTGAACTGCTCGCGGAACAACCCGAAATGGCCGATCCGCCGGGCCTGCACGTCCGCGGGCGCGATGCGCTGCAGCGCGCTGGGTGCACCGCTGTAGAAGCTCAGCAGGCTTTGCGTGCCCTCCAGCGTCATCAGTTCGTCATCGGTCATCGAGAGCGCCAGCACCGGGAAGCGGACCTTGCCGTAGCTTCGAACGGCCGCTTCGCCCTCGGCGCCCATGCCGTAGCGAGGATCGAGGCACCAGCGGCGCCATTGCAGGATCACGCCGCGCGGCAGGTCGCCGACCTTGCGCAGCCGGGTACCAGGGAAGTAGCCCCAGATTCGCGTCGCCAGCGGCACCAGGAGATACCAGAAGTAAAGGACGCCGCGCTTCAGACGCGGCGCGTTCTCGCGCCAGTAGCCGCTGCCGGCGGCGATGCTGATCAGGCCATCGACCTGCTGCGGACGCTGCAGAAAACCCGGCAACTGGGCGCCCAGGCTGTGGCCCAGCAGATAGAGCGGAATGTCTCGCCCACCCGCCTTGGCCGCATCGATCACGGCCTCGTAGTCCCGCGTCCAGTCGAAGAGGTCGGCCTCGAATCCGCGCAGCGAGGCGGCCGCATCGGCCGGGCGAGACTCCCCGCAGCCGCGATAGTCGAAGGTCCAGACCCGCAGGCCCTGCTGTGTCAGCCAGCGTGCGAAAGGCTCGTAGAAAGCCTGCCGCACGCCCATCGCGCCGCCGATCACCACGCTGGCGCGCGGCGCTCCGTCCGGCTCATAGAGGCGCACGGCGATCCGCACGCCCTCGTCGACCTGCAGGCTGCGGTGTTCCATCTCAGACCCGCTCGAAGATCCCCGCCGCGCCCTGGCCCATGCCCACGCACATCGTGACCATGCCGTACTTGAGCTTCTTGCGCTGCAGCGCGTGGATCACGGTCGCCGAGCGGATCGCGCCGGTGGCGCCGAGCGGATGGCCCAGCGCGATCGCGCCGCCCATCGGATTGACCTTGGCCGGATCGAGGCCCAGCGTGTTGATCACCGCCAGCGACTGCGCCGCGAAGGCCTCGTTGAGCTCGATCCAGTCGATCGCGTCCTGCGTCAGGCCGGCATAGCGCAGCGCGGCCGGGATCGCCTCGATCGGGCCGATGCCCATGATGTGCGGCGGCACGCCCTTGCTGGCGAAGCTCACGAAGCGCGCCAGCGGCTTCAGGTCGTACTGCTTGCAGGCCTTCTCGCTGGCCAGGATCAGCGCGCCGGCGCCGTCCGAGGTCTGCGAGCTGTTGCCGGCCGTGACCGAGCCGCGGGCCGCGAACACGGTGCGCAGCTTGGCCAGGCCTTCGAGCGTGGTGTCGGGGCGCGCGCCTTCGTCGAGGCTCACGATGCGGCTCTTGGCCACCGACTCGCCGGTGGCAAGGTCGGGCGAGCGGTCGGTGACTTCGATCGGCGTGATCTCGTCGGCGAACTCGCCGGCCTGCTGGGCGGCCAGCGCGCGGCGGTGCGACTCGAGCGCGAAGGCGTCCTGCGCCTCGCGGCTCACCTTCCATTGCTGGGCCACCTTCTCGGCGGTCAAGCCCATGCCGTAGGCGATGCCGACGTCGCCTTCGCGCTCGAAGATCGAGGGCGACAGCGAGGGCGAGTTGCCCATCATCGGCACCATGCTCATGCTCTCGACGCCGGCGGCGATCATCACTTCGGCCTCGCCGACGCGGATGCGGTCGGCCGCCATCTGCACCGCCGACAGGCCCGAGGCGCAGAAGCGGTTGACCGTGATGCCGCCGATGCTGTCGGGCAGGCCGGCGAGCACGGCGCCGATGCGCGCCACATTGAGGCCCTGCTGCGATTCGGGAATCGCGCAGCCGCAGATGATGTCCTCGATCGCCTTCGGATCGAGCCCGGGCACGGCCGCCAGCGCCGCCTTCAGCGTGGTCGCGAGCAGGTCGTCGGGGCGGTAGTTGCGGAAGTAGCCGCGGTGCGACTTGCCGATCGGCGTGCGGGTGGCGGAGACGATGTAGGCGTCTTGTATTTGCTTGCTCATGGTGTCTGTCCTTAGTTGCGCACGGGCTTGCCGGTCGAGAGCATGCCCATGATGCGTTCCTGCGTCTTGGGATGCACGATGAGCGAGCAGAACGCCTTGCGTTCCAGCGCCATCAGGTATTCCTCGGTGACCAGCGAGCCGGCATCGATGTCGCCGCCGGTGACCACTTCGGCGATCAGGCTCGCGATGTGGAAGTCGTGCGCGCTGATGAAGCCACCGTCGCGCATGTTGACCAGCTGGCCCTTGATGGTGGCGGCGCCGCTGCGGCCCGCAACCTTGAACTGGCGGCGCAGCGGCGGGCGCCAGCCGGCGTCGGCCATCGCCTTGGCCTGCTGCAATGCCACGTACAGCAGCTCGTCCTTGTTCGGCACCACGACATCGCTGTCGAGCAGGTAGCCGAGCTTCTTCGATTCGAGCGCGCTGGTGCCGACCTTGGCCATGGCCGCGGCGGTGAAGCCCTCGGTCAGGAAAGGCAGCAGGTCGCTGCCGGTCGATGCGGCCGCGTTCTCGGCCGCGCGGCGCGCGATGTAGGTCAGGCCGCCGGCGCCGGGAATCAGGCCCACGCCCACTTCCACCAGGCCGATGTAGCTTTCCATCGCGGCGACACGCTTCGCCGAATGCACCGCCAGCTCGCAGCCGCCGCCGAGCGCCATGCCGCGCACGGCGGACACCACCGGCACGCTGGCGTAGCGGATCTTGAGCATGACGTTCTGCAGCTCCTGCTCCGCGCCTTCGACCGCGCCGATGCCGGCGACCACGAAGGCCGGCAGCATCGCCTGCAGGTCGGCGCCGACCGAGAACATCTCGTCGGGCGACCAGATCACCATCGCCTTGTATTCCTTCTCGGCCAGCTCGACGCCGGCCGCCAGGGCCTCGGCGACGTCCGGGCTGATGGCGTGCATCTTCGAGTGGATGCTGGCGATCAGCACCTCGCCGTCGAGCGTCCAGAGGCGCACGTCGCCCTCGTCCTGGACCGTGGTGCCGGCCTTGTTGGCGTCGGGCGCATCGGCGCCGAGCACGCTCTCGGGGAACAGCTGGCGTTCATGCACCGGCAGCTTGCGGGCGGCGACGAAGATGTTCTTCGAGGCGCTCCACGAACCCGCCGGCGTGTGGACGCCACCGGCTTCGGCCACCGGGCCTTCGAACACCCACTTCGGCAGCGGTGCGGTCGACAGCGCCTTGCCCGCATCGATGTCTTCCTGGATCCACTTGGCGACCTGCGTCCAGCCGGCCTCCTGCCAGAGCTCGAACGGGCCCTGCTTCATGCCGAAGCCCCAGCGCATCGCGAAGTCGATGTCGCGCGCGCTCTCGGCGATGGTCGCCAGATGCACCGCGGCGTAATGGAAACTGTCGCGCAGGATCGCCCACAGGAACTGGCCCTGTGCGCCTTCGCTCTCGCGCAGCAGCTTCAGGCGCTGCGCCGCCGGCTTCTTGAGCATGCGGCCGTAGACCTCGTCGGCCTTGTCGCCCGAGGGCACGTACTCGCCCTTGGCCAAATCGAAGCGCAGGATGTCGCGCCCGGCCTTCTTGAAGAAGCCGGCCTTGGTCTTCTGGCCCAGGTTGCCGAGTTCGAGCAGCTTGGCGAGCACCGGCGGCGTCGCGAAGTTGGCATAGAACGGATCGCTCTTCTCGTCGAGGTTGTCCTGCAGCGTCTTGACCACGTGGGCCATGGTGTCCAGGCCCACGACGTCGGCGGTGCGGAAGGTGCCCGAGCTCGCGCGGCCGAGCTTCTTGCCCGTGAGATCGTCCACCACGTCGGGCGTGAGGCCGAACTTCTCGACTTCCTTCAAGGTGGCCAGCATGCCGGCGATGCCGACCCGGTTGGCGATGAAGTTGGGCGTGTCGTGCGCCCGCACCACGCCCTTGCCGAGTGCGCTGGTGACGAAGGTCTCGAGCTGGTCGAGCACTTCGGGCTCGGTGGTCGGCGTGTTGATCAGCTCGACCAGGAACATGTAGCGCGGCGGATTGAAGAAGTGGATGCCGCAGAAGCGCGGCTTGAGCGCCTCGGGCAATGCCTCGCTGAGCTTGGTGATCGACAGGCCCGAGGTGTTCGAGGCCAGGATCGCATGCTTGGCGACGTGCGGCGCGATCTTCCTGTAGAGATCGAGCTTCCAGTCCATGCGCTCGGCAATGGCTTCGATCACGAGGTCGCATTCGCCGAGCTTGGCGAGATCGGTCTCGTAGTTGGCCTGCTCGATCAGGCCGGCATCGGCCACGTCCGCCAGCGGCGCGGGCTTGAGCTTCTTGAGGTTGTCGATGGCGCGCATGACGATGCCGTTCTTCGGGCCTTCCTTGGCGGGAAGATCGAACAGCACGACCGGCACGCGCACATTGACGAGGTGGGCCGCGATCTGCGCGCCCATCACGCCGGCGCCGAGCACGGCGACCTTTTTCACTTGGAATCTGGACATGGTGATTTGCTTCTTGATGTGGAACGCGCGCGGCTTACTGCACACGCATCCAGGTTTGGGTGCGCCAGAAGGGGCCCAGGTAGCCGCGCACTTCGAGCTTCTTGCCGCCATCGATCGGCGTGAAGCTGGCGCGGTATTCCTTGCCGTTCTCGGGGTCGAGGATCCGGCCGCCTTCCCAGACGTCCTTGCCCTCGGCCTTCTTGCCGCCGCGGATGATCTCCAGCCCGGCGATCGGCTTGCCCTTTCGCTCGTCGGTGCACTCGTCGCACGCGGCGTCGGGCTTGGCATCCTTGCGCAGCGTCTTCTCGATGCGGCCGGCCAGCGCGCCGCCCGATTCGGCGATGCGGATCTCGGCTTTCGATTCGCCGGTCTTGTCGTCGACGCTGCGCCAGACGCCCACGGGGGTCATCTGGGCCATGGCCGAAGCGGCCGAGGCCGCCAGGGCGATCGCTGCGAGCAGGGCCTTCATGGCGTTCAGGCCAGCGCGGCGTCGGTGTTCATCAGCGGCGCGCTGCCGGCACGCGCGGTGCGCATCAGCGTCGCGGTCTCGGGGAACAGCTTGGCGAAGTAGAAGCGCGCGGTCTGGAGCTTGGCGACGTAGAACGGGTCGGTGTTGCCGGCCGCGATCTGGCGCAGCGCGGTGCGCGCCATCAGCGCGAACATGTAGCCGAACACGAAGTGGCCCGCGACCCGCAGGTAGTCCACCGCGGCGGCGCCGACCTCGTCGGGGTTCTGGAAGCCCTTGAAGCCGATCTCGGTCGTGAACTTGGTGAGCTGCTCGCCCAGCACCGCCACCGGCGTGATGAACTCGCTCATCTTCTCGTTGACGCCCTCTTCCTCGACCAGCTTGCCGACCAGCTTGCCGAACTTCTTCAGGGTCGCGCCGTTGTTGCCGAGGATCTTGCGGCCCAGCAGGTCCAGCGACTGGATGGTGTTGGTGCCTTCATAGATCATGTTGATGCGGTTGTCGCGCACGAACTGCTCCATGCCCCATTCCTTGATGAAGCCGTGGCCGCCGAAGACCTGCATGCAGGCGTTGGTCGCGGTGTGGCCGTTGTCGGTCAGGAAGGCCTTCACGATCGGCGTCAGCAGGGCGACGATCTCGCCCGAGTCCTTGCGCACCTTCTCGTCGGGGTGGTTGTGCTCCTTGTCGAGCAGCAAGGTGCAGTAGATCGCCATCGCGCGGCCGCCTTCGGCGTAGGCCTTGGCGGTCATCAGCATCTTGCGCACGTCGGGGTGGACGATGATCGGATCGGCGTCCTTGTCCTTGGCCTTGACGCCCGACAGCGAGCGCATCTGGGTGCGGTCCTTGGCATAGGCCAGCGCGTTCTGGAAGGCGACTTCGGTCAGGCCCAGCGACTGGTTGCCGACGCCCAGGCGGGCCGCGTTCATCATCACGAACATCGCCGCCAGGCCCTTGTTGGGCTGGCCGACCATGGTGCCGATGGCGCCTTCGATCACGATCTGCGCGGTGGCATTGCCGTGGATGCCCATCTTGTGCTCGAGGCCGGCGCAGAAGATGCCGTTCCGGCTGCCGAGCGAACCGTCGGCGTTGACGTTGAACTTCGGCACCACGAACAGGCTGATACCCTTGCTGCCCTTGGGCGCATCCGGCAGGCGGGCCAGCACCAGGTGGATGATGTTGCCGGCCATGTCGTGCTCGCCGGCCGAGATGAAGATCTTGTTGCCGGTGATCTTGTAGGTGCCGTCGGCCTGCGGTTCGGCCTTGGTGCGCAGCAGGCCCAGGTCGGTGCCGCAATGGGGTTCGGTCAGGCACATGGTGCCGGTCCACTCGCCCGAGGTGAGCTTGGGGAGGTAGGTCTTCTTCTGCTCGTCGGTGCCGTGCGCGGCCAGCGCCTCGTAGGCGCCGTGCGACAGGCCCGGGTACATGGTCCAGGCCTGGTTGGCCGAGTTGAGCATCTCGTAGACGCACTGGTTGACCACATAGGGCAGGCCCTGGCCGCCGTAGGCCGGGTCGCAGGACAGCGCGGCCCAGCCGCCTTCGACGAATTTGGCGTAGGCATCCTTGAAGCCCTTGGGGGTCTTCACCTCGTGCGTGGTCTTGTCGAGCACGCAGCCTTCTTCGTCGCCGCCGATGTTGAGCGGGAAGGTGACTTCGGAGGCGAACTTGCCGCCTTCCTCGAGGATCGCGTTGATCGTGTCCGCATCGACCTCGGCGTGCTTGGGCATCACCTTGAGTTCGTCGGTGATGTTGAACACTTCGTGCATCACGAACTGCATGTCGCGCAGGGGCGGGGTGTAGGCGGGCATCGGTGGGTCTCCGGAAAGATGAAGAGAAGAAAAAGGAAAAACGAAAGTGGTCGTCCGCGGGCCTCAGCGCACGGTCTTGAGGCGGCGGGCCGCGGGGGTCTTGGCGGCCGGCGCAGTGTCGGTGGCGCTGCGCGCAAGGATGTTGTCGAAGCCGGCGTTGGCGCGAGCCAGCGAGTCGGGCGAGCGCAGGAAGCGGGCTTCGTAGTGCAGGGCCAGGATCAGCGCATGGATCTCGAAGGCGATCTGCTTGGCGTCGGCGTCGGCGCGCAGGTGGCCTTCGGTCTGGGCCTGCAGCACGGCCCGGTACATGGCGGCCAGCCAGGTGTTGACCGAGTCGGCCAGAGCGTCGCGCACGGGGCCCGGGCGGTCGTCGAACTCGACCGCGCCGCTGATGTAGATGCAGCCCGAATCGATCTCGGCCGAGGTGCGCTTCATCCAGTTGGCGAACATCGCGCGCAGCCGCGGCAGGCCGCGCGGGGTGCTCATGGCGGGGTAGAACACTTCCTGCTCGAAGCGCTGGTGGTATTCGCGCACCACCGAGATCTGCAGTTCTTCCCGCGAGCCGAAATGGGCGAAGACGCCCGACTTGCTCATCTGCGTGACCTCGGCCAGGGCGCCGATCGACAGGCCTTCGAGCCCGATCTGGGCCGCGAGATTGAGCGCCGCGTCGATGATGACGGCCTTGGTCTGCTGACCCTTGGCGGGCGCGCGGGAAGGCTTGGCGGGGACGGCGGTGTCGGACATCGGGGGGATCGGGAGGAATAAAACGAACGGTCGTGCTATTTTGCAGGAGTTCGGAGGCTTCCGGAAGTGCAAAGACCCGCAGCGGCCGGGGGTCTTTTGCCAAATCAAGCGCGCGTGGCAATCGCTGGACGCAGCGCACCCCTTGCACCAAAGTGCAAGCCTTCCTGCCCACAAGTACAAGTGCGCCGCTGGCAACTCTTGCGCACTCTCCAGGTTTTACCCAACAAGGAGTCCTTGTGGCCTCAAAAAAGCAGCTCGCCAAGACGCGGAGACCCAACATTCTGGTGATCTGGGGCGACGACATCGGGATCTACAACCTGTCTTGCTACAGCCATGGGGTGATGGGCTACAGGACGCCCAACATCGACCGACTTGCGAGAGAAGGGATGATGTTCACCGACTCGTATGGCGAGCAGAGTTGCACGGCCGGGAGGTCATCCTTCATTACGGGTCAGAGCGTGCACCGCACCGGCCTGTCCAAGGTCGGCATGCCGGGCGCCGACGTCGGTCTGCAGGCTGAAGAC
Source organism: Variovorax sp. 10N432 (assembly GCF_056394465.1). NCBI lineage: Bacteria > Pseudomonadati > Pseudomonadota > Betaproteobacteria > Burkholderiales > Comamonadaceae > Variovorax > Variovorax sp. 10N432. Next base: position 23,841 of record NZ_JBFTHX010000012.1, read on the forward strand.
CCGACCATTGCCGAGCTGTTGAAAGCACAGGGCTATGCCACCGCGCAGTTCGGAAAGAACCACCTGGGCGACATGAACAAGTACCTGCCCACCGTGCATGGCTTCGACGAGTTCTTCGGCAACCTGTATCACCTGAACGCCGAGGAAGATCCCGAGGATCCCGACTACCCGACGGATCCGAGATTCCGCGCCAGGTATCTTCCACGCGGCGTACTCAAGTGCCAGGCCACCGACAAGGACGACAAGACCGATCAACCCCGCTGGGGCCGGGTCGGCAAGCAGAAGATCAAGGACACCGGCCCGCTTACGCGCAAGCGCATGCAGACGATCGACGACGAGATCGTGTCCGGGGCCGAAGACTACATCCGGCGACAGGCCGAAGGCGAACAGCCCTTCTTCTGCTGGGTCAACACCACCCACATGCATTTCCGCACGCATCCGAAGCCCAAGAGCGTCGGTCAGGCAGGCGAAAGCCAATCCACCTATCACGACACCATGATCGACCACGATCGGCACGTCGGCCGACTGCTCGATCTGCTGGATGAACTCGGCCTTGCCGAAGACACCTTCGTCATGTATTCGACCGACAACGGTCCTCACATGAACTCCTGGCCGGACGCGGGCATGACGCCGTTTCGCAGCGAAAAGGACACGAACTGGGAAGGCGCTTTCCGCATTCCATTGCTGGTGCGCTGGCCCGGCAGGATTCCGGCCGGGGTGGTGTCCAACGACATCGTGCAGCACCACGACTGGCTGCCGACCTTTCTCGCGATGGCAGGCGAGCCGGAAATCGTCGAGAAGTGCAAGAAGGGCCACGCAGCAGCCGGCAAGACGTTCAAGGTGCATCTCGATGGCTACAACCTGCTGCCTTTCCTCACCACCGAGGGAGTGAAGAGCCCCCGCGAAGGGTTCATGTACTTCGACGACGACTCCAACCTCGTCGCCGTGCGCATGAAGAACTGGAAGTTCGTCTTCATGGAACAGCGCACCGAGGGCACGCTGAAGATCTGGATGGACCCGTTTACCGTGTTGCGCACGCCCAAGTGCTTCAACCTGCGCACCGACCCGCTGGAGCGCGCCGACGTAACCTCCAACACCTACTACGACTGGTTCATGTCGAAGGGCTATCGCATGTTCACGGCCCAGGCGGTCGTCGGTGCGTTCATGGAGACTTTCAAGGAGTTTCCGCCGAGGCAGAAAGCAGCGAGCTTCACCGTCGAACAGGCGCATGCCAAGCTCAGCGCCGCCGGCGGTGCTTCGAAGTAGGTCTGCCGTCGAACGCTCATGCTCCGGCCTTTGCGCTCAGGCTTCTCGGTTGGGGGATCTACCTCGGGGCAGCATCGCCACGAGCACCCCGTCCTTGAGCACCACATGATGGAGGATGGCGGCCATGGCGTGCAGGCCGGCGAGCCACATGATGGAGTCGCCCAGGAATTGGTGCACTTCACCCCAGTCGGCCAGACCAGCGACGCGGGATTCTGCGATGAAGGGCATCCGGTCGATGCGCACGCCCCCCAGGAGCGTCAGGGGATGGCCTTCGCTGCCCAGGGCCAACAACGCAGTGACGGGCAACGCGATGAGCAGCATCCACAGCGCGATCCTCACGAGCTTGGCCGCCAGATACATCCACCTGGCCATCTGAAGTTGCGGTGCGGCCGGGCGCAGCGCCATCCATGCCAGGCGCAGCATGGTCAGCACCAATACGAGAATCCCCAGGGATTCGTGCCACACGATGTCGTTTCGAGTCGCCGGGTCCACCCCTTGGCGCATCAGTCGACCGAAGCCACCCGGGCCGAGGATGAACGCAACGGTCACGATGATGGCCGTGAGCCAGTGGAGGACTTGGCTGAGACCGTCATAGCGGGAAGCGGGCGTCTGATGCATTGCACGAAGGGCGCTTACTCGCTGAACCAGAAAGCTATCCACGCGCCCACTGCAAGAAGCGCGCATGCAAGAAACGTGGGCGAATCGTTTCGTTGAACGACCCAGTTGGCAATCCGGCTGAAGAGCGGTGGCATGTGATGTGTGGCCTCTCGTTCCGAAGGAAAAAAGGCAGGGCGAACGTTGCGCCGCCTATCGACGGAAGTCAATACTGATCTTGACGCGCGGAAGCCAGGGCGGCCGGGTCGAAACCGGACTGCCGCTCCGAGTCCAAGGGTGCCATGCGCCTCAGATCGACCGCTGATCGACACGGGAAGCAAGCGCCACAGCGCTCTCCTTCCGTTCGCTGTACCGATCGACCAGATAGCTGCTGACGTCGCGCGTCAGCAGCGTGAACTTGAAGAGCTCTTCCATCACGTCCACGATCCGGTCGTAGTAGCTCGACGGCTTCATCCGCCCAGCCTCGTCGAACTCCAGGAAAGCCTTGGCGACCGACGACTGGTTGGGGATGGTCAGCATGCGCATCCAGCGCCCGAGCACGCGCATCTGGTTCACCGCGTTGAAGGATTGCGAGCCTCCGGAGACCTGCATGACGGCCAGTGTCTTGCCCTGCGTGGGGCGCACGGCGCCCAGGGCCAATGGAATCCAGTCGATCTGGGTCTTCATGATGCCGGTCATCGCGCCGTGGCGCTCCGGGGAGGTCCAGACCATGCCCTCAGCCCATCGGGCGAGCTCACGCAGTTCCTGGACCTTGGGGTGACTGTCGGGCTCGCTGTCCGGCAGCGGCAGGCCCGCGGGGTCGAAGATCCTGACCTCGCCGCCCATGGCCTCCAGCAGCCGGGCCGCCTCGAAGGTGACCAAGCGGCTGTAGGAGCGTTCGCGCAGGGAGCCATAGAGCATCAGGAATCGCGGCTTGTGGCGCGAGGGTTCGCGCATGCCAAGGCGCTCGGGCGTCGGCGGGTCGAGCAGTTCGGCATCGAGCGCAGGAAAGATGGCGTCGTACATATCGTCGGGTTTCAGGATGCAGGCTGCCCGGCTTCGTACCAGCCCTGGGTACGGTTCACCACCGCGACGACCGCGAGCATCACGGGCACCTCGATGAGGACGCCGACCACGGTGGCCAGCGCAGCGCCGGACTGGAAGCCGAAGAGGCTGATGGCCGTGGCCACCGCCAGTTCGAAGAAGTTGCTCGCCCCGATCAGCGCCGAGGGTCCGGCCACGCAGTGCTTCACCCCAAGCTTTCTGTTGAGCAGGTAGGCAAGACCCGAGTTGAAGACCACCTGGACCAGGATCGGCACCGCCAGCAGCGCGATGACCAGGGGCTGGTCCAGGATGGCCTCGCCCTGGAAGGCGAACAGCAGGACCAGGGTCAGCAGCAGCGCCGAGATGGACAGCGGGCCCAGCCTGGCGGCCACGGCCTGGAAATGCCCGACGCCGCGGCGCAGCAGCGCCTTGCGCCAGAGCTGCGAGATGACCACCGGCACCACGATGTAGAGGCCCACCGAAACGAGCAGCGTGTCCCATGGAACCGTGATGGAGGAAAGGCCGAGCAGCAGTGCGACGATGGGGGCGAAGGCCACCACCATGATGGCGTCGTTCAGGGCGACCTGCGACAGCGTGAAGTACGGGTCGCCCTTGCAGAGCTGGCTCCACACGAACACCATGGCCGTGCACGGCGCGGCGGCGAGCAGGATGAGCCCGGCGACGTAGCTGTCGAGCTGCTCGGCGGGCAGGTGGGGCGCGAAGACATGGCGGATGAAGATCCAGCCGAGCAGCGCCATCGAGAACGGCTTGACCGCCCAGTTGATGAACAGCGTGACGCCGATGCCGCGCCAGTGCGAAGCGACCTGGCCAAGGGCACCGAAGTCGATCTTCAGCAGCATCGGAATGATCATCACCCAGATGAGCAGGCCCACCGGGACGTTGACCTTCGCCACTTCGAGGCTGGCGACCGCCTTGGAGACGCCGGGCAGCAGTTGGCCGAGGGTGATGCCGACAACGATGCACAGGGCGACCCATACTGTCAGGTAGCGCTCGAAGAAGCCGATGGCGGGCTTGGCGGGTGCCGCCGCGGCGAGGGTGGAGGTGGTCATCAGTTCTTCGAAATGCGGGTGAGCGCGCCCTGCAACTCGGCCTGTCCCAGGTCGGCGAGCGGCAGCGACAGCAGTTGCAGCATGCGGTAGCCGATGGCCTGGCGCGTGAGTTCGAATGCGGCGGCCTTGTCGGCTTCGGGCGCATTGGATGGGTCCGGGTAGCCCCAATGGACCTTCACCGGACTGCCCGGCCAATAGGGGCACTGCTCGGCCGCGGCGCTGTCGCACACGGTGATAACGATGTGCATCTGCGGTGCCGAGTCCCCGGTGAATTCGTCCCAGCTCTTGCTTCGATAGCCCTGGACGTCCACGCCCGCGTTCTGGAGCGCCACCAGCGCCTGAGGATTGATGCGGCCGCTCGGTGCGCTGCCCGCGCTGAACGCTCGCACGTCTTTGCCGAGCAGCTGGGCCCAGTGGTTGAGCATGGCCTCGGACAGCACGCTGCGCGCCGAGTTGTGGGTACAGAGGATGAGTACGTTGACGGTCATGGCGGTGTCAGCACTTGCAGGCATCGGCGGCCGTCTCCACCGCGCAGGCGGCACCCTGGCAGCAGTTGTCGGTGAGGTAGCCGAGCAGCGCGTTCATGTTGTCGTACGCAGCGCGATAGATGAGGTGGCGGCTGGCGCGCTCTTGCGTCACCAGGCCCGAGCCCGCCAGCTCCTTCAGATGAAAAGAGAGCGTCGCCGGAGCGACGCCCAGTGCCTCCTGGATGACGCCCGGCGTGAGACCGCTCTGCCCGGCCACGACCAGCGCCCGAAACACTTCGAGGCGCAACGGGTGCGCAAGGGCCGCCAGTGCTTGAACGACTTCTTTTGATTCCATTGTTCGAGAATAGTCGAATGATTATTTTCGGTCAAGACGGGTGCAGTCGGTGCACTACAGTGTTCCGCGCGATCACCCTCAACCCGACGGAGCCTCATCCTGGACCTGCGCGACCTTCAGTATTTCGAAGTCATTGCCGAGCTCGAGCACCTGGGGCGCGCGGCCGAGCGTCTGCACCGCACGCAGCCCGCGCTGACGAGCTGCGTGCGGCGCCTGGAGGAAGCATGCGGCGCCGCCTTGTTCGAGAAGACGGGGCGCGGCATCCGGCTTACCGCGGCCGGCAAGGCCCTCCTCAAGTGGGCACAGCGCACGCGTTTCGACGTCGAGAGCGCGCGCCGCGAGATCGGCGACATCGGCCGCGGGCTGACCGGGAACATCAAGGTCGGCATCGTGCCGACGGCCGCGCAGTTTCTCCTGCCCCCCGCCGCCCGCGACCTGATGCGCGAGGCCCCCGGCGTCACCTTGCGAACCACGGTGGCGCTGGTCGACGTCCTGAAGCCGCTGCTTCGCGCCGGCGACATCGACCTGATGGTCGCGACCGAGGTTCCCGCGGAAGCCGGGTTCGCCTCCCAATACCTGGCTGAAGACGTGATCGTTGTGGCCGCTGCCGAGTCGCACGCGATCTTCGAGAAGTCGAAGCCCGGGTTGAAGGACCTGACAGGCCATCGGTGGGTGTTGCAGCCCCCCGGCGCGCCGACCCGGGACTGGCTCGACCAGACCTTCGATCGGCACCGCCTCCCCCGTCCCCTGGTGCAGGTCGAAAGCACGATGCTGCTGATGCTTCCCAGCCTGATCGGCGAGACCGGCCTACTGAGCTTCATCTCGCGGCTGCACCTCCAGGCCGGACGATCGGGCGCCGCGCTGCGCGAAGTGAAGCTCCCCGCCACGACCATGCGCCGCCGCATGGTCGTGACCTACCGGGACAGCGGATACATCTCCCCCGCGGCGCAGCGCCTGATCGACCTGCTGGCGAAATACGCCGTCGCACCGGCGGCTTGATACCCCAAGTCAGATCTATCGATCTTAAAAAACTATCGATTGGACTGAATGGGCGCCGCGGCGAATACTCGCCTCCACTGAAGGCACCGCTCGCAATCAGGCGAAGCGGGCCGAAATGGAGACAAGAAATGCAGCACCGCGCTTTCCCCGCCACGGCCTCGCGCCGCCTCTCCGGCTTCACAGCCGCCACCGGCCTCGTCGCCGCAGCGATGCTGCTGGCGCATTCGCCCTCGGTGTCGGCCCAGGCCGCCTATCCCTCGCGGGCCATCAAGCTCATCGTGCCGTTCCCCGCCGGCGGCGGCACCGACCTGATCGCGCGCGAGGTCGCCAACAAGGTCGCCGTGTCCAATGGCTGGTCGATCATCATCGACAACAAGCCGGGCTCCGGCGGCAACCTCGGTGTGGATGCGGCGGCGAAGTCGGCGCCCGACGGCTACACGCTCGTCCTGGGTCAGACCAGCAACCTGGCGATCAATCCGACGCTGTATCCGAAGCTGCCCTACAACCCTGAAAAGGACCTGACCCCGATCGTCGCGGTCGCCAGCGCGCCCCTGGCGCTGGTGGTGGCGGCGGACTCGCCCTACAAGACCGTCGCGGACGTGGTGGCCGCGGCCAAGGCCAAGCCCGAATCGCTGAACTACGCCAGCTCCGGAAGCGGCACGGTGGCGCACCTCGCGACGGAGCTGCTCCAGAAGACCGCGGGGGTGAAGTTCACGCATGTCCCCTATAAGGGCGCTGCGCAAGGCTCGACCGATCTCATCGGTGGCCAGATCCAGATGTACATGTCATCGGTGCCGACCCTGATCGGCTTCGTCAACAACGGCAAGATGCGCTTCCTTGCGGTCACCTCGGCCAAGCGCACCGCCGACCTGCCGGCGGTACCCACGGTGGCCGAGTCGGGCTTCAAGGGATTCGAGGCCGTGACCTGGTTCGGCATTGCGGGACCCGCCGGCTTGCCCAAGGACATGGTCGCCAAGCTGAACGCTGCCTTCAACAAGGCACTGCAGGACCCGGAAGTCAAGAAGAAGCTCGCCAGCCAGGGCACTGATGCCCTGGGCGGAACCCCCGAGCAATTCGCCAAGTTGATCCATGACGACATCGGCCGCTGGGCCCCGATCGTCAAGGAATCCGGCGCCAAGGTCGACTGACCCCACCCACCGACGCGTGACGCAGCGCTAACGGCAGGCACGGTGGCCGCACCGGGCCCTGCCTGGGCGCAGCCATGCCCGCGTCATCTCGTCCTTTGCCGGTCTCTCCCCCCGTCTTCACCCACTGAAAGAAGCTCATGTCCTCCAATCTGCCTGACATCATTCGCGACTTCGAACGCGTCCCCGCCGCTATCGTGGCGCGGGCCGCTGAACTGCAGCCGGCCATCCTGGCCGACGTGGCCGGCCGCCGCGGCGCCCTCGACGGCCGCATCAAGGCGCTCAGGCCGCGCATGAAGCTCGCCGGCACGGCCCTCACGGTGGAAGTGCGTCCTGGCGACAACCTGATGATCCATGCCGCCATCGCGATGGCGAAGCCGGGCGATGTGCTGGTGATCGACGGCAAGGGCGACCTGAGCTCCGCACTGATGGGCACGATCATGATGACGGCCTGCAAGCAACTGGGCATCGCCGGCGTGGTCATGGATGGTGCCTGCCGCGACAGCCTCGAGATCGACGAGATGGACTATCCGGTGTTCTCGGCCGGCACCAACCCGAACGGCCCGACCAAGAACATCGGCGGGCGCATCGGCCACCCGGTGTCGGTCGGCGGCGTCACGGTGCGCCCGGGCGACTTCGTGATCGGCGACGGTGACGGCGTGGTGGTGGTGGAGCGCGAGAAGATCGAAGCGCTGCTGCCGCTGGCGGCCAGGAAGGTCAAGGACGAGGCGGCGCGCATCGCAGCCATCAAGACCGGCGACACCGCCGCCAAGTGGCTCGATGCCGCACTGCGCACTGCCGGCGTGCTGAAGGAAGGGGAGACGCTGTGAGCACCATCCTCGTCACCGGTGCCGACCTCGCACCGCAAGCGCTGGCATTGCTCAACGATCACGAAGTGGTCTTTGCCGGCAAGACGCCGACCGAAGACGACATCGTCGCACTGAGCCGCAAGCACAACCCGGTCGCCATCATCGTGCGCTACAGCAAGGTGGGCGCCGCCGCGATGGACGCGGCGCCTGCGCTGCGGGTCATCTCCAAGCACGGCAGCGGCACCGACACGATCGACAAGGTCGCGGCCAGGGAGCGGGGGATCGACGTCGTCGCGGCGGTCGGCGCCAACGCGGCGGCCGTGGCCGAGCAGGCCCTGGCGCTTCTCCTGGCCTGCGCCAAATCCGTGGTGTCGCTCGATGCACGCATGCATGCCGGTCATTGGGACAAGGCGACGCACAAGAGCGTCGAGCTGGCCGGCCGGACGGTGGGCGTGATCGGTCTGGGCGCCATCGGCCTGCGCTTCGCCCGCATGGCCGACGCGCTGGACATGCGCGTCATCGGCTTCGACCCCTATGCGAAGAACCTGCCTTCGTACGTTGCCACCGTGGACCTGGAAACCATCTGGCGCGATTCGGATGCCATCTCGCTGCATTGCCCGTTGACCGAGGACAATCGTGAGCTGGTCAACGCCGGCACGCTGGCGAAGTGCAGGCGTGGCGTGATCGTCGTCAACACGGCCCGCGGTGGCCTCATAGACGAACACGCGCTGTTGGCCGCAGTTCGATCGGGCCAGGTGATGAGCGCCGGTCTGGACAGCTTTGCCGTCGAGCCGATGTCGGCGGGCCACCCCTTCCAGGGTGAGACAGGCCTGGTGCTGAGCCCGCACATCGGCGGGGTCACCAGCGACGCCTACGTGAACATGGGCGTCGCCGCGGCCCGCAATGCGCTCGAGGTGCTCGGCCGACAGGCGGTCGCCGCAGCCTGATCTGCCGAACCGAATCAACCGGAGACACCCATGACCAAGAAGCCCTCGCACGCCAGCCTGAGCTGGATGATTCCGTTCGGAGCTCTTGCCGTGCTCGCCGCGGCAACGCCGCTCGGCGCCAATGCCCAGGCCGCCTACCCGAGCAAGCCGATCAAGATCATCGTCCCGTACCCGCCCGGCGGCGCGGTGGACGTGGTCACGCGCAAGATGGCGCAGAAGCTCACTGAACAGATGGGCCAGAGCATCATCGTCGACAACAAGCCCGGCGGCACGGGCACCATCGGTGCCAGCGCCGCGGCTCGCGCCGAAGCCGACGGCTACACGCTGATGGCCAACGACACGACCTACTCGCTGCTGCCGTTCATCTTCAAGAAGCTGCCCTTCGACTACGACAAGGACCTGGTGCCGGTCAGCGCGTACGTGTTCGCGCCGATGGCCATGGTGGTCAATGCCGAATCGCCGTACAAGACCCTGGCCGAGTTCCTCGCCGCTGCGAAGGCCGCCCCGGGCAAGCTGACCTATGGCACGGGCGGCGCGGGCACCACGCCGCATTTCACTGCGGAGGCATTCGGCGTGGCCAGCGGCACGAAGCTGATGCACGTGCCTTTCAAGGGCGCGGGCGAGGCCACCCAGGCCGTGCTGTCGAACACCATCGACATGCAGTTCTCGTCGACTCCGGGCGTCATGGGCAACGTCAAGGGCGGCAAGCTGCGCCTCCTGGCCGTGAGCGGCGACAAGCGGCTGGTCGCCTTGCCTGCCGTGCCGACGTTCGCCGAAGCCGGCGTGAAGAATTTCAGCGTCGTCAACTGGACCGGCCTCTGGGCACCGAAGGGCACGCCAGCGCCGGTGCTCGCGAGACTCCAGCAGGAGATCGCGAAGGCCATGGCCACGCCCGACATGAAGGCGTTCGCGGAAGGGTTGGGCGCAGAGCCGCGCATGGCGGACGCCGCGGCTTTTGCGAAGATGCTGACCGACAGCAACGTGTTGTGGGGCAAGATCGCCGCCAACGCGTCATTCGACAAGCAGTAACTCCCTGGAGATCACCTTGTTCCTTCTTCAGCCGCCGCAGGTTCGGGATCTGGAACTGTTCACCCGCATGCCGGACGCGCTGCGCCGCCGCGAGTCGTCCGCGTGGGCCGATGCCAACCGCGGCGGCCAGCCCACCGACTCGTTCCTCGAAGGCCCGGTGTTCGACGATCAGGGCAATCTCTACGTGACCGACATCCCGTTCGGGCGCATTTTTCGCATCGACCCGGCGGGCCATTGGTCACAGGTGGCGGAATACGACGGCGAGCCCAACGGAATGAAGTTTCTGGACGCCCGCACCTTGCTGGTCACCGACTACAAGAACGGCCTCATGCGCATCGACGTGGCGACCGGCACCGTCACGCCGCACCTTCAGCGCCGCAACACCGAACGCTTCAAGGGCGTCAACGACCTGGTCATCGATGCGAAGGGCAGCATCTACTTCACCGACCAGGGACAGACCGGCCTGCACGACCCCACGGGACGCCTGTACCGGCTGCGCCCCGACGGGCAGCTCGACCTGCTGCTGTCGAACGTTCCCAGTCCCAACGGCGTCGCGCTCTCGCCCGACGGCAAGCTGCTGTACCTGGCGGTCACGCGCGGCAATTGCGTCTGGCGCGTTCCGCTCCTGGCCGACGGCAGTGTGGCCAAGGTCAGCCAGTTCTTCACCTCCTACGGGCCCAGTGGACCGGATGGCCTGGCCGTCGATACAGAGGGCCGCGTGCTGGTGGCCAACCCGGGATTGGGCTACGTGTGGGTGTTGAACGCGCGCGCGGAGCCGGTGGTCGTGCTGCGCGGGCCGGCGGGCGCGTCGATCACCAACCTCGCCTTCGGCGGCGCGGAGCGTTCGACCTTGTTCGTCACCGACTCGACCCATGGATGCGTCATGAAGATGGACCTGGATATTCCTGGGGTACCGCTGCACCGAGGAACACAGGCCTGAGACGTCGGTTGGCCGCGCTCCGGCCTTCAACGATTGCCCTCTGGTGCAATGGCGCGCCGCCGGGACGAAGTCCACAATGCCTCGGGCATCCCCAACCCGGAGCGGACCCATGCCCAACCCATCCCAAGCCCCCTACCTTGCACGCCAGTTCACCCCGGCGCACCCCGATCTGCCGGACGCCGCGGGCGTACCGGCGCGGTTGGCCAACGAGCGCTATGTCGAATCGCTGGCACGCATCGTCTACTACTGGGCCTATCCCGCCGTCGACGCCTTCGGCCGCACCAGCAGCTGGGAGCTGATGAAGGCCTCAGGTCCTGGCGCGACCATGGGCCTGTTTCCCGGCGCGCCGAAGAACACGATGGGCTATCTCGACGACCACATGTCGCCCGCCCAGCGCAAGGTGGTCACGCCGAACAGCGACACCATCTATGGCGTCAGCTTCGTCGACCTCACCCGCGAGGCCGTGGTGGTGCAGACGCCGAGCGACGTGCCGAAGGGGCAGTACTGGACCATCCAGATCTGCGACCTCTTCACCACGGTGGTCCACCAGCTGGGCTCGGCAAGCAACACGCCAGGGGGCAAGCTCCTGCTGGTGGGCCCGAACTGGTCGGGCGAGAAGCCCGACGGATTCATCGACCTGCTGCGCAGCCCCACCAACGTCGCCGGCCTGTTCGGACGCAGCTTCGCCGCCCATACCGGCGAATCGAAGGCGCGTGCGCGGGCGGTGCTCAACCAGATCGGCGTCGTCGCGCAAAGCCTCGACCGGCCCGGGCCGCTGCGCTTCGACTGCGAGGCGAGTGCGCGCAACAAGGTGTTCCCGCCCGGCGTCACGGCCGAGATGGTGGCGGCCGATCCCGACATGCTGAGGGCAAGGCCGGTCGATCCGACCCGGTTCTGGGACCAGCTCGCCGAGGCACTGGCACTCAACCCCGCCGTCAGCGCCGACGACGCGGCGATGGCTGCGCAGGCCAGGACGCTGCTGGCACTGCGCGAATCCGACAGCGCCTGGGGGAACCTGCTCGACCGCACGGCGCTCGCCGCCGATGCCGAGCTCCACGCTGGCGCCAGGTACGAGCAGGTCGGCGTCGATGCCGGCAACGGCTGGCAACGCCAGGACAACGGCGGTGCCTGGGGCACCGACTGGTTCGGCCGCGCCCAGGCCGCCATCATCTACATCTACGTCAATGATTTCCACGAGGCGATCTACCTGATCCGCGGCACGGACGACAAGGGCGCGCTGCTGCAGGGGCGCTACCGCTACACGGTGAGGTTCCCGAAGGACGCGCTGCCCCCGGTGGATCGCGACCGCGGCGGCTTCTGGTCCTTGACGATGTACGACCGCGACTACTTCATGCTCGCGAACAGCCCCAACGGGCGCACCAACATCGGCACGGTCAACCTGGACGCCGACGAGCTGAAGTTCGCCGCCGACGGCTCGTTGACCCTGCACCTGTCCCGCGACCAGCCCGCGGACAAGGATGCGCAGGCCAACTGGCTGCCCGCGCCCGATGGCCAGTTTGCGCTGCTGGTGCGCAGCTATGTGCCCATGAAGCCGCTGCTCGACAACAGCTACCAGCTGCCGAACGTGGTGCGCTCACACTGATGACCGCTGGCGACGTGGCAGCGCGCAAGTTCTTGCCGCCACCACTCGATGCCTTGACGCACTGGTTCTGCCGGCGTGGACACGCCGCGTAGGCGTCGTCCGACATACAGCGGCCCGCAGCCGTGCAAAGTAGATCCCTCGTGTCTGTCGCCAAGGGGAGCCAGTGGCCATGCCGGTCGTATGCAATGTCTGCGGAAGCGCCAATCGCTCGAAGGCGAAGTTCTGCGTGGGCTGCGCACATCCGCTGCCCGGATTCACGCCGTCGAGACCGGCACCGCTCGACGCCGTGATGGCGATCCGACCCGCCGCCGACGCGGCCACGCGCGGTGAAGATGACGGGCGCGCCGCCGTTCCGGTGCTTCCGGCGGAAACCGCCGCCTTCTGGTTGAAGGCCGGCTGCGTCGGTCTCGCCATGGTCGTGGGCTTCGCGGCCTGGTGCTTCCATGTCACGCGCAAGCCCGGCGCACCTCCGCTGCAGGAACAGATCCTGGCGCTGGTGATGCCGGAGTCGCCGCCGCCCAGGGTCCTGCCGGCCGCCCCTGTGCCACCGGTCCCGAGCGCACCGACCCACGCCGCGCAGGACATGCGACTGGACGCCCTGGGCATTGCGCCCGCCGCTCCTGCCGCTCCCGCCGCTCCTGCCGCCGAAAGCGCGGCGAGGCCGGTCCAAGCCGCCGCGCCGCAGGCGTTGCGCCCCAATCCGCCGCCTGCGACGACGGCTCGACCCCCCATCCGGCCTCGGACGACTGTCGCGTCGTCGCACCGCAGTCCGGCCGAGACGACGCCACCGAGTGCGGCCGAGCGCTCGGCCTTCCGTGTCGAGCCGGATCCCGGTCCGCCGATCGCGCCCGGACCCGGTCCGCTCTATGACCGCGGGCAGGCGCCGTCGCAACGGTTCGCGGACAGCGGCCCCCCGGTCGTGCCGGGTCCCGGGCCGCTGTACAACTTCACGCGCCCTGCGGTGCGGGCACCTTCCAGCCCGATCGGCAACGACCTGGGTCCGCCGATCGCGGTCGGGCCGGGGCCGCAGTTCGACTACTCGACGAGAGGCGCCGCCCGCTGAGGCGACGCACCTTCACGCGCGCCCGGAAGCCGTCTTGAACCCGGCGTCCGGATCTTCGAGGAAGTCGAGGTTGGCGCGAACCAGCATCTCGCGCAAGCGCGCCACCGTCTTGACGCCGATCGCCTGCTCGCCGAGCAGTTCACGCTCGGTGATGGCCGACAGATCCTCGAGGCAGAAGATGTGCAGCCGCTTGAGCGCTTCTCTGGCGCCGGTACGCACCAGCAGTTCCTCGACCGGTGTCTGGGGTTCGACCTTGGCGACATCCCAGCGCTGGGCACGGCGCGGGATCCAGTCGAAAGACTCGAAGACGAAGGGACTGCCCGACGGAATTCGATGCGCCCGAAGCGAAGCCGAATGCGCCTGCTTCTCTCGATGAACGGCAGCGCGCAGCGCCTTGAGGCAACCGAGCAACTGGTCATCGGGGAGCTGTGCGAGGTCATTGACCGAGCGGATCGTGCAGGACATGAGGGGCTCCTTTCGCGTCAGAACGAGCTTAGTCGAGCGCCACGCGAAAGTGTTCGCACCATGGTGCGCGCGCTGCTGCACCTTGGTGCAATGCGATGGCTCGGCGCCGGCGCGCTCAGCTTCGGTTCGGCATGAAGTCCAGTCCCACGCGCAGCAGGACCTCCCTCAGGAGTCCGGCGGTGTGCCGCCCGATCGACTCCTTCACCAGCAGTTCCCTCTCGGTGATGGCGGAGAGATCCTCAAGATAGAAGATGCCGAGGCTCTTGAGCGCCGCCCTCGCCCCGCTCCGTATCGGGATCTCGTCGATCGGGGTCGACGGATCGATACGGACAGGAAGCGGTCCCCGGCGGCTCCCCCGGGGATACCAGTCGAAGGCGGGGAAATTCAATGGCGCATCGGCGGCGACCCGGCCCTCTCGCCGATCCTCTGCACGTTTTCGCCTGGCCTCGCCGATGGCACTCCGCAGTGCCCTGAGACAGAGCAGCAGTTCTTCCGGGGGCAGTTGCGCGAGGTCTTGAACCGACTCGATGCGACGCGACACGTTGGGCTCCTCCCTGACATTCTTTTGCCTTCAACGTTAGTGCTTTTCCAACGTTCGGCCGCAGGGAGCGCGGCGCGGATTTTCCCTAGTGTCCGCATCGAGCGGATTGCGATTTGATGGCTGGTTCGGCCGCGGTCCGGCGCGGTCGGGTCATCCGCGCCGGTGCAGCAGCCGCGCCACACCGCCCGGCATCAAGAAAACGAACAGGATCAGCACCACGCCGTAGATCGCCCACGGCGCGGCCTGGGTGATCTTCTCGGCCGCAGTCGGAACGAACACGATGAACAGGGCGCCATACAGCGCACCCGAGAGCGTTCCGACGCCGCCGACCACCACGCCCACCAGCAGCGAGATCGACAGGAACATCGTGAACGAATCGGGCGCGACGAACTGCACCGCGATCGCCGACAGGGCCCCGCCGATGCCGGTGTACATCGCCGAGATGCCGAAGGCGCCGGCCTTGTAGCGCCGGTTGTCGATGCCCATCGCCTGCGCCGCCAGCGGATGGTCGCGGACCGCGACGATCGCCCGGCCGGCGCCGCTGTGCAGCAGATTGCGCGCCAGCGCGAACAAGATCACCGCCACGGCCAGCGCGAACAGGTAGAGCCACTGGTCCGGCGTCAGCGGCAGGCCGAAGGGCGCGTCGGGCTTGGCCAGCACCAGGCCCTGCACGCCGCCGGTCCACGGCTCCAGGTGCTTGTACTTGAGCAGTTGCGGCATCGCCACGCCGAGCGCGAAGGTGGCCAGCGCCAGGTACAGGCCTTCGAGCTTGAGCGCCGGCAGGCCGAACAGCACACCGGCCACCAGGCAGACCGCGCCCGCGGCCGGGATGGTCGCCCAGTAGGGCAGGCCGAAGCGGTCCATGAGGATCGCCGCGGTGTAGGCCCCGAGGGCATAGAAGGCGCCATGCCCGAGCGAGATCTGCCCGTTGTAACCGGTCAGGATGTTGAGCCCCAGCAGCGCCACCGCGTACGACAGCACCATGGTGGCCTGGAACACGACGTAGCCTTCGGCCAGGAAGGGAAAGGCGAGGGCCAGCAACAGCAGCAGCGCGGACGTGGTGCGTTCGACGAGGCGCATGGCTAGACCTTCACCACGATGGTCCGGCCGAACAGTCCGCTCGGACGCACGATCAGCACGCCGACGATCAGCACCAGCGCGACCGTGAGCTTGAGTTCGGTGCCGACCACATAGCTGCCGATCAGGTTCTCGAGCACGCCGACGATGAAGCCGCCGAGCACCGCGCCGGCCGGGCTGTCGATGCCGCCCACCAACGCGCCGGCGAAGGCGTAGAGCAGCACGCCGCCCATCATGCCGGGGTCGAGAAAGACCACCGGCGCGACCAGCATGCCAGCCACCGCGCCGACCGCGCCCGCCAGGCCCCAGCCGAGCATCAGCATCCACCCGACGTCGATGCCGACCAGCCGCGACGACACCGGGTTCTGCGCCGCCGCGCGCATCGCGAGGCCGAGCGCGGTGAAGCGGAAGAAGCCGAAGATGAGTGCCATCACCGCGAGCGTGATCGCGATCGCGCCGACCTCGTGCGCGGACATCACTGCCGAGCCGTACCAGGCGCGCTCCGGGAACGGGCTCGGAAACCGCTTGATCGTGTAGCCGAACAGCCAGCCGGCCAGGCTGTGGAAGATCATCAGCAGCGCGATGAAGACGACCACCACCGACAGCACCGGCGCCTGGCGCATCGGGCGGACCACGATCCGCTCGACCAGCGCGCCCATCAGGAAGGACAGGCCCACGGTGAGGCCGAACATCGCCCAGTAGGGCAAGCCGGCCTGCAGCATCGCCCAGCCGAGGTAGGTGGAGAACATCGCCATCTCGCCCTGCGCGAAGTTCACCTGGTGGGTCGACTGGTAGATCATGACCAGCGCCAGCGCGACGCTGGCGTAGATGCCGCCGGTGGCCAGGCCGGCCAGCAGCTGGTGCAGGAATGCTTGCATGTTGTCTTGTCTCCCTTGGTTCGTGCTCAGCCGCCGCCGCCATATTCAAGCGCCGAGGTAGACGCGGCGCACCGCGTCATTGCCGCGGACCTCTTGCGGCGTGCCCTGCAGCACGATGCAGCCGCTCGCCATGAGGTAGACCGAGTCGGCGATGTCGAGCGCCAGCGCGGCGTTCTGCTCGACCAGCAGGATCGAGACGCCCTGCTCCGCGTTGATGCGCCGCATGATCTCGAAGATGTCGCGCACGACCAGCGGCGCGAGCCCGAAGGAGGGCTCGTCGAGCAGCAGCAGGCGCGGCCGCGACATCAGTGCCCGGCCGATCGCCAGCATCTGCTGCTCGCCGCCGGACAAGGTGCCGGCCTGCTGGCCGCTGCGTTCCCTGAGCCGCGGAAAGTAGCCGTAGACCCGCTCGAAGTCTTCGGCGACGCCCGCGCGATCGCGCCGCCCGTAGGCGCCCAGGCGCAGGTTCTCCTCGCTGCTCAACGCAAGGAAGGTGCCGCGGCCGTCGGGCACGTGGGCGACGCCGAGCCGCACGATCCGCTCGGTGGGCCGGCCGTCGGCGCGCTCGCCGCCGATGCGGATCGTGCCCGTGGTGCGCACCGCCATCTGGCACAGCGCGCGCAGGGTCGTGGTCTTGCCGGCGCCGTTGGCGCCGAGCAGCGCGGTGACCGAGCCGGCCCGCATCGACAGGTCGATGCCGTGCAGCACGCGGCTCGCGCCATAGGCCGCATGCAGCCCCTCGACTTCAAGCAGCATCGGCATGGGCGCCTCCCAGGTAGGCCTGGATCACCTCGGGGTGCTGCCGCACCGCGGCCGGCGTGCCCTCTGCGATCTTGCGGCCGAAGTTCAGCACCACCACCTGGTCGGAGATCGCCATCACCAGGCCCATGTGGTGCTCGACCAGCAGCACCGTGACGCCCAGCCGGTCGCGGATCTCGCGGATCAGCGCGGCCAGGCCTTCGAGCTCTTCATGGTTGAGCCCGCAGGCCGGCTCGTCGAGCAGCAGCAGGCGCGGCCGGCCGCAGAGCGCGCGACCGAGCTCGACCCGCTTCTGGGTGCCGAAGGGCAGGTCGGCCACGATGCGCTCGGCGCAGTCTTCGAGCGCCAGGAAGCGCAGCAGCTCGTCCGCCCTCGCCTGCGCCTCGCGCTCCGTGCGTCGCTCGCCGGGCAGGCGCAGCAGGGCGCCCGCGAAGCCGGCCGGCTGCCGGCCATGGCAGCCGACCAGCAGGTTCTCGCGCACGCTCATGCTGCCGAACAGCGCGAGGTTCTGGAAGGTGCGGCCGATGCCCTCGCCCGCCATGCGGTGGCGCGGCAGATTCGAGATGCGCCGGCCATCGAACTCGATGCTTCCGGCGCCGCAGTCGTAGATGCGCGAGAGGCAGTTGAAGACGGTGCTCTTGCCGGCGCCATTGGGACCGATCAGGCCGCAGATCTGGCCGGCCTCGACGCTGAACGACACCGCATCGAGCGCCACGATGCCGCCGAAGCGCACCGTCACCGCCTGCACGCGCAGCAGCGGCGCGCCGGTTGAAGGCGTGTTCACGGCCCGAGCAGGTCGCCGAATTTCTCATAGCCGGTGCCGTCGAAGCGCACCAGCTGCATCTGCCGGATCGGATAGAAGTTGTCGGGCCCGGTCTTCAGGCGGATGCCCGGATAGAGCATCGGCAAGCTCATGTCGAGGCTCGCGGCCTGCTTCATGAGGTTGGCGCGGGTCAGATCGTCGCCGGCCTGGGTCAGCAGCTGCACCAGCGCCTGCGCCATCGAGTAGCCCGTGACGTTGAGCGCGTCGTTCGGGTCGCCCTCGGGGTAGTACTGCTTCATGAAGGCCGCGAAGTCGCGACCCTCCGGCGTGTCGCGGGCGTCGCTCGGATCGCGCAGGTAGGTGGCAGTGAGGAGGCCCTTCGCATGCTCGGCGCCGGCCGGCTTGAGCACCGCCGCCACCGAGTTCGACACGTTGGTCAGGTAGTGCGCGGGCTTCCAGCCGATCGCGGCCATCTTGCGGATGGTCTGGGCCGCGAACTTGGTCTGCGAGAAGTTCATCAGCGTGTCGGCGCCCGAGCTCCTGAGGCTGATGATCTGGCTGTCGACCGTGGGGTCGCTGACCTCGTAGCTGGCCTGGGCCACGACCATCGATCTGGCCTTGTCGCCGAGGCCATCGAGGAAGCCGCGCACGATGTCCTTGCCGAACTCGTCGTTCTGGTAGAGCACCGCCACCTTGGCATCGGGCCGGCTGGCCAGGATGTGGGCGGCGTAGATGCGGCCTTCGGTCACGTAGGTGGGGTTGAAGCCGATGCTCCACGGGAACTGGCGGTGGTCGCCCCAGCGCTCGGCGCCCGAGCTCACGAAGAGCTGCGGCACCTTCCTGATGTTGAGGTACTTCTGGGTCGCGGCATTGGTGGGCGTGCCGAGCGGGCCGAAGATCAGCAGCACCTTCTGCTGCTCGACCAGCTTGCGGGTCTGCTCCACGGCCACCGGCGGGCTGTAGGCATCGTCGAGCGAGATGAACTCGATCTTGCGGCCACCGATGCCGCCCTCGGCGTTGACCTTGCGGAAGTAGGCGGCCGCGCTCTTGCCCACGGTGCCGTAGACAGACGCCGGCCCGGAGTACGGCATGGTGTTGCCGATCTTGATCGCGGTGTCGGTGGCGCCGGGGTCGTAGCGCTTCTGGGCCTGCGCCAGCAGGGCGCTGCCTGCGAGGGCGGCCACGGCCAGCCAGCGGCCGGCCCTTCGAATGTCGCGTGTCTGCATTGTTTCTCTCCCTGGGTGGTGTGACAGTTCGGTGTGGCGGCGGACGGCTATGGCCGTCTCTTGTTCCGCGCCGACCGGCCGCGCTTCAGGCCGGCGGGTCGGATGCGGCGCGCAGGCGGTCGCGCAGGGCGCGGCGGTTGAGCTTGCCCACTGCGGTGTTCGGAATCTGCTCGGTGAAGATCACGCGCTGCGGCTTCTTGTAGGACGCCAGCCGGGCCGCGACGTGTGCAATGAGCTCGGCCGCCAGCGCATCGCTTTCGGCATTGCCGGGCGCGAGCGCCACCACCGCGGTGACCGCCTCCACCCACTTGTCGTCGGGCAGCCCGACCACCGCGCATTCGCGCACCGCGGGATGGGCAAGCAGCGCCTCTTCGACCTCGCGCGGATAGACGTTGTAGCCGCCGCTGACGATCATGTCGGAGGTGCGGTCCTTGAGGAACAGGAAGCCGTGCTCGTCGAACACGCCGACGTCGCGCGTGAGCACCCAGCCGTCGGGCTTGAAGGTCTCTGCCGTGAGCTCGGGCGCCGCGTGGTAGCCGGCCACCGCCGACGGCGCGCGCACCGCGATCTCGCCGGGCTGGCCCGGCGCCACGTCGTGGCCGGACTCGTCGAGCAGGCGCACTTCGACCTCGACGGCCGGCTGGCCGCAGGCGCCCAGACGCTCGCCATGATGGTCTTCGGGCCGCAGCACCGCCAGGCACAGCGGTACCTCGGTCTGGCCGTAGTACTGCCAGAAGCGGTGTTGGCCCCAGAGTGCCATCGCGCGCTCGATCACGGGGCGCGGCATCGGCGAAGCGCCGTAGATCACGTAGCGCAGCGCATCGACATTGCAAGTCGCCATGGCCGGCGTCTCGACCAGCATCTGCAGCATGGTCGGCACCAGGTTGATCGCGGTGGCGCGTTCGCGCTCGATCGCAGCCAGGAAGGACTCGGGCTCGAAGCCGGGCAGGATCACGGTGCGGCCGCCGCGCAGCCAGAAGGGCAGCACGAAGACGCCGCTGGCGTGGATCAGCGAAGCGGCATGCAGCATCGCGTCGTCGGGCGTCGCGGGCAGCAGGTTGAGCAGCACGTTGCGGCAGATCGCGGCATAGGAGCCCTGCGTGTGCTGCGCGGCCTTGAGCGTGCCGGTGGTGCCGGAGGTGAACAGGGTCAGGATCACGTCGTCGGCGCTCACCTGAAGATCGGGGTCGCGCGCCGGCTGCTGCGCGGCCGCCGCGATCAGGTCGGCGCCGCCGGGCAGGCTGGCATCGAGGCCATGGCAGTCCAGGCCCGGCAGGGCCTCGCGCAGTGCGGCGGCGCGCTCGGCCAGGTCGGCCCCGAACACCAGCAGGCGGCAGCCGGTGTCCTGCAGCATGCGCACGTGCTCGGGCAGTGACAGCCGGGCATTGAGCGGGACGCGGTTGAGCGCCGCCTTCACGCAGGCGAAGTCGAGCGGCACGCTGTAGAGGCTGTTGTTGACCAGCAGCGCGATGCGCGTGCCGGGCTCGGCGCCGCGGGCGCGCAGTGCGTGGGCCAGACGGGCGCTGAGCGCATCGACCTCGGCGAAGCTCAGGCTGCGGCCGCCGCAGCTGACGGCGGTGCGGGGCCCGTGCTGGGCGGCGCCGCGGCGGATCAGGTCGAGGGTGGTGGGGGCCATGCTCGAGTTCCTATTGGCCAAAGCTGCCGTGGCGGCCGGCGCCCTGGACGAAGCGGGCGGCGCCCGCGACGGCTTCCTCGAACACCACCGGGACGCCTTGGGCGCCTTCGGCCCGCAACGCCTCTGCCAGCGGGAGATCCCACTGGCCATAGGCCGACGCGCGATCGGCCAGCATGCAGCGGCGCGGGAAGGCAGCGATCTCGCGCGCCAGGGCCTCGGCGGCCTCGCGCGCAGTGCCTGGGTCGACCAGGCGGCTGGCCAGCCCCATCGCGAATGCTTCTTCGGCCCCTACAGGACGGCCGGTCAGGATCATGTCGAGCGCCCGGCCCATGCCGACGATGCGTGGCAGCCGCACCGTGCCGCCATCGATCAGCGGCACGCCCCAGCGACGGCAGAAGACGCCGAACACCGCATCGCGCTCGACCACCCGCAAGTCGGCCAGCAGCGTGAGTTCGAGGCCGCCGGCCACGGCATAGCCGCTGACCGCGGCGATCAGCGGCTTGGACAGCGCCATGCGGGAGGGGCCCATCGGCCCGCTGCCGCCGCCCTGGGGATCGAGCTCGTGGCGGCGTGAAGGATCGCCGACGGCGCCCAGGTCGGCACCGGCGCAGAAATGGCCGCCGGCACCCCACAGCACCGCCACCTGCTGCGTGTCGTCGGCCTCGAAGGCCTCGAAGGCGCGGCGCAGATCGATCGCCATCGGGCCGTCGACCGCGTTGCGCACCGCGGGACGGTCCAGGATGATCGTGCACACTGGGCCGTCGACCTCGGTCCGGATGAAAGAACCCGCCATTCGCTTGCTCCATTGATATTTCAATGAAAATGATATAGACGGCAGAATAAGAAAGATTACACGTTTTCACCTAGATGGACATAACTCATAACATCGAAGAAGGCGAACCTTCGGCTGCGGACCTGGTGCTCGACCTGCTGATCACCCATCCCGAGCCGCACATGACGGTGCAGACGCTCGCGCGCGCGGGCGAGATCATGCGACTCAGCACGCCCAGCGTGCGGGTGGCGCTGACGCGCCTGCTGGGCCAGGATCGGATCGTCAAGACCGGACGCGGCTGCTATGCCGTGCAGCTGCAGGGCAACTCGGTGCACTACGAGGTGCAGCACTGGTTCGAGAAGGAGAGCCGGATGGGCCATTGGGCCGGCGGCTGGCTGCTGGTGCATGACGGCGACGTGCCGCGCAGCGACAAGACCGCCTGGCGGCACCACCTGCGGGCGCTCGACCTGAACGGGTTTCGCACGCTGGCCGCGGGCCTCTCGGTGCGGCCCGACAACCTCGACGGCGGCGCCGAGGCGATGCGCGCGGCGCTGGCCCGGCTCGGCTTGGCGGCGGGCAGCCTGGTGTTCGGCGGCAGCGGCTTCGACGCCGATGCCGCTGCGCGAATGCGGGCGCTGTGGGACGTTCAGGCACTGTCCGCCGCCTATCGCGGCGCATTGAAGCTGATCGAGGACAGCAACGCGCGCCTGCCGCGCCTGGCGCCCGAGGCGGCGGCCCGCGAGACGCTGCTGGTGGGGCGCACGGTGATCCGCGGCATCGTGCGCGATCCGCTGCTGCCCGAGGCGATCCAGCCCGGCGCGCCGCGGCGGGCGCTGATCGAGGCGACCCGAAGCTATCAGGCGCGGGCGCGTGAGCTTTGGCGGGAGGTGCTTGCCGGCTGATCGGCCAGCTCGCCTCTCAGTCCTCGAACACCTCGGTATCCACCTCGGTGCTGCTCTGCGCGCCATAGCGCGCACCGCTCACGGTGCGCTGGTTGATCACCGCATCGACCCGCGCAACCAGTTCGGGCGACAGCCGGACCTGCTCGGCCTGCAGGTCTTCATTCAGGTGGGCGAGACTGGTCGTGCCGGGAATCGGGATGACATGCTCGCCGCGCGACAGCAGCCAGGCCAGTGCCAGCTGCGCCGGCGTGCAGCCGGCCTCTTTCGCGAGCGCGGTGTAGGCCGGCAGCAGCGCCAGGTTGCGCGCGTAGTTCTCGGCCGAGAAACGCGGCATCGCGCGCCGGATGTCCTTGGCGTCGAGCGTCGACACGTCGTGCAGCACGTCGCAAAGGAAGCCGCGCGCCAGTGGGCTGAAGGCCACCAGCGCCGCGCCCAACTCGCGGCAGGCCTGGAGCACGCCGATCTCCGTGTTGCGGCTCCAGAGCGAATATTCGTTCTGCACCGCGGCGATCGGGTGCACCGCATGCGCGCGCCGCAAGGTCGCCGCCGAGACCTCCGACAGGCCCAGCGCGCGCACCTTGCCCTCTTCGACCAGGCGCGACATCTCGCCCACCGACTCCTCGATCGGCACCGACTTGTCCCAGCGATGCAGGTAGTAGAGATCGATGACCTCGGTCTGCAGGTTCCGCAGACTGTCTTCGCAGTTGCGGCGCAAGGTGGCCGGGCGGCCGTCGATCACGCGGCGCAGCGTGCCGTCGTCGCCGCGCACACCCGCCATGCCGCCCTTGCTGGCCAGCGTGAAGGCGCTGCGGTGCGGCTTCAGCACCCGCCCGACCAGCTGCTCGTTGGCACCGAAGCCGTAGAGCGCGGCGGTGTCGAACAAGGTCACACCGGCATCGAGCGCCGCCAGCAGCAGGCGCTCGCCCTGCTCCGCCGACGGCGGCACGCCATAGGCATGGCTCAGGTTCATGCAGCCGAGACCGATCGCGCTGACCGAAAAGGGGCCGAGTTGACGCTTGTGCATGGCGCGGCTCAGCTCTGCAGCTGCTGTTCCAGCTGCTGCAGAACCTGGTAGCAGGGCAGCACCTGCGCCACGCTCGAATTCGGCTCGCGGCCTTCGCGGATCGCGGCGAAGAACTCGCGGTCCTGCAGCTCGATGCCGTTCATCGACACGTCCACCTTCGAGACGTCGATCGCTTCTTCCTTGCCGGTGAACAGATCGTCGTAGCGCGCGATGTACGTGCCGGTGTCGCCGATGTAGCGAAAGAAGGTGCCGAGCGGGCCGTCGTTGTTGAAGGACAGCGACAGCGTGCAGATCGCGCCGTTGGCCGCCTGCAGCTGGATCGACATGTCCATCGCGATGCCCAGGGTCGGGTGGATCGGGCCCTGCACCGCATTGGCCTTCACGATCGGGCTGCCGGCCTGGTAGGCGAACAGGTCGACCGTGTGCGCGGCGTGGTGCCACAGCAGGTGGTCGGTCCAGCTGCGCGCCTGGCCCAGCGCGTTCATGTTGGTGCGGCGGAAGAAGTAGGTCTGCACGTCCATCTGCTGGATGTTGAACTCGCCGGCCTTGATCTTCTTGTGCACCCACTGGTGGCTGGGGTTGAAGCGGCGCGTGTGGCCGCACATCGCGACCAGCCCGGTCTGCTTCTGCAGGTCGACCACGGCCTGCGCGTCCTTGAGCGAATCAGCCAGCGGGATCTCGACCTGCACGTGCTTGCCGGCCTTGAGTGCCGCGATGCTCTGCGAGGCATGCATCTGGGTCGGCGTGCAGAGGATGACGGCGTCGACCTCCTTCAGCGCCAGCGATTCGGCGAGGTCGGTCGTGACGTGGCCGATGCCGTACTTGGCAGCCACTTCGCGGGTCTTGTCGAGCTCGCGGCTGACCAGCGAGATCACTTCGACGCCGTCGATGTTCTTGATGCCGTCCAGGTGCTTGATGCCGAAGGCGCCGGCACCGGCGAGGGCAACCTTGATGGTCTTGGTCATTGTTGGTTCTCCAGGATGAGGTGGCCCACGGCCGTGTTGGACGCGGGAACATGGAAGAAGCGATGCGCCACCTTCGGCGGCTTGCCGCCGGCGACGTCGGCCATCGCGCCGCGTGCGATCAGCCACATCACGAGCTCGATACCCTCGGAGCCAGCTTCGCGCACGTAGTCGATGTGCGGCACCTTCGAGAGGCCGTCGGGGTCGGCGATCAGGCGGTCGAGGAACTTGTTGTCCCACTCGGCGTTGATCAGTCCGGCGCGCGGGCCCTGCAGCTGGTGGCTCATGCCGCCGGTGCCCCAGATCTGCACGTTCAGGTCTTCATCGAAGGATTCGACGGCGCGGCGGATCGCCTGGCCGAGCATGAAGCAGCGCCGGCCGCTGGGCACCGGGTACTGCACCACGTTGACCGCGAACGGAATCACCGGGCAGGGCCAGGCCTCGGGCTGGCCGCACATCAGCGACAGCGGCACCGTGAGCCCGTGGTCGACGTCCATCTTGTTGACGATGGTGAGGTCGAAGTCCTGCTGGATCACGCTCTGCGCGATGTGGGAGGCCAGCGCCGAGTGGCCTTTCACGACCGGCACCGGACGCGGGCCCCAGCCTTCGTCGGCCGGCTGATACGAATCGGCAGTGCCGATCGCGAAGGTCGGGATCATGTCCAGGCTGAACGCCGTGGCATGGTCGTTGAAGACCAGGAAGACGACATCGGGCTTGTTGTCCTTCATCCATTGCTTGGAGAAGTCGTAGCCGGCGAACAGCGGCTTCCAGTAGGGCTCGTTCGACTTGCCGAGGTCGAGCGCCGCGCCGATGGCGGGCACGTGCGAGGTGTAGACGGATGCGGTGATGCGTGCCATGTCAGTGTCCTTTGCGGCCGGCCGCGCCTTGCGGCTGGTGCTGTGCCTGCGCGTCGCCGTCCTCGCCGACGTAGCGGTTGCCTTCGGCCGAGCGGCCGCCCTTGATCATCATGTCGCGGTATTCCTCTTCGGTCATGCCGGTCATGCTGCCGGCCATCTGCTGGAAGCTCTTGCCGTCGGTGGCGCCGATCTTGGCCAGGAAATAGATGTTGCCGCCGAGCGCGATGCAGCGGTTGAGGTCGCGTGCCAGCACGGCCTGCTTCTGCTCCTCGGTCATCGGCCACTCGTCGAGGTAGGCCCGCTCGTCGGCCTTGAAGCGCTCGCGGTTGGCGGCCTTCATGAGCGACATGCAGAACTGGTTCAGGTGGTAGCCGAGCCGCGATTGCTCGGCGTCGAAGATGGTCGTGCCGGGCACGTCCTTGTAAGGTTTGTCGAGGGACATTACTTCAGCTCCGGCCAGTACAGGCGCGTCGGGTTGTCGACCAGCAGCTTGCGCTGCAGCTCGGCCGTGGTCGCGATCTGCGGGATGAAATCGACCAGCAGGCCGTCGTCGGGCATGTGGTCCTTGAGGTTCGGGTGCGGCCAGTCGGTGCCCCACAGCACGCGGTCGGGAAAGCTCTCGACCACCTTGCGGGCGAAGGGCACCACGTCCTGGTAGGCCGCCTGCTCGCCGTCGAGCGCCTTCGGGCCGGTGAGCGACAGGCGCTCGGGGCAGCTCACCTTGCTCCAGACGTTGGTGTGCTCGCGCATGAACTTCAGGAACAGCTCGAACTCGGGGCCGTCGATGGGCTTGCTGACGTCGGGGCGGCCCATGTGGTCGACCACCACGGTGGTCGGCAGCGCGGTGAAGAAGTCCCACAGCTCGGGCAGGTCGACCGCCTCGAAGTAGATCACCACATGCCAGCCCAGCGGCGCGATGCGGTTGGCGATCTCGAGCAGCTCGTCCTTGGGCGTGAAGTCGACCAGCCGCTTGACGAAGTTGAAGCGCACGCCGCGCACGCCGGCGTCGTGCAGTTCCTTGAGCTCGGCGTCGCTGATGCTGCGCTTGACCGTGGCGATGCCCTTGGCACGGCCGTTGGAGGACTTCAGCGCATCGACCATGGCGCGGTTGTCGGCGCCGTGGCAGGTGGCCTGCACCACCACGTTCTTGTCGAAGCCGAGGTGGTCGCGCAGCGCGAACAGCTGGTCCTTGGAGGCGTCGCAGGGCGTGTACTTGCGCTCGGGCGCGAACGGGAACTGGTCGCCCGGGCCGAACACATGGCAGTGCGCGTCGACGCTGCCCGGCGGCACCTTGAAGCGCGGCTTCGACGGGCCTGCGTACCAGTCGAGCCAGCCGGGGGTCTTGGTGAATGTGGTCATGGTCTCAGTCCAGGGTGATGTTGGCCTTGCGGATCACGTCGCCGAAACGCTGGGTCTCGGTCTTGACGAACTGGTTGAACTGGTCGCGGGTCGTCGGGAAGGGCTCATAGCCGAAGCTCTTGAACTTCTCCTGCACGTCGGGGCTGGCCAGCGCGGCCTCGACGTCCTTCCTGATCTTGTCGGTGACGGCCGCGGGCAGGCCCGGCGGCACCGCGATCGCGTTCCAGCCCGTGACCTCGAAGCCCTTCGGGCCGCCCGACTCGCCCACCGTCGGCACGTCCGGGAAGCTGGCCAGGCGCTGCGGCGCGGCCACGGCCAGGAAGCGCAGCTTGCCGGCGCGCTGCAGCGGGCCCGCGGTGGCGGCGCTGCCGAGCGCGAAGGACAGCTCGCCGGTCGAGACCGAGGTGTAAAGCTGCGTGGTTTCCTTGTAGAGCACGTGCTCCATCTTGATGCCGGTGGCGGAGGCGAACATCTCGGAGCCCAGGTGCACCGGGTTGCCGATCGACCAGGAGCCGAAGTTGAGCTTCCCCGGATGGGCCTTGGCGTCGGCAATGATGTCGCCGACGGTCTTGTACTTGCTGTCGGTCGCGACCGTGAAGAAGAAGTAGGTCTTGAACAGCGGCAGCAGCGTGTCGAAGTCCTTCACCGGGTCGTAGGGCAGCTTCTTGAACAGCGACGGGTAGGCCGCCAGGTGCACGTTGTCGAGCACGATCATGTCGGTGCCGTCCTTGGCGCCGCGCTTGAAGGCATCGATGGCGATGAAGCCGTTGCCGCCCGGACGGTTCTCCACCACCACCGGCTGGCCCCAGGCGCGCGAGAGCTTGTCGGCCACCAGGCGCGCGACGCCATCGGGGCCGCCGCCGACCGGGAACGGCGTGATGATGCGCACCGGCCTGGTCGGGAACTGCTGCGCGAAGGCGCCCATCGGGAGCGCCGCGGCGGTGAGCGCGCCGGCGGCCAGGGCGAGCTGCGTCAGGGAGCGTCGTGTGACTTGCATGGTTGGAATCAAGAGAAAGGGAAATCAGTCGATGTAGCGCAGGCCGGCCTTCTCGAGGGGCTCGCGCATCTTGTACATGTCGAGGCCGAGCACGCCGGAGGCCAGCTTCTCGCGCTTGGCGCCCTCGTTGGCTTCGCGTGCCACGGCCGCTTCGAGCGCCTTGGCGGCCATCGCCTTCGGCACGCAGACCACGCCGTCGTCGTCGGCCACGATCACGTCGCCGGGCGTGACCAGCATGCCGGCGCAGACCACCGGGATGTTGACCGAGCCGAGCGTGGCCTTGATGGTGCCCTTGGACGAGATGGCGCGGCTCCAGACCGGGAAGTTCATCTCCTGCAGCGTCTTCACGTCGCGCACGCCGGCGTCGATGATCAACGCGCGGGCGCCGCGGGCCTGGAAGCTGGTCGCCAGCAGGTCGCCGAAGTAGCCGTCGGTGCATTCGGCCGTGACCGCCGCCACCACGATGTCGCCGGCCTGGATCTGCTCCGCCGCCACATGCATCATCCAGTTGTCGCCGGGCTGCAGCAGCACAGTGACCGCGGTGCCCGAGACCTGCACGCCGGGATAGATCGGCCGCATGTAGGGCTTGAGCAGGCCCACGCGGCCCATTGCCTCGTGCACCGTGGCCGAGCCGAGCTTGGCCAGGGCGTCGGCCGTGGCGCGGTCGGCGCGCTCGATGTTGCGATAGACGACTCCGAGTTCGTACATGGTCATGTCTCCTTGAAATGGATCAGAGGCCTTTGGCCTTGAGGGCGGCGTCGAGCCGCGGGAACACGCGGCGCGCATTGCCTTCGTAGATCTGGAACCGGTCGGCGTCGCTCAGGATCTTGCTCGACTCGATGTAGCGCTTGGTGTCGTCGTAGTAGTGGCCGGTGGTCGGATCGATGCCGCGCACGGCGCCGATCATTTCCGAGGCGAACAGCACGTTCTTGACCGGGATCACCGTGTTCAGCAGGTCGATGCCGGGCTGGTGGTAGACGCAGGTGTCGAAGTAGATGTTGTTGAGCAGGTGCTCGTCGAGCAGCGGCTTCTTGAGCTCTTGCGCCAGGCCGCGGAACCGGCCCCAGTGGTAAGGCACCGCGCCGCCGCCGTGCGGGATCAGGAAGCGCAGGGTCGGGAAGTCCTTGAACAGGTCCGAAGTCAGGCACTGCATGAAGGCCGTGGTGTCGGCATTGAGGTAGTGCGAGCCGGTGGTGTGGAAGGCCGGGTTGCAGCTGGTGCTGACGTGGATCATCGCGGGGATGTCGTACTCGACCATCTTCTCGTAGATCGGGTACCACTGGCGGTCGCTCAGCGGCGGGCTGGTCCAGTGGCCGCCGCTCGGGTCCGGGTTCAGGTTGATGCCGACGTTGCCGTATTCCTTGACGCAGCGCTCCAGCTCGGGGATGCAGGTCTTGGGGTCGACGCCGGGCGACTGCGGCAGCATCGCCGCCGGGATGAAGTGGTCCGGGAACAGCTGGCTCACGCGATAGCAGAGCTCGTTGCAGATGGCCGCCCAGGTCGACGAGGTGTTGAAGTCGCCGATGTGGTGCGCCATGAAGCTGGCGCGCGGGCTGAAGATGGTCAGGTCGGAGCCGCGCTCCTTCATCAGCTTGAGCTGGTTGCTCTCGATGGTCTCGCGGATGTCGTCGTCGCTGATCTTGAGATCTGCGGCCTTGGGCGCCTTGGACGAGTCCTTGAGACTGGCGATCTGCAGGTCGCGCCAGGCGCCGAGCGCAGCGGGGGCGGTCGTGTAGTGACCGTGGACGTCGATGATCATGTCTTGTGCTCCTGGGACTGAAAGGTCGATGACGGTGAAGGAATCAATGGGCCGCGGGTCCGGCGGCGGCATCGCGCAGACTCAGTTCGCGCGGCGCTTGCGGATGGGTCCACTGCTTGACGACGAGCGCCGCGGTGGCGATCAGGCCCGGAATGGCCACGATGGTGAAGATGCGGTCGAAGCCCAGGCTGCGGGCCGCCAGTTCGGCCACCAGGAACGAGCCCGCGATCCCGCCGAAGCGGCCGATGCCCAGCATCCAGGCGACCCCGGTGGCCCGCCCCTGCGTGGGATAGAAGGCCGCGGCCAGCGCCGGCATCGACGACTGCGCCGTGTTCATGAGGGTGCCGGCGACGAACACCATCGCCACCAGCAGGCCGTCGTTGCCCACGGCCTGGCCGATCAGGTAGACCGACAGGGCCGTCAGCGCATAGCCCACCGCGATGATCCGGTTGGCGTTGAAACGGTCCATCAGCCAGCCGAAGAACACGGCACCCACGCCGCCCAGCGGGAACAGCGCCGACACCAGCACGGCCTTGTGGGGATCCATGCCGGCATCCTTCAGCAGGATCGGCATCCAGTTGATCAGCGCATAGAAGATGACCAGCCCCATGAAGTAGGCCAGCCACAGCATGAACGAACCGATGCGGTGGTTGCGCCCCAGCACCACCGCCATGCCGCTGCCTGCCACCGGGCCTGCGGCCTGGCGCTCGGTCAGCACGAAGGAGGTCGCCGCGGCGGCGGTCGCCGAGATGCGCGCCAGCACCCGGCGGATGCGTTCGGCCGGCTGGCCCCTGGCCACCATGTAGCGCACCGATTCGGGCAGCGCCACGAGCATCAGCAGCGCCAGCACCACGGGCACCGTACCGCCCAGCAGCAGCACGCTGCGCCAGCCCCAGTGCGGGATCATCCAGGCGGCCAGGAAGCCGCCGAAGGCCGCGCCCAGCGGAAAGCCGCAGAACATCGCATTGGTCAGCATCGCGCGCCGCTTGTCCGGGCAATATTCGCTGGTCAAGGTCACGGCATTCGGCATCGCGGCACCCAGGCCCAGGCCGGTCACGAAGCGCAGCACGGTGAGGCTGTCCAGGCTGGCCGAGAAGCTCGACGCCAGGCTGGCCAGGCCGAACACCAGCACCGAGGCGGTCAGCACGGCGCGGCGGCCGAACTTGTCGGCCAGCGGACCGGCGCTCAAGGCGCCCGCTGCCAGCCCGAACAGCGCCGCGCTGAGCACCGGCGCCAGCGCGGGCTTGGCCACCCCCCACTCGCCGATCAGCGACGGCGCGATGTAGCCGATGGCGGCGGTGTCGAAGCCGTCGAGCAGCACCACCAGGAAGCACAGGCCGAAGATCAGCCACTGGTAGCCGGAGAAGCCTTGCGCATTGAAGAACGCCTGGACGTCGAGCGGCGCGTTGTCTTGCTTTTTCATGATCCCGAGATTTCCTGCGAGTTGCGTTGAGCCGGGTCCATGCCCTGGGCGCGCTTCGCCGCGTCGGCCTCGGGCGAGGCCATGAAGGCCAGCATGGCACGCGCGGTCTCGGCCTGGGTCGATCCGCTGCAGACGCCGCCTGAAAAAGTCGTGACGATCTGAATCGCGGCCGGCATCGGGCCGAGCAGGTCGATGCCCTGGACATGGATCAGCTCGCTGAGCTGCTGGAAGCCCAGTTCGACCTCGCCGCGGGCCACCAGCGTGCCGACCGGCACGCCCGGCGGGGCCTGGACGATGCGGGACTTGATCTCTTCGGCGATGCCCCAGCGCTCGAACAGCGCGGCCAGCGCGACGCCGCTCGGGCCGGTGGAGTAGCTGAGGCTGCGGGCGGCCAGCACGGCGCTGCGAAGCGCTTGCTCGGAGCCGATGTCGGGGTGCGGCGCGCCGGCCTTGACGGCCACCGCGACGCCGGAGCGCACCAGGTCGGTCTTGCTGGCGGCATCGACGCGGCCGGCGGCGATCAGCTTGTCGATCGCGTCGGAGGCCAGGATGACGAGGTCGAAGGCCTCGCCCGCCTGCACCCGCTTGGCGGCATCGACGCCGCCGACCGATTCGATCGACACCGAAGCACCCGAGCGGCCCTCGAAGGCGGCCACGAGGTCGGCCAGCACCTGTCGGGTGGCCATCGACGAAATACCCTTGATTGCGGTCTTCTGCATGCTTTTCGCCTTGTCTCCAGGCCCTTTGGCGGGCGCGTTCGGCGGATTGTGCGGCGGGATGGCCCTACTCGATCCGCCATAAGCCACTAGCAGCTAGAACAAAACGGCATATCATCCAAGTCCGAGCCTGGAGACGACCCCTTGGACCTGAAACAGCTGGCGTATTTCGTGCGCGTCGCCGAACTGGGCAGCTTCACGCGGGCCGCGGTGGCGCTCAAGGTCGCCCAGCCGGCGCTGAGCCGCCAGGTGCGCCTGCTCGAGGTCGAGCTGCGGCAGAACCTGCTGGTGCGCAACGGCCGCGGCGCGACGCCGACCGAGGCCGGCCAGGTGCTGCTGGCCCACGGGCGCGGAATCCTGCACCAGGTGGAGCGCGCCCGCGAGGAGCTCGACCGGGTGCGCGGCTCGCTGGCCGGGCGGGTGGCCGTGGGGCTGCCGCCGAGCATCGCGCGGGTGCTGACCGTGCCGCTGACCCGCGCCTTCCGCGAGCAGATGCCGCAGGCCCAGCTGTCGATCAGCGAGAACCTCTCGACCGCCATGCAGGACCAGCTGCTGCATGGCGGGCTGGACATCGCGGTGCTCTACGACGCCCGCCCGATGCCCGGACTGGACGTCCAGCGGCTGCTGGACCAGGCGCTGATGCTGGTCGGGCGCCGGCCGCCCGGCCTGCAGGAAGATCCGCCGCCCGCCCCCCTGACCCTGGCGGAGGTGGCACGGCTGCCGCTGGTGATCCCGAGCCGGCCCAACGCCATCCGGATGTATGTCGAATCGGAGATGGCCGGCGTCGGCTGCACGCCGAGGGTCGCGCTCGAGATCGACGGCGTCTCGGCGATGCTCGACCTGGTTGCCGACGGCGCCGGCTTCGCGATCCTGTCGCGCAACGCGGTGATCCGCTCGATCAATCCGTCGGCCTACACGCTGCGTGAGATCGTGTCGCCGCCGCTGCGCATCCCGGTGTTCACCGCGGTCAGCGCGCTGCGCCGCGCCACCCTGACGCAGCACGCGACGCTCGAGCTGATCCGCAAGACCGGCGAGACGCTGCTACGGGGTTGAAAGGTCCGCCGCCGGGCCGCCCCAAGGCGGACCGCTCCGTGGGGCCTCAGTCCTTGCTTCGCTGGGCGAGCAGCCGGTCGGCGTAGTCCTGCCAGGTCGCCTGCTTGTCGAGCCCGTCGAACACGCCGGCCTTCGCCTGGTCGGCCACCCACTGCTGCTTCTCGGCGATGGCCGCGGCCATGGTCGGCGCGAAGCCGGCTTCGCGCACCGTGTTGGCGGCTTCGCGCATCTCCTCGGCCCGGCGCTGGCCGTGCTGGACCACGCGGCTGAAGAAGTAGGCGCCCTGGCGGCTCCAGTCGATGCTCGGGAAGGTCTCCTGCAGGGTCGGCAGCACATGGTCCTCGACGCCGTAGGCGCGCGCCGTGGCGTAGCTTTCGATGACCAGCGCCTCGAGGCCCTTGATCATCACGCTGCGGCTCATCTTGATCGCGCTGGCGACGCCGAGCCGCTCGCTCACCGCCTTGGTGTCCAGCCCCCAGGCGGCGAGCGCCTCGGCCAAAGCCGCCGCCCGCTCGCCGCCGAGCAGCATCGGCACGCGGATGCCGTAGGGCGGCACCGAGGTCATCACGCCGGCTTCCACATAGTGCGCACCGGCCGCGTCGACCAGCGCCGCGCAGCGCTGCTTGGTGCCCGGCGAGGCCGAATTGAGGTCGAGGAACAGCGTGCCCGGGCGCAGGTGCACTGCTGCCTCCTCGGCCACGCGCAGGGTGTTCGACGCCGTGACGGCGGAGATCACCAGCGTGCTGGCCTGGCACAGGGCGGGCATCGACGCCTGCGCCACCGCGCCGGCGCGCGCCGCGTGCGCCTGCTCGTCCGCCTGGCGAGCAGGGTCGATGAAATTCAGGTCCCAGGCGCCGACGGATTGAACGCCGGGCTTGTCCTTGAGGCCCGAAGCGAAGGTCTTTCCCACTTCGCCGTAGCCGATGACTCCGATGTGTTCGAGTTGCATGTGCGACCTCTACAGGGAAGCTATTGCCGTGGGATGCCCGCGGCGGCGATCACGCCGCTCCAGCGGTGGATCTCGCTGTCGAGCAGCGTCGCCAGTTCTTCGGGGCTGCCGGCACGCGGCTGCACGTTCAGCGTCGCCAACTGCTGCTGGACCTCGGGCGACGCCAGCGCCGCGCGGACGGCGCGGTTGAGCCGGTCGATGCGCTCGCGCGGCGTCTTGGCCGGCGCGGCCAGCGCGTTCCAGGAACGCACGTCGAAGCCCTTGAGCCCGGCGCCCTCGGCCGCCGTGGGCACATCGGGCAAGGCCGGATTGCGCTTCTCGCCCATCACGGCCAGCACGCGAAGCGCCTTGCCCGTGATCTGCGGCATGACCGGCGACAGGATCTCGACGCCGGCGTCGATCTGGCCGCTGCGCAGGGCCGTCACCACGGCAGGGGTGCCGTTGAAGGGCACCACCTGGGCGTCGATGCCGGCCCGGCTCTTGAACAAGGTGGCCGCCAGGTGCTGGGTGCTGCCGATGTTGACCGTGCCGATGTTCAGCGCGCCCGGCCGCGCCTTGGCGGCCGCCACCAGATCGGCCAGGCTGCGCAGCGGCGACCTCTCGGGCACCACGATCGCGATGTCGAAATAGCCCAGCAGCGAGACCGGCGCGAAGTCCTTGCGGGTGTCGAACGGAAGCTTCTGGAACAAGCCCTCGCTGACCGCCGTGCCGTTGCTCATCAGCAGCAGCGTGAGGCCGTCGGGCGCCGCCGAGGCCACCATCGTGCCGGCCACCACGCCGCCGGCACCGGGGCGGTTGTCGACGATCACGGGTTGGTTCAGCTGGCTGGACATCGCCTTGCCGACCACGCGCGCCGTGAGGTCGGCGACGCCGCCGGCACCGAAGGGGACGACCAGGCGGATCGGCTGGGTGTCGCGGCTGTCGGCGGCGTGGGCCGAGACCGGCAGGACGGCGGCAAGGCCAAGCGCGGCCGGAAGAAGGAGGAAGGGACGACGGGTGGATCGCATGTCGAACGCGCAGGCTTGAAAGGGGCAGCCAGTGTAGGCCGAAGCGCGCCGGCCGTGCCGCCGCTCACTCGTAGCGCTTGCCCGCCGCCATCAACTCGGGCGTCCCGATCACTTCGTTCAGCCCATCGAAATCCAGCATCCGGTCGCGCCAGGGCAGCGTCGTGCGATTCGCCTGCAGGCTTGCGTAGTAGCCCTGCAGCGTGTGCACCACCGCACGGGCGGTGCCGCCCGGGAAGATCGCGATGCGGAAGCCGTGCGCCTGCAGCGCGTCCGCGTCCTGCACCGGCGTCTTGCCGCCCTCGACCATGTTGGCCAGCAGCGGCACGCGATGGGCGAAGCGCTGGCAGGCGGCGTCCATCTGCGCGGGCGAACGCAGCGCCTCGATGAAGAGCGCGTCGACGCCGGTCTCGAGATAGGCTTGCGCGCGATCGAGCGCGGCATCGAGCCCTTCGACCGCCACCGCGTCGGTGCGCGCGAGGATCAAGGTCTGCGCCGACGCGCGCGCATCGAGCGCGGCCTCGAGCTTGCCCACCATCTCGCGCACCGGCACCACGGTCTTGCCGTCGAGGTGGCCGCAGCGCTTCGGGAAACCCTGGTCCTCGATCTGGATCATCGCCGCGCCCGCGCGCTCGAAGCCGCGCACCGTCCGCTGCGTGTTGAGCGCATTGCCGAAGCCGGTGTCGGCATCGACGATCACCGGCAGGCCGACGCGCTCGGTGATGCGCGCCAGCGTGTCCTCGACCTCGGTGAAAGTGGTGAGCCCGACGTCGGAGCGCGCGAGCCGCGTGTAGGCGATCGATGCGCCCGACAGGTACAGCGCCTCGAAGCCGGCCTGCTCGGCCACCAGGGCGCTCAGCGCGTCGTAGACACCAGGCGCCAGCACGATGTCGTTGCGCGCCAGGCGCGCCTTGAATGTCTCATCGGCCATGGGAAGCCTTCCTTTCATCGAAGAGCGCGGCGGCCGTGTGCGCCGCGATGTAGCCGCCGGCGACCGCGCTCAAAAGTCCGTTGCCCGAGAGATAGCCCCAGACCGCATCGCCCGACACGCCGCCCGCGGCGCCGCCCGCGGCCAGCAGATTGGGCAGCGGGGTGCCGTCCTGGCGCAGGACCCGCATATCGGGCCCGACGTCGAGGCCGCCTTGCGTGTGGAACAGCGCACCCGTGACCTTGACCGCGAAGTACGGCGCGGCCAGTGGACGCGCGAACACACGGCCATCGGCCTGCACGGCGCCGGCGCGAAGCCCGTCGAGCGTCGATTGCAGCGCGGCCGCATCACAGCCGATGCAGGCCGCCAGCTCGGCCATGCCGTCGCAGCGCCTGAGCGCGCCGGCCGCCTCGGCCTCGCAAAAATCGGGAAAGCCGCGCGCCAGTTCCAGCAGCGGCGCATCGAAGACATTCCAGGCGACGCCGCCCGGCTGCGCCAGCACATGCACCGCGGCTTCGGAGTAGCCCTGGGTCTCGTCGTGGAAGCGACGGCCCTCGCGGTTGAGCTGCACGCCGCCTTCCATCATCACGGCCCAGGACATCAGCGCGCCCTGCGGCGTGACCCAGGAGCCATGCCCCTGGTAGCCGCCGAGGTCGCGCAGCCGCGCACCGATCGCCTCGCCCCAGAGGATGGCGCTGCCGTCATTGCCGACGTGGCCACCGAAGGCGGCCTCGGCCATCTCGGGCAGCAGCGCGCGCACCATCGCCGCATTGCCGCCGAAGCCGTTGCAGGCCAGCAGCAGCGCGTCGCAGCCCAGCGTTTCCTCGCGGCCGTCGGGCCGGCGGTAGCCGACGCCGATCGCTCGGTCTGACTCATCGAGCCACAACGTGTCGACCAGGGCCTGTGTCAGCACCGGGATGCCGGCGGCTTCGACGGCCGCCTGCAAGCCGGCCATCAGGGCGGCACCGGTCTTCTGCCGCAGCGCATGCATTCGATGGACGCTGTGACCGGGATAGAGGAATCCATCGAGCACGATCCAGTCGAGGCCATGCCTGGCCTGCAGCGC
This sequence comes from Variovorax sp. 10N432, assembly GCF_056394465.1. Lineage (NCBI taxonomy): Bacteria > Pseudomonadati > Pseudomonadota > Betaproteobacteria > Burkholderiales > Comamonadaceae > Variovorax > Variovorax sp. 10N432. The sequence goes on from NZ_JBFTHX010000012.1 coordinate 60,288, forward strand.
GTCGAGTGCCGGACCGACGGCTTGCGCGTACGCCGGCACCAGGGCCGGCGCCGCGCGACCATGCGCCTTGGCCTGGATGTCGGCCGCGAAGCGGGCAGGACTGTCGCCCTCGATGCCCTGCCGGCGCTGGGCGAGCGTGCCGGGCGCCGGAATGAAGCCCGAGGACAGCGCGGTCGATCCGCTCGGCATGGCGTCGCGTTCGAGCACCACGCATTCGACGCCCGCGTCGTGCAGCATCAGCGCCGCCGTGAGCCCGCAGGCACCGGCGCCGACGATCGCGACGCCGACCTGCATCTCGGCATCGATCCGTGACGCGCGCCGGACCCGGCGCTCCGGTGCCGCGCTCGAGACGCTCATGCCAGCCCCTGCACGAACGCCGCGCAGTCCGTCACCTCGGCCACGTTGGCCATGTCGGCCAGCGAGGTCCGGTGCCGCTCCTCGCCAAAAGCCGCGCAGCCGTCGGCCAGCACCAACGTGCGGTAGTCGCGCATGTGCGCATCGCGCACCGTGCTCGCCACCCCGCCGTTGGTGACGATGCCGCACACGGCCACGGTGTCGATGCCGGCGCGGCGCAGCACCCAGTCGAGCTGGGTGTTGAAGAAGGCCGAGTAGGCGACCTTGCTGACCGCCACGTCGACCAGGCCGGCCAGCGCGTCGACGTTGGCCTGGCCCCAGCTGCCCGGTGCGAAGTCGCCCTTGCGCAGGTACGGGCGCAGCGCCTTCAGGTGCGGCGAGACCATCGGCTCACCGGCGGCATCGGGCCACAGCGTGAACTGGCTCGCGGCGACCAGGCCGCCGACGGTCTTGAGCGCGCGCGCGACCGCCGCCACGCGGTCGGGCAGCAGCAGCGCGGGCGGGTTGCTGTCGCCGCCGCGCGCATAGGCACCGCGGGCATCGAGAAAGTCGTTCTGCAGGTCGATCACGATCAGCGCCGTGGTCGCGCCGCGGATCGGCGCCGCGGTCATGACAGCCCCCACGCTCGGCACTTCGTGTCCTCGCTGCCCCCCGAGGGGGCGCGAACTTGCTTGGGGCGGCCCGGCGCTGCGTTCATGACAGCTTCACCAGCAGATTGCCATGGGCATCGACCTCGGCATGAAAGCCGGGCTCGAGCCAGACGGTGGTGTCGGCCTGCTCGAGGATCGCCGGACCGTCGACACGCGCGCCGACCGGCAAGTCCAGCCGCGCGAAGCGCAGCGCCTCGTGCCACTGCCCCGCATGGAACACGCGCTGCGTGCCCAGCGGCGCGACGCTGCCCTTGCCTTCGGGCGCCAGCACGGCGAGGTCGAACTTGGGCCGCACGCCGATGCGCGCATAGCGCAGGTTCATCACGCGGATGCCGATGCCGTCGAGCACCCGGCCGAAGGCGGCGCTGTAGCTGGCCTCGAAGGCCGTGCGAATGCCTTCACGGGTCAACGCCTGCGCGGTGGCGGCCGTGAGCACCACCGGCAGCGTGTGGGTCTGGCCGGCATAGAGCATGTCGAGCGCGATCACCTCGCGCACTTCGTCGAAGCGCACGCCCGAGGAATCGAGCCGTTGCTGGCAGGACGCCGCCAGCTCGGCGATGCGCCGCGCGAGCTGCGCGACGTCGAGTTCGTCGAGCGGGCGATTGAGGGTCTGCACCGCGTCGTGCCGCATGTCGGCGATCACGCAGCCCAGCGCCGAGGTCACGCCGGGGTAGCGCGGCACGATGCCGATGGCGACGCCGACCTCTCGCATCATCGCGCACACGTGCAGCGCCCCGCCGCCGCCGAAGGGCATGTAGGCGAAGCGGCGCGGGTCGTGGCCGCGCTCGATCGACACCAGCCGGATCGCGCCGGCCATGCGCGCGTTCGCGACCGTGAGGATCGCCTCCGCCGCCTGGTGGACGTCGAGACCGAGCGGCTTCGCGACATGCGTCTCGATCGCCTCGAAGGACTTGCCCGCATCGAGCGCCGCCAGCAGTCCGCCGCCCAGCGGCCGGTCGGCGGCGATGCGGCCGAGCAGCACGTTGGCATCGGTCACGGTCGGGCGCATGTTGCCGCGGCCGTAGCAGGCCGGGCCCGGGATGCTGCCGGCCGATTCGGGACCGACCTGCAGCATGCCGCTGGCGTCGACCGAGGCGATCGAGCCGCCGCCGGCGCCGATGGTCTCGATCTGGATCATCGGCGAGCGGATCACCATGCCGAACTCGATCGCGGTCTGCGCCGCCAGCGCCGCCTCGCCGTTGGCGACCAGCGAAACGTCGAAGGAGGTGCCGCCCATGTCGCCAGTGATCGCATTCGGGAAGCCCGCCGCCCGGGCGATCGCCGCGCAGGCGATCACGCCGGCCGCCGGGCCCGACAGCGCGGTGCGCACGGGCAGGTCGCTGGCGGTCTGGCGCGACATCACGCCGCCGTTGCTCTGCACCACCAGCAGTTCGCCGTCGAAGCCCTGGCCGCGCAGGTCCGACTCGAGCCGCTCGAGGTAGCTGCCAACCACCGGCTGCAGCGCCGCGTTGAGCGTGGCGGTCGAGCAGCGCTCGAATTCGCGGATCTCGGGCAGCACTTCGCAGGCCGAGGTGACATGGGCGTTGGGCCACAGTTCGCGCACCGCCGCGACCGCCAGCCGCTCGTTCTCAGGATTGGCGTAGGTATTGATGAAGAACACGCACACCGCCTCGCAGCCGGCCTGCAGCAGCGCGCGGGCTTCGGCGCGGACCTGGTCGAGGTCGACCGGCGTATGGAGCGTGCCGTCGGCCAGCACGCGCTCGTCGACCTCGCGCCGCAGGTCGCGCGGCACCACCGGCACGAAGCTGCCGCGCAGGCCCCAGGTCTGGGGCCGGTCGCGCCGGCGCATCTCGAGCACGTCGCGAAAGCCCCGCGTGGTGATGATGCCGGTGCGCGCCACCTTGCGTTCGAGCAGCGCATTGGTGCCGACCGTGGTGCCGTGCACGATGGTGGCGATGGCGGCGGCCGAGTCGGCCACGCGGGCCACGCCGTTCATGAAGCCGCGGGCTTCCTCGCCGCGGGTCGACGGCACCTTGACGATGCGCGCCGTGCCGCTCGACTCGTCGAGCACGAACAGGTCGGTGAAGGTGCCGCCGACATCGACGCCGACGACCAGGGATTGGCTTGGGGAAGTCATTCGGAAGCTTTCTTGGTTTCATCGGCGGCGGCGCTGACATAGCCCATGGCCAGGTCGCGCTCGCGCTGCTCGGGCGCACGCTCGGCGGCGCTGCCCCAGCCGCCGCCGCCGGGGGTTTCGAGGCGCACGCGCTGGCCGCGAACGAGCTGGATGCCACGCATCTTCGACACCATCGGCGGCTCGTGCCAGGCGCCGTCGTTCTCGTAGCGGAAGACGTTCAGCGCGCCGGCACCGCCGCCCGCGATGCCCTTGGGCGGCGAGGTGCCGCGCTCGCCGAAGACGAAGGCTTCGGCCCCCTGCTCCAGCAGCTCGATCTCGTAGACCGCGCCGAGGCCGCCGCGATGGCGGCCATCGCCGCCCGAATCGGCTCGCAGCGACCATTCGGTGAAGCGCACCGGGTAGGCCGCCTCGAGGATTTCGAGCGGCGGGATGGTGGCGGTGGAGATCGGCGCGTTGCCGTGCGAAAGCCCGTCGCCGCCGGCATGGCCACCATGCCCGCCGCCGAAGAAGCTGAACATCACCCAGCGCTGGCCCTCGCGCCCGGCGTCGCTGCGGTGGCCCGCGATCGACAGCGCGTTGATGGTGCCGTAGGCCTGCGCCACCGCGCGCGTCGGGTCGGCCTGGGCGGCGGCGCTGAAGATCACGTCGATCATGCGCAGGATGGTCTCGGTGTAGCCGCCGACCGGCCGCGGCCGCTCGGCGCTGATCACGAGGCGGTCGGGCAGGACGAAGTCCACCGCATCGAGCACGCCGGCGTTCGCCGGCACGTCCGGGAACAGGTGCTTCAGCGCCACGTAGCAGGCCGCGATCGCTGTCGCGCGCGAGATGTTCACCGGCCCCGCGCACTGCGGCGAGGTGCGCGAGAAGTCGAGCAGCAGCCGGTCGCCGGCCACCGTCATGTCGAGCGCGATGGTGAGCGGCTCGTTGACGATGCCGTCGTTGTCGAGCACGTCCTCGAAGCTGTAGCGGCCGTCGGGCAGCGACGCGATGTGCGAGCGCATCAGGCGCAGCGCGCGGCTGCGCAGCTCGCCCATGGCCTGCAGCACCGGCGCGTCGCCGTACTCGTCGAGCAGGCCGTGCAATCGCCTGGCGCCGAGTTCGAGCGCGGCGAGCTGGCCGTTGAGGTCGCCCCAGAGGCTTTCGGGCAGCCGCGTGTTGGCGCGCAGGATCGCCAGCACGTCCTGGTCGAGCACGCCGTCGCGCACGATGCGCACCGGCGGGATCTGGACCGCCTCCTGCCAGCACTCGGTGGCGGCCGGGTTGTAGTTGCCTGGCACCGCGCCGCCGACATCGTGCCAGTGGGCGGCCGAGGCCATGTAGCAATAGAGCCGGCCGTCGCGGAAGAAGGGCCGCACCAGCTTGAAGTCGTTGGCGTGCGTGCCGCCGTCGTAGGGGTCGTTGCTGATCCAGATGTCGCCAGCTTTCATGCCGCCGCGCGGCGCCGCGGCGGCGGCGGTCGCGCGCACCGCGAAGGCCATCGCGCCGACGAACACCGGCAGGCCCGACTTGCCCTGCACCAGCGTGTCGCCGCTGTCGGCGTCATAGAGGCCGTGGCAGGCATCGTGGGCCTCGGCAATGATCGGATTGAAGGCGCTGCGGTAGAGCGTCGCATCCATCTCGTCGGCCACCTGTTCGAGGCGGCCGCGCAGCACCGCGAGCGTGACCGGGTCCATCGGGGTCGGGGGGGAGTCGTTCATGGTTGGGATCTTTCTTTGCCGAAGCGTTGCCGCAGCTGCTTCATGAGGCCGCCTGCGCGGACCATGTCCATCAGGAATCCGGGCACCGGCTCGCAGGCCAGCAGCCGGCCATCGGGCGCCACCACCGAGGGGCGCGCCGGGTCCAGTTCGACGCGATCGCCGTCCTGCAGCGTCTCGGCCTGGGGGCAGGTCAGCAGCAGCAGGCCGAGGTTGAAGGCATTGCGGAAATAGAGCCCGCCGTAAGAAGGCGCGATCACCGCCGCCACGCCCAGGTGCACCAGCACCGCGGCCGCCTGCTCGCGCGACGAGCCGATGCCGAAATTCGGCCCGGCCACGATCAGGTCGCCGGACCGCACCTCGCGGGCGAACTCGGGCCGCACGGCTTCGAGGCAATGGCGGGCGATGACGTCGATGCCGTGCTTCATCGCATGGCCCGGCGCCAATGCGTCGGTGTCGACATCGGCGCCGAGGCGCCAGACGCGGTGCGCCGTCATGCCAGCACCTCGCGCGGGTCGGTGACGCAGCCGCGCAGCGCCGCCGCAGCCACGGTGTACGGCGAGCCCAGGTAGACCTGCGCCGTGGGCGAACCCATGCGGCCCTTGAAGTTGCGCGCCGTGGTCGAGATCACGGTGATGTCGTCGCCCATCGGGTCGCCGTAGCCCGAGCAGGCGCCGCAGGCGGTGGGAAAGAGCTCGGCGCCGGCGTCGAGCAGGGACTGCAGCACGCCCTCGTCGCGCGCCCGCTGTTGGTCCTGCAGGCTGGCCGGCGCGACGATCAGGCGCACGCCGGCCGCCACCTTGTGGCCACGCAGCACCTGGGCCGCGGCCCGCAGGTCCTCGAGCTTTGCGCCGGTGCAGGCGCCGACATAGGCGACGTCGATCGGCGTGCCGAGGTAGTGGCTCACGCCGTGCGCGTTGGCCGGGCTGTGCGGCGCCGCCACATAGGGTTCGAGCGCCGAAGCGTCGAAGCGATGGCGCGTCAGCTCGGCGCCTTCGTCGGTGAACCACGGCGCCGTGTCGATCGCCGGCGCGCCGGCTTCGGCAAGGAAGGCCGAGGTGGTCGCATCGGGCGCGATCAGTCCCACCTGACCACCGAGTTCGGCGCTCATGTTCGACAGCGTCATGCGCTCCTGCATCGACAGTGCCGCAACCGCCGGCCCGCAGAACTCGACCGCCTGGTAGCGCCCGCCGTTCATGCCGAAGCGCGCCAGCATGTGAAGCATCATGTCCTTGGCCGTGACGCCCGCGGGCAGCCGGCCGTCCCACCACATCTGGATCGTCTCGGGCACGCGCAGCCAGATCTCGCCGCTGACCACCACGCCGAGCATCTCGGTGCTGCCGATGCCGAACATGTAGGCACCGAAGGCGCCGCCGGTGGGCGAATGCGAATCGCCTCCCACGCACAGCATGCCGGGACGGATATGGCCGTGCTGCGGCACCACCACGTGGCAGATGCCCTGGCTGTCGTAGACATGCGGCAGCCGCTGGTCGCGGGCCCAGTCGCGGGCGATGCGCACGATGCGGCGCGAATCGTCGTCGCGCTCGGGCACGTAGTGGTCCATCACCAGCACGATGCGCGAGCGGTCCCAGATCTGCGCCCCGAGTTCCTCCAGCATCGGCTGCAGCCGGCGCGGCCCCGAGGAGTCGTGGAACATCGCCAGGTCGACCGCGCAGGTCACGATCTCGCCGACGGCGACCGCCGCGCGGCCGCAGGCACGGGCGATGAGCTTCTGCGCCAGCGTCTGCGGCGCCGGCTTGAGGGTGACGGCCGGCGCGGTCATTCGGGCCTCGCGCCTGAATACTTGACCACCTGGGCCCAGCGCTTGATCTCGCTCTGGACGAAGGGGCCGAACTGCTCGGGCGTATTGCCGACCGCGATCACGCCCTCGCTGTCGAAGCGCTTGCGCATCGCCGGCTCGGCGATCGCCTGCCGCGCGGCATCCGCCAGGCGGCGCGTGGTTTCAGGCGTCATGCGCGCCGGCCCGAACAACCCGAACCAGGCGCTCGATTCGTAGCCGGGCAAGGTCTCGGCGATGGCCGGAAGGTCGGGAAACTCGGGCAGGCGCTTGGCCGAAGTCACGCCCAATGCCTTCAGCTTGCCGGCCTTGATGTGCTGCTGCACGTTGCCGACCGCCGCGAACATCAGCTGCACCTGGCCCGCGAGCACGTCCTGCACGGCCGGCGCGGTGCCCCGGTACGGGATGTTCACGATGTAGACGCCCGACTGCATCTTGAAGGCCTCGCCCGCCATGTGCAGCGACGAGCCCAGCGCGCCGATGGCGAAGTTCAGCTGGCCCGGCTTGGCCTTGGCCAGCGCGATCAGCTCGCGCACGTTGTCGGCCGGCACCGACGGATGGGCGACCAGGATCGACGGCGACGTGGCGATGCAGCTCAGGGCCGTGAAGTCCTTGACCGGATCGAAGGGCAGCGTGGGATAGAGCGTCGCATTGATCGCATGGCTGGTGAAGCTCAGCAGCAGCGTATTGCCGTCGGGCGGGGCCTTGGCGACGACCTCGGCGGCGATGTTGCCGCCGGCGCCAGGCCGGTTCTCGACGATCACGGTGCGGCCCAGCACCGGGCCCATGCCGGCCGCCAGGGTGCGGGCGATGGTGTCGGTCGAACCGCCGGCCGGCGCGCCGACCAGCAGGCGGATCGGCGTGTTGCCGATCTGGGCCCGGGCGGTGCCGGCCAGCGCCGTCATGGAGGCGATGAGGATGTCTCTGCGTTTCATTGTCTTTCCTTGTGGGGTCCCAGGCTCAGAGCCCGAGATAGGCGCGGCGCAGTTCGTCGCTGCCGAGCAGTTCGTCCGGCGCGCCCGAGAAGCGCACGCTGCCGTTCTCCAGCACGTAGGCGCGGTCGGCGATCTCCAGCGACTGGCCGACGTTCTGCTCGACCAGCAGCACCGCGAGGCCGTCGTCGCGCAGCCGCCGGATCAGCGTGAACATCTCCTCGACCAGCAGCGGCGACAGGCCCAGCGAGGGCTCGTCGAGGATCAGCAGCACCGGCTCGGCCATGAGGCCGCGGCCGATGGCCAGCATCTGCTGCTCGCCGCCGCTCATGGTGCCGGCGTTCTGCCGGATGCGCTCGCGCAGCCGCGGGAAGATGCCGAACACCTTCTCCAGGTTGCTGGCCCGGCGTTCGCGGGCCCGCGTGAACGAGCCCAGCTCGAGGTTCTCCAGCACGCTGAGGTTCGGGAACACCTTGCGGCCCTCGGGCACCTGGATCAGGCCGGCCTTGACGACCTCGCGGTAGTGGGCGCCGCTCAGGTCCTGGCCATCGAAGCGCACGCTGCCGCTCCAGGCCGGGCACAGGCCGCAGACCATCTTGTTCAAGGTCGACTTGCCGGCGCCATTGCTGCCGAGCAGCGCGACCATCTCGCCGGCATTCACCTGCAGGTCGACGCCGCGCAGCACCTCGACCCGGCCGTAACCGCCGCGCAAGCCCTTGATGTCCAGCAGCGCGGTCATTGGGTAACCTCCGCGCTTCGCGCTGCGGTGCGAGCCCCCTTCGGAGCGGCCGGGCGGGGGCTCATGCCTTCACCCCCTTCGCCGCAGCCGCCTTGCGCAGCCGCGCCGCGGTGCCATGGCCCAGGTAGGCCTCGACCACCTTGTCGTTCGACGTCACCTCGGACGGACTGCCTTCGGCGATCAGCTGGCCCTGCGCCAGCACCCACACATGCTCGGCCAGGTTCATCACGGCCTGCATCACGTGTTCGATCATCAGCACGGTCACGCCACCATCGGCGATGCCGCGCACCACCGGCATCATCTCGGCGATCTCCTGCGGGTTCAGGCCGGCCAGCACTTCGTCGAGCAGCAGCAGGCGCGGCTCGGTCGCCAGCGCGCGTGCCAGCTCGAGCCGCTTGCGGCCGGCGACCGTGAGGTCGGAGGCCGGCTTGTCGAGCTGTGCCGCCAGGCCCACGCGCTGCGCCACCACGTCCGCGCGCCGCAATGCCGCCCCACGGCTGCGCTCATGCAGGTGGACGCCGACCGCGATGTTCTCGCGCACGGTCTGCGCCGCGAAAGGCTTGACGATCTGGAAGGTCCGCGTCATGCCGAGCAGGGCATTGCGGTGAGGCTCGCGGCCCGTGATGTCCTGGCCCGCGAAGCGCACCGTGCCGGTGTCCGGCTTGAGGAAGCCCGACATCAGCGCGAACAGCGTGGTCTTGCCGGCGCCGTTGGGCCCGATCAGCGCGCTCAGGCTGCCTTCGGCGACGGACAGGCTGACGCCCTGCACCGCCTTCAGGCCACCGAAGGAACGGGAGATGTCATTCAGCACCAGCAGCGGTTCAGCCACGGGGACCTCCCTTCGCGGACGCCCAGAGCTGCCGCACCGAGAGCCCCAGGCCGGCGATGCCGCGCGGCAGGAAGATCACGATCAGCACCAGCACCGTGCCGTAGATCACCATGTTGATGCCCGGCAGCTCGCCGAACAGGTTGCGCGTCAGGTCGGCCAGCAGATGCAGCACCACCGCACCCAGCACCGGCCCCCAAAGGGTGCCTACGCCGCCGACGATGGCCCCCACCAGCGCCTCGACCGAGGTCGACGAGCCATAGGCGATGCCCGGGTCGATGTACTGGAACACCTGCACGTAGAAGGCGCCGGCGGCGCCCATGAAGGCGGCCGAGATGCCGATCGCGCCGAGCTTGACACGGAACGGATTCACGCCCACCGCGCGCGCCGCGTCCTCGTTGTCGCGCACCGCCTGCAGCCAGGCACCGAAGCGCCCGTTGCGCAGCCACCAGGTCACCAGCAGCGCCGCGACCACGAAGGCCAGCACCACCCACAGGTAGCCGGCGCGGGTGGCGAACTGCAGGTTCGACGGCGCCTCTCGCAGGGGCAGCATCAGGCCGACGCCGCCGCCGGTGAAGGGCACCGAGAGCGCGACGATGCGAAACACCTCCGCGAAGGCCAGGGTGACCAGCGCGAAGTAGGAGCCCTTGAGCCCGTAGCGAAAGCTCAAGCCGCCGATGAACAGGCCGACCACCGCGGCACCGATCACCGCCAACCCGAGCGCGACCCAGGCGTTGAGGCCGCCCTGCAGCTGCGCGATCGCCTGGATGTAGGCGCCGCTGCCGAAGAACAGCGCATGGCCGAAGGAGAACTGGCCGCCGAAGCCGCCGAGGATGTTCCATGCCTGCGCGATCAAGGTGGCGTAGAGCGCCATCATCACGAAGTTGAGCGTCGCGCCCGACGCTGTGACCAGCGGCACGCAGGCCACGGCCGCGGCGAACAGCGCGATGCCCGCCAGTTGACGAGGACCGCTCATTGGGAAACCTCCGTGCTGCGCACTGCGGTGCGAGCGCCTTCGGGCGGCCGGGCGGCGCTCATGCCTTCGCTCCGAACATGCCCTGCGGGCGAAACAGCACGACCCCGATGAAGATCGCGAAGATGCCGATCTGCCCGAGCGATTCGCCCAGGTAGAGGCCGCCGAGCGATTCGACGATGCCGACCAGGAAGCCGCCGATCAGCGCGCCGACGAAGCTGCCCATGCCGCCCAGCACCACGATCGTGAAGGCCACCAGCACGAAGCCGCCTCCCACCTGCGGGTTGACGTAGTAGGCCGGCAGCAGGAAGCAGGCGGCGGCGCCGAGGCATGCCAGGCCGATGCCGAAGCTCATCGCATAGACATGGTCGACATCGATGCCCATCAGCTTGGCGCCCTCCTTCTCCTTGGCGACCGCGCGGATCGCGCGGCCCAGGTCGGTGCGCCCCATGACCCAGAACAGCAGTGCCGACACCACCAGCGCCCCGGCGAAGGCCACCAGCTTGGGCACCGCGATCATTGCCGGCCCGATGGCGACCGTGCTGAGCGCGTAGGCGGTGTCGATGTTGCGGGTGTCCGACTTGAAGAACAGCAGCGCCAGGTTCTCCATCACGATCGCGATGCCGAGCGTGACCAGCAGGATGTTCTCGTCCTTGCCGTGGCCGGCGCGGTTGATGACCAGGCGCTGCAGCCCGTAGCCGAGCGCGAACATGCCGGGGATGACGATCGGCAGCGCCAGGTAGGGGTCGATGCCCCAGCGCTCCTTGAGGAAGTACACCGCGTAGAGGGCCAGCATCAGCGAGGCGCCATGCGCGAAGTTGATGATGTGCAGCACGCCGTAGATCAAGGTGAGGCCGAGCGCGATCAGGGCATAGACCGCGCCGGTCGTCAGGCCGTTCAGGACCGACGAGAAAAGGATGCTGGAGTCGAACATGTGCCTTGTCTAAAAGCCGGCCGGCGCAGCCAGGCCCGTTGGTGAAACACCTCGGAACCGGCTTTGCCGGGCCGACGGTGTTGCCCCCGGTAGGGGGTGGGCGCCCGGACACGAAGTGCCGGGCAACCTGGGGGCGAGCTCCATCTCTAGGCGTTCAAGGGGAACATGGGTTCGACCTCGCGGAACTCGCGCGGGATGATCACCTTGATGTCGTTCTTCACGACCTGCGTCATCAGCGGCTGCGCGCCCTCGTTCTGGCCGTTGACGAACTTCGTCGGGCCGTACGGCATGATGTGGTTCGAGAAGGTGCTCTTCTCCAGCGCGTCGATGATGGCTGCGCGATCGCTCGACTTGGCGCGCTCCAGCGCGTCGGCCAGCAGCGTCATCGCGGTATAGGTCATGAAGACCTCGTAGCTGAAGAACTGGCCCTGGGCCTCGACCCGCTTGCGCAGCTCGGCCGAGCGCTTGTCCTTCGGGTTGAACCAGTGGTTGCAGTCGATGATGCCGTTGGCCGCGTCCGGAAACTCCTTGACGAACTTGTAGCTCGACGCCGCACCGCCGAGCACCGAGAAGATCGCCTTCGGCTGCACTTTCTGCTGCTGCATGGTGCGCACCAGCAGCGCGTACTCGTTGTAGTAGTTGGCCGGGATCACGATGTCGGGGTTGATCGACTTCATGCGCAGCACGATGTTGTTGAAGTCGCGCGTCGGGTTGGCGTGCTTCACGACCTCCTTCACCTCGAAGCCGTAGCCCGGCAGCTCGCGCGACAGCAGCGCCGCCGTGCCGGAGCCGAACAGCGAGTCCTCGTGGATGATCATCACCGTCTTGGCCGGACTGCCCGCGGCCTTGTTGAGCACCAGCAGGTTGGCCATCGCGACCTCGGTCGACTTCTTGTAGCCGGGGCCGAAGCGGAAGGTGTTCTTGAGGCCGCGCTCGACGATCTGGTCGGCCACGCCGACATCGACCACGTGCGGCAGGTTGTACTTGGCCGCGGCCTGCGTGGTGGCCAGGCAGATCGCCGACGCGAAGGCGCCGACGATGGCCGAGACGCCGGCCTCGTTCATCTTCTCGACCTCGGCGGCGCCGGCCTGGGGCTGCGATTGGGCGTCGCCAAGCAATGCCTCGATCTTGGCGCCGCCCAGCGACTTGATGCCGCCGGCCTTGTTGATGTCCTCGATCGCCATCAGCGCACCGAGCCGGCACTGCTGGCCCGAATAGGCGAGAGCGCCGGTCACGGGGTGCAGCACCCCGACCTTGATCGGCTTGGGCTGGGCGCCGGCCACCAGCGGGAAGGCGATGGCGGAGGCCACGGCGGCGGACTGCGACATGAAGCGGCGGCGGTCCGGGCGATCGAAGCGATGGGGCATGGTGCTTTCCTTTTTCTTCAGTTGAACTGGGCTGACACGTCTTTGCTGACCCACACCTTGGCGTCGATGCTGCCGACGCGCGACAGTTGCATCTCGTAGGTGTAGCGATCGGGCCGGTAGAAGCCGTGCAGCCACTGCACCGGGCGCTCGGCTTCGTCGTAGATGAGGCGGCGCACGGCCAGCAGGGCCGAGCCGACCGAGACTTCGAGGTGCTCCGCAAGCACGTTGTCGGCCAGCCGCGCCGTGATGGTCTGGTGCGCGCGGCCGACCTTGACGCCGGACTCCTCGAGCAGCACCAGGATCGGTTTCCTGGCCAGTTCGCGGCGGCCGAACTTGCGCGCGATGTCGTTCGGCACGTAGGTCGTGATGTGCGACAGCGGCCCCTCGCGCGTCGAACGCACGCGCACCGCCTTCTGCACCGCGTCGCCGAGCTGGAGCTGCAGGGCGTCGGCGACCTGGGTCGAAGCCGAGATGGTCGCCACGTCGATCACCTTGACCGAGGTGTGCAGGCCCATCGTGACCAGGTTCTCGAGCAGGCCGCGCAGGTTGGCGCGCGCCATGCCGTCGGCCGCACGGGGCTCGCCGCTCGCCGCCGGCGGCACCGGACGCGTGCGCCGGCCGGGGTTGCGCGAGATCAGACCCTCGGACGACAACTGGCCAAGGGCCCGCCGCACCGTGACACGGGCGACGCCGAACTGCTCCATCAGGGCCAGTTCACCGGGCAGGCCGTCGGCGAAGCGCCCTTCTTCGAGTTGCTCGCGCAGCACCAGATAGATCTGGTGGTACTTCGGCAAGGGCATCTGCGACATGCCCGCGATGGTTGAGCACTTCTATTGTTCTGTCAATGGGACATTTGCTGTCAATTGCATTGATACGCCGGGGCGGGGCTCACGCCGACGGTGTGCTCTGCTCCGCGAATGTCCCCCGGCCTTCGGCCTCCTCCTTTATTTCGCTGCGCAGAGCACACCATCGGCGTGAGCCGTCAAGCCGGTGGTTCATCCTCGGCAGCACCGCACGGCGCTACCCGTGCCGAGGGCACCSGGTGGCCCCCGCAGCGAAGTAAAGGAGGAGGCCGCAGGCCGGGGGACATGAGCGGAGGGGGCCACCCGGTGCCCTCGGCACGCACCCCTGAAGACCCGTCCTCAAGACTCGCCAACAACGTCCCGCGTCGACTCGCGCACCACCAGCTCCGGCCGCAGCACCACCGTGAAGGCCAACGGCGCCCGGCCCTCGATGCCGTCGAACAGCATCTCGGCGGCGCGCCAGCCGAGTTCGCGGTGCGGCAGCCGGATGGTGGTGAGCGGCGGGTTGACCATGTCGACCAGCGGCATGTCGTTGTGGCCAGTGATCGAGATGTCCTGCGGCACGCGGATGCCGCGCTCGCGCAGCACGTCGTAGGCGCCGAGCGCGACCAGGTCGTTGCAGCACACCACGGCCTGCGGCCGTTCGTGGCCATCGAGCAGCCGCTGCATGGCGGCGCGGCCGGCCTCGCGGCTGTAGCCTTCGCATTCCTCGACGCTGGCCAGCTCGAGCCCGCGGTCGCGCAGCGCCTGCTCGACGCCCTGGCGCCGGCCGACGCCGGTCGGCACGTTCTGCGGGCCGGCCAGGTGGGCGATGCGGCGATGGCCCAGCGACACCAGGTGGTCGACCGCCAGCTTCATCGCCAGCCGGTCGTCGCTCACCACGGCGGGCAGGCGCCCGGTCTCGTCGGCCCGGTTGACCAGCACCGCCTGCAGGCCGGCCTTGCCGATGTAGTCGACCAGCGGGTCGTCTCGGGTGGCGATCGCCAGCACCAGCCCGTCGACCCGCTGCGCCAGCATCCGCTCGACGATCGGGCGCGCCAGGGCATGGTCGACCACGTTGGTCACGAAGACGAAGTAGCCGCGCGCCGCCGCGCTGGCCTCGATGCCCTGCAGGATCGGCGGGAACACCGGGTTGGTGATGTCGGGCACCAGCACCCCGATGGTGTGGGTGCGGCCGGTCCGCAGCGCCGACGCCGCGCGGTTGGGCCGGTAACCGAGCTTGCGCGCGGCCTCCTCGACCACCTTCAGCACCTCGGCGCTGATCAGGCTGCGCTTGTCCGGATTGAGCGCGCGCGAGACCGTCGAGACATGCACGCCGGCGGCCAGCGCGACATCGCGGATGGTGACGGTGGACGAGGGTTGGGGGTTCATGGATGCAAACGATTGAATGCCCGAATCGGGACAACCCGGCGATTTTCCACGATGAGCGCATGGATATGCTGATTTTACTTTTTCGAAGAATGGAGGAATAATTTGCAAACGTTTGCATAAAAGGCCGCCCACCCCATGAACATCGTGACCACCCCCGAATCCGTGCTGCAGATCACCCTCCAGGCGATGGAGCGCACGCCCGACCCGCGCCTGCGCAGCGTGATGGCCGCCCTCACCCGTCACCTGCATGCCTTCGTGCGCGAGGTCGAGCTGACCGAGGACGAGTTCGAGCGCGCGCTCGAATTCCTGGTCGCGATCGGCCAGGCCAGCGGCGAGACCAAGAACGAGGTCGTGCTGGCGGCCGACCTGCTCGGCGTGTCCACCCTGGTGGCCTTGCAGAACAACCAGGACCCGCAGGGCGAGTCGCCGGCCGCGCTGCTGGGGCCGTTCTGGCGCGCCAACGCGCCGTTCTGCGACGGCGGCGAGAGCATTGCGCGCTCGGAGACGCCCGGCGTTCCGCTCGAGGTCGCCGGCACCGTGCGCGACAGCGCGGGCCGTCCGGTGGCGGACGCCACCCTCGATGTCTGGCAGGCCTCGCCGGTCGGCCTCTACGAGAACCAGGACCCGGCGCAGCAGGACATGAACCTGCGAGGCCGCTTCAGGACCGATGCCGAGGGCCGCTTCCATTTCCGCAGCGTCCGGCCGGCCGGCTATCCGGTGCCGACCGACGGCCCCTGCGGCGACCTGCTGCGGGCCCAGCTGCGGCATCCCAACCGGCCGGCGCACCTGCATTTCATGGTCAGCAAGCCGGGCCACAAGGTGCTCGTCACGCAGGTCTTCGCGGACGACGACGAGAACCTCGAGAGCGACCCGGTGTTCGGCGTGACGCGCCGGCTGATCGGCCGCTTCGAACCCCAGCAGGGCGGCGGCCACGCGACCTTGCAGTACGACTTCGTGCTGGAGCCCGGCGAGATGAAGTTCCCGCGCCCGCCGATTCCATGAACACCTCGATCGATCGCCTTCAACCTTTCCCTTGGACACCCCATGAGTTTTGATCCCACCTCCCGACTCGACGGCAAGGTCGCCGTCATCACCGGCGGCCTCGGCGCCATCGGCCATGCGAGCGCACGCCGGCTCGCCGCGCTCGGCGCCAGCTGCGTGCTGGTGCACCGCAAGGGCGAGGACGCCGACGCCCGCGCCGCCGCCTTGCCGCATGCCGACGGGCAGCGCCATTCGGCGCTGCGCGCCGACATCGTCGACACGCCCAGCCTGCAGCGCGCCGCCGCCGCCGTGCAGGCGAGCTACGGACGCTGCGACATCCTGGTCAACAGTGCCGGCCACACGCAGCCGGTGCCCGCCGCCGACCTCGATGCCTTGACCGACGAACTGATCGACGACCTGCTGCGCGCCAACTTCCGCGGCGTGTTCGCCACCATCCGGGCCTTCGCGCCGATGCTCAAGGCCAGCGGCGACGGGCTGGTGGTCAACGTCTCGTCGATCGCCGGCTTCACCGGGGTCGGCAGCAACCTGGCCTATGTCGCGGCCAAGGCCGGGCTCGACGTCGTCGGCGACGCGCTGGCCAAGGCCCTGGCACCGGCGGTGCGCGTGGTCTCGGTGTCGCCGGGCGCGGTCGAGTCGGGCTTCGTGCCGGGCCGTGGCGCCGAGTTCGCCGACAAGATGGCCGCCACCACCCCGCTGGGCCGCATCGGCCGGCCGGAGGACGTGGCCGCCACCATCGAAGCGCTGGCGACCACCTTGCGCTTCGTGACCGGCACCCGCATCGTGGTCGATGGAGGGCGGCACCTGTGAAGACGCTGATCACCTGCGCCGTCACGGGCAACCTCGTGAAGCCCGAGCAGACGCCGCACCTGCCGATCACGCCGGCGCAGATCGCCGACGAATGCCTGGCCGCGGCCGAGGCCGGCGCCGGCCAGGTCCACATCCACGTGCGCGACCCCGAGACCGGCAAGCCGTCGATGCAGGTCGACCTCTACCGCGACGTGGTCGACCGCATCCGGCGCCAGAACCGCGAGCTCATCATCAACCTGACCACCGGCCCGGGCGGCCGCTTCATTCCGAGCGAGGACGACCCGAAGGTCGCCGCGCCGGGCAGCACGCTGCTGCCGCCCGAGAAGCGGGTCGAGCACATCGCGCTGATCAAGCCCGACGTCTGCTCGCTGGACCTCAACACCATGAACTCCGGCCCCGACGTCGTCATGAACACGCCGAAGAACGTGCGCCGCATGGCCCGCGTGATCCGCGAAGCGGGCGTCAAGCCCGAGCTCGAGATCTTCGACTCGGGCGACATCAACCTGGCGCTCGACCTGATCGCCGACGGCACGCTCGAAGGCCCCGCCATGTGGACCTTCGTCCTCGGCGTGAAGTACGGCTTCGCGCCGACACCCGAGACGCTGCTCTATGCCCGCAACATGCTGCCGCGCGGCGCCTTCTGGAGCGCCTTCGGCATCGGCCGCATGGAGTTCCCGATCGTCGCGCAAGCGTGGCTCATGGGCGGCCACGTGCGGGTCGGCATGGAAGACAACATCTACCTCGAGCGCGGCGTGCTGGCCGAAAGCAACGCGCAGCTGGTGGCCAAGGCCAGGGACATCATCGTGAGCCTGGGCGGCGAGGTGGCTTCGGCGCGCGAGGCGCGCGCCACGCTGGGACTGGAAGGAGGCCGCGCATGAACGCCGCCACTGTCGACGACAGCGCCCGCGCCTTGCGGCTGGCCGAGAAGGCCGCGGACATCGCCGGACTGCGGCTCCAGGCCGCCGCCCAGCCCGAACCGGCGGCCAGTCCCGGCTTCGCGGTGGTGCGGGTCGGCGCCGCGGCGGTCAATCCGAGCGACGTCAAGGCGGCGCTCGGCCTGATGCCGCAGGCCGTCTGGCCGCGCACCCCGGGGCGCGATTTCGCGGGCGTGGTGGTCGACGGCCCCAACGACTGGATCGGCCGCGAAGTCTATGGCTCCGGCGGCGACATCGGCATCACGCGCGACGGCTCGCATGCGCGCTTCCTGGTGCTGCCGGTGGCCGCCCTGCGCGACCGGCCGCTCAGCATCTCGATGGACGAATCGGGTGCGGTCGGCGTGCCCTTCGTCACGGCATACGAGGGCTTCCGGCGCAGCGGCATGCCGAGGGACGGGCAGACGGTGCTGGTGCTGGGCGCCAATGGCAAAGTCGGCCAGGCGGCGGTGCAGCTGGCGGCCCAAGGCGGGGCGCGGGTGATCGCGGTGCAACGGCGCCCGGGGCCTTTCGAAGGCTTCGCCTGCGCAGCGGTCGAGACGATCGATGCCACGCAGGGCGACATCGCGGCGCGGGTGCGGGAGCTCACCGGCGGACGCGGCGTCGACATCGCCTACAACACGGTGGGCAGCGCCTACTTCGACGCCGCCAACAAGTCGATGGCCAAGGGCGCGACGCAGATCCTGATCTCGACCCAGGACCGCGCGGTGCCCTTCGACATCTTCGCCTTCTACCGCGGCATGCACACCTATGTCGGCATCGACTCGCTGGCGATGGACTGCGTGGCTGCCACCGGCCAGCTCGACGCGATGCGCGAGGGCTTCGAGCGCGGCACGCTGAAGCCCTTTCCGGTGGCCCGTGCCTTCACGCTCGACCAGGCCGCGGATGCCTACCGGCTGGTGCTGTCGGGCAGCACCGACCGCGTCGTGCTGCGGCCCTGAGGAGACGCCGCCATGCACCTGACCCGATTCGAGCAGGCGCCGGCCTACGAGGCGCCCAACCATTTCGACATGCGCTGCCTGCGGCTGCAGGGCAAGGAGGCCGGGCCCTCGACCCAGATGTGGATGGGCATGAGCCAGATCCTGCCGGGCGGCCACACCACGCTCGATGGCTCGCCGATCGAAAAGCTCTACCTGGTGCTCGAGGGGCGCCTGACCGTGGTGTCCGAACTCGACGGCCGCCAGGAAGAGCACGAGCTCGGCCCCTACGACAGCTGCCGCTTCGCGCCAGGCGTGAAGCGGCAACTGCTGAACCGCAGCCAACGGCCGGTGCTGGTGGCGCTGGTCATGGCCAACGCCGCACCCGGCTGAGCCTTCTTTCGCCTTTCGTCGTTCCTCGCTACACACACCATTCCAACGGAGACAACCCCATGACGACATCCTTCCTCGGCCGGCGCCAGCTGCTGGCGGCCGCCATCGCCCTGTGCGCCTTCCCGGCCGTCCAGGCGCAAGGCGACTGGCCCCGCGGCCAGACGATCCGGATGGTGGTGCCCTTCACCGCCGGCAGCGGCACCGACATCGTGGCCCGGCTGGTGGCCGAGCGGCTCGGGCCGGCGCTCGGGACCAGCGTCATCATCGACAACAAGCCGGGCGCGGGCGGCACGCTGGGCGCTGCCCAGGTCGCCAAGGCGGCGCCCGACGGCTACACGCTGCTGGTGCATTCGGCGGGGCATCTGGTGAACCCGTCGATCTATCCGGGCCTCAGCTACGACACGCTGAAGGACTTCGCCGGCGTCACGCCGCTGGCCAGCCTGCCCAACGTGCTGGTCGCCCCGCCCGGGCGCTTCGCCGACGTGAAGGACCTGGTCGCGCAGGCCAAGGCCAAGCCGACAGGCTTCAACTACGCCTCGGCAGGCAACGGCTCGGCGACCCACATGAATGCCGAGGTGTTCCGGCTCGCGGCCGGCCTCCAGGCCCAGCACGTGCCGTTCCGCGGCACGCCCGAAGCCATGACCGAGGTGATGGGCGGGCGGGTCGACTGGTTCTTCGCGCCGATGGTCTCGGCGCTGCCGCTGATCAAGGACGGGCGGCTGAAGGCGCTGGCGGTCGGAACCGGCAAGCGATCGTCCGTGATGCCGCAGGTGCCCACCACGGTCGAGGCCGGCGTGCCGGGTTCTGAGTACCTGTTCTGGGTCGGCCTGTTCGCGCCGGCGAAGACGCCGCGGCCGGTGGTCGACCGGCTGCAGGCCGAGGTGGCGAAGATCATGGCGGCGCCCGACCTCAAGGAGCGGCTCGACAAGCTCGGCGCCGAACCCTTCACGATGCCCTCGGCGGACTTCGATCGCTTCCTGGCCGACGAGACCGCCAAGGCCCAGCAGGTGGTCAAGGCGGCCGGGATCAAGGTGGACTGAGCCGACTCGCTTTCTCAGTGATCGCCACGCGATCGCGTGACCCGCGACGCATGAATCAGGCGCAGTCGAACGCCAGGGATACCGCGGAACCGGCTTTGCCGGGCCGCTGGTATCGCCCCCCTTGAGGGGGGAGGCGCCGCAGGCGCTTCGGGGGGTGTTTTCGTTTCAGAGCTTGAACGGCACCACTTCCTGGCGCTGTTCGCCAAGCCCCTCGATGCCGAGGGTCATCACGTCGCCCTTCTTCAGGAACACCGGCTGCGGCTTCTTGCCCATGCCGACGCCCGGCGGCGTGCCGGTGGTGATGATGTCGCCGGGCTCCAGCGTGTTGAGCTGGCTCACGTAGCTCACCAGCCTGGCGACGTTGAAGATCATCGTCTTGGTGTTGCCGGTCTGCATGCGCTCGCCGTTGAGGTCGAGCCACATCGCGAGCTTCTGCGGGTTGGCGATCTCGTCGCGCGTGACCAGCCAGGGACCGATCGGGCCGAAGGTGTCGAAGCCCTTGCCCTTGTCCCAGGTCAGGCCGCGCTCAAGCTGCCATTCGCGCTCGCTGACGTCGTTGACGACGCAGAAGCCGGCCACGTAGTCGAGCGCGTTCTTCGGCGAGACGTAGCGCGCGCGGGTGCCGATCACCACGCCGAGCTCGACCTCCCAGTCGCCCTTGACCGAGCCCTTGGGCAGCATGACCGGATCGTTCGGCCCCTGGATGCAGCTGTTGGCCTTGGTGAACACCACCGGCTCCTTGGGGATCGGCATGCCCGACTCGGCCGCGTGGTCGGCGTAGTTGAGGCCGATCGCGATGAACTTGCCGACCTTGGCCACCGGGCAGCCGTAGCGAGGCTTGCCCTTGACCAGCGGCAGCTTGTCGACCTTGAGCTTGCGCAGCTTGGCCAGCGCGGCGTCGCCGAGCTGGTCGGGGCCGATGTCGCCGACCACCGCGCTCAGGTCGCGCAGCTTGCCCTCGGCATCGATGAGGCCAGGCTTCTCCTTGCCCGGGTTGCCATAGCGAACGAGTTTCATGAAGGTCCTTTGTTGTGGGATCAGTAGGTGGAGCGACCGCCCGAAAGATCGAAGGTCGCGCCGGTGGAAAAAGAGCAATCCTCGGTGCAGAGCCAGGCCACCATCGCGGCCACCTCCTCCACCGTGCCGAATCGCCCCATCGGGATCTTCGACAGCATGAAGGCGATGTGGTCGGGCGTCATCTGGTCGAAGATCGCGGTCTTGACCGCCGCCGGGGTGACGCAGTTGACGCGGATGCCAGTATCGGCGAGTTCCTTGCCGAGCGACTTGGTGAGCGCGATCACTCCG
Organism: Variovorax sp. 10N432; assembly: GCF_056394465.1. Taxonomy (NCBI): domain Bacteria; kingdom Pseudomonadati; phylum Pseudomonadota; class Betaproteobacteria; order Burkholderiales; family Comamonadaceae; genus Variovorax; species Variovorax sp. 10N432. The sequence goes on from NZ_JBFTHX010000012.1 coordinate 81,223, forward strand.
GCCTTGCTGGCACTGTAGGCACTGGCGTTGGGGTTGCCGTCCTTGCCGGCGACCGAGGCGATGTTGACGATCCGGCCCCAGCCCTGCGAGCGCATCTGGCCGACCACCTCCCGGCAGCAGATGAAGAGGCCGGTCAGGTTGACCTCCATGACCTGGCGCCAGGCATCGACCGGGTAGTCCCACAGCCGCGTGTTGGGCCCGGTGATGCCGGCGCTGTTGACCAGCGCATCGATGCGCCCGGCCTGCGCCAGCGTGGCCGCCACGGCCTTGGCCACCGAAGGCTGCTGGGTCACGTCGACCGCCAGCGCATAGGCCTTGGCGCCGAGCGCCCAGGCGGCCTTGGTCGCGGCCTCGCCGTCGCGGTCCCACACGGTGACGCTGCCGCCCGAGGCCAGCAGCCGCTTGGCGATGCCGAAGCCCAGGCCGGTGGCGCCGCCGGTGACGACCGCATGGCGGCCGTTGAAGTCGAGCTGGTTCATATCATGATGCCGCCGTCGACCGTGAAGGCCTGGCCGGTCGCGAAGACGGATTCGTCGCTGGCCAGGAACACCACCACCGGCGCGATCTCCTCGGCCCGCGCGAGCCGGCCCATCGGCTGGCGCGCGATGAAGGCCTTGCGTGCCTCTTCGGGGTCGGCGTTGGCGTTGATGCGGTCGCCGAGCGAGGGCGTGTCGACCGTGCCGGGGCACACCGCGTTGCAGCGGATGCCCTTGGTCACGTAGTCGGCGGCGACGCTCTTGGTGAGGCCGAGCACCGCCGCCTTGGTGGTGCCGTAGACGAAGCGGTTCGGCAGGCCCTTCATGCTCGAGCAGACGCTCGCCATGTTGATGATGCTGCCGCGCCCGGCCGCGAGCATCCCCGGCAGCACCGCCTGGATGGTCCAGAACTGGGCCCGCACGTTGAGGTTGAAGGCGAACTCGAGGTCGGCGTCGGCGGCGTCGAGCACGCTGCCGTTGTGGACCACGCCGGCGCAGTTGAAGAGCACGTCGAGCGCCGGCAAGGTCTGCACGAGTGCGCCGATGGCGGCCTTGTCGAGCACGTCGAGCTTCGCGGTCCTGACGTTGGCGACGCCGTCGAAGCGCGCCAACAGCTTTTCGTTGACGTCGGTGGCCCACACCGTCGCGCCCTCGGCCGCGAGTGCGAGCACGCTCGCATGGCCGATACCCTGTCCGGCCGCGGTGACGAGCGCGGTCTTGCCCTGAAGTCTCATGGGATGTCCTCTCGAAGCTGATGGCGATGGTGATGCCGCGAAGGCCGCGCCGCATTCAGGGTTTCGCCCGATGGCCCGGCTCCGGTGCGGCTCGTATTCTGAATTGGCCTTACCACTTGTCCAATTCAGGACAACCCTTAACCCCCTCCCCGCGCCCTGCACGTGCCGCTGCAAACCGTCGAGCCCCAACGCCTCTATCGGCAGATCGCCGACCAGCTGCGCGCGCTGATCGCCGAGGGCGAGTTCGCGGTCGGCGCGCGGCTGCCCGCCGAGCGCGATCTGGCCAGGCAGCTCGGCGTCAGCCGGCCTTCGGTGCGCGAGGCGCTGATCGCGCTCGAGGTCGAGGGCTGGGTCGAGGTCCGCACCGGCTCGGGCGTCTACGTGCTCGACCGTTCGCACCGCACTGCGGCGCCGGTGGCGGCGGCCGAATGGGGCCCGCTCGAACTGATCCGGGCCCGCCGCGTGGTCGAGGGCGAGACCGCGGCCCTGGCGGCCGCGCTGGGCCGACGGCGCGACGTCGACACCCTCACCCGGGCCATCGAAAGCATGCGCGAGATGGCCGACCGCAACATGATGCCGCTCGAGGGCGACCGGGCCTTCCACCTGGCGATCGTCGAGGCCTGCGGCAACGTGGTGCTGTCCGAGACGGTGCAGGGCTATTGGGATTCGCGCAACGGCCCGATCTTCACGCGGCTCGGCGGCTACTTCGAGACCGTCAAGTCGTGGCGCAGCGCGATCGCCGAGCACGAGGCCATCCGCGACGCGATCGCCGCGCGCGACCCCGACGCCGCCCGTGCCGCCATGCACGCGCACATGGACAAGTCCCACCAGAGATTCAGCGCGAGTTGGCGCCGCGCGAAGGCCTCCTGATCCCAGCCAAGTCAGTCCGCTTTTCTTCCCAACCACAACGGAGACAAATCGATGACCAGCAAACGCTTCGCCCTCAAGACCTTCGCGGCCTGCGCCCTCGCGGCCGGCGCGCTCGGCGCCTTCGGCCTCGCGCAGGCCCAGACCAAGCTCAAGTGGGCCCATGTCTACGAGACTTCGGAGCCCTTCCACAAATACTCGCTGTGGGCCGCCGACGAGATCAAGAAGCGCACCAACGGCAAGTACGAGATCCAGGTCTTCCCGGCCTCCAGCCTGGGCAAGGAGTCGGACATCAACCAGGGCCTGACCCTGGGCACGGTCGACATCATCCTGACCGGCGCGAGCTTCGCGGGCAACACCTACAAGCCGCTCGCCGTGACCTACTTCCCGTTCATCTTCCGCGATTCCGAGCACCTGCTGAAGTACGCCCAAAGCGATGTCTTCAAGGAGCTCGCCAAGGGCTACGACGACAAGAGCGGCAACCACATCACGGCGCTCAACTACTACGGCGCGCGCCACGTCACCTCGGCCGCCGCCAAGCCGGTGACCAAGCCCGAGGACATGAAGGGCCTGAAGATCCGCGTGCCCGACGCGCCGGCCTACCTGGCCTTCCCGAAATCGCTGGGCGCCAACGCGACACCGATCGCCTTCGCCGAGGTCTACCTGGCGCTGCAGAACGGCACGGTCGATGCCCAGGAGAACCCGCTGCCGACCATCGAGGCCAAGAAGTTCTTCGAAGTGCAGAAGAACATCTCGCTGACCGGCCACATCATCGACTCGCTGCTCACCGTGGTCTCGGGCCAGACCTGGGAGAAGCTGTCGCCGGACGAGAAGAAGATCTTCACCGAGGTGATGCAGGAAGCGGCCGAGAAGACCGGCCGCGAGATCATCGCTTCGGAGATCCGTCTCACCGATGAGTTCAAGAAGAAGGGCAACAACGTGATCGTGGTCGACAAGGCCGCGTTCCGCGAGGCCGTGCTCAAGAACACCAAGCCGACCGACCAGGGATACCGCCAGCAGGACTACGACCGCATCCTGGCGATCAAGTAAGGCGCCGCCATGACCGAGCAGAAGATCATCGACGACGAGGGCCACTTCCATGCGGAAGACGAAGTGGTCGACCTTTCGGACACCATCGCCGAGGGATGGATCGCGCTGGCGCTGTTCTGGCTGCTCGGCCTCACGGTTTTCTACCAGTTCGTCACGCGCTACGTGCTGAACGATTCCGCGGCCTGGACCGAAGAGGTGGCGCGCTACATGCTGATCGGCGTGGTCTTCATCGGGGCGGCGATCGGGGTCTCGAAGAACAACCAGATCCAGGTCGACTTCTTCTACCGCCACATGCCCAAGGCGATGGGCGTGTGGATGTCCAAGGCGGTCGACCTGGTGCGCATCGCCTTCTTCGCCGGTGCGGTGATCATGACCGTGCAGATGATGTTCAAGATCGGCAGCCGCACGCGCATGACCATCGTCGACCTGCCGATGAACATCGTCTACGGCCTCTGCCTGTTCGGCTTCGCGGCGATGGCCTGGCGCTCGCTGCAGGTGGCGCGCATCCACTGGCGGCGCGGCTACAGCGTGCTCGAACGGCCTGAATCCACCTTGTCAGACCACTGAGACCGTCCAACATGCTCAAGATATTCTTCCTGGTCTTCATGGCCGGCGGCATCCCGGTGGCGATCGCGATGGCGGGCGCCTCGCTGGCCTACATCCTGATGTCGGGCGGCCTGCCGCCCTTCGTCGTGATCCACCGGATGGTGAGCGGCATCGACAGCTTCCCGCTGCTCGCCGTGCCCTTCTTCATCCTGGCCGGCAACCTCATGAACAACGCCGGCATCACGACCCGCATCTACAACTTCGCGCTGGCGCTGGTCGGCTGGCTCAAGGGCGGGCTGGGCCACGTCAACGTGCTCGGCTCGGTGATCTTCGCCGGCATGAGCGGCACCGCGATCGCCGACGCCGCCGGCCTCGGCACGATCGAGATCAAGGCCATGCAGGAGCATGGCTACGAGACCGAGTTCGCGGTCGGCGTCACGGCCGCCTCGGCCACGCTCGGGCCGATCATCCCGCCCAGCCTGCCCTTCGTGATCTACGGGATGATGGCCAACGTCTCGGTGGGCGCGCTGTTCCTCGCGGGCATCCTGCCGGGCGCCATGATGGCGATCCTGATGATGCTCACGGTGGCCTACTACGCTCACAAGAACAAGTGGGGCGGCGACGTCAAGTTCTCGCGCACACGGCTGTTCAAGGCCTTGAGCGAGCTGGCCGTGGTGGTCGGCTGGCCGCTGCTGATGTGGCTGTTGATCAGCCAGCTGGGCACGCCGCCGCAGCTGACGGTCTTCGGCGGCCTGGCGGCGCTGTTCGTGCTCGACCGGATCTTCCGCTTCGAGGCCCTGCTGCCGATCATGACGCCGGTGCTGCTGATCGGCGGCATGACCACCGGCCTCTTCACGCCCACCGAGGGCGCGATCGCCGCCTGCGTGTGGGCCATGATCCTCGGCTTCGCCTGGTACCGCACGCTGTCCTGGAAGATGTTCGTCAAGGTCTGCCTCGACACCATCGAGACCACCTCGACCGTGCTGTTCATCGTCGCCGCGGCGTCGATCTTCGGCTGGATGCTGACCGCGACCGGCGTCACGGCCGAGATCGCCAGCTGGGTGCTGGGCTTCACCGACCAGGCCTGGGTCTTCCTGCTGCTGGCCAACCTCCTGATGCTGTTCGTTGGCTGCTTCCTGGAGCCCACCGCTGCCATCACGATCCTGGTGCCGATCCTGCTGCCGATCGCGACCCACCTGGGCATCGATCCGATCCACTTCGGCCTGGTGATGGTGCTGAACCTCATGATCGGGCTGCTGCATCCGCCGATGGGGATGGTGCTGTTCGTGCTCGCGCGGGTCGCCGGCCTGAGCTTCGAGCGCACTACCATGGCGATCCTGCCGTGGCTGGTGCCGCTGCTGGTGAGCCTGGCGATCATCACCTACATGCCGTCCCTGGTACTGTGGCTGCCGAAAATGTTCTTCTGAGACCTTGCGGGATAGACCAACAAACCGCTCAGCGGTTTTTGCTCTGTCCCCAACTGACCAGACCCGGTGCCGCACAAGACAAAGCAAAGGACCCCCACGATGAACCCCTTCATTCGACTCCATCCCGCCGACGATGTCGTGATCGCGCGCGGCCAGCTGGTCGGCGGCACGCCGGTCGAGGGCGTGACGGCACGCGGCCTGATCCCGCCCGGCCACAAGATCGCGGTGCGCGCCATCGCGCAAGGCGACCCGGTGCGCCGCTACAACCAGATCATCGGCTTCGCCAGCAAGCCGATCGCGCCCGGCGAACACGTGCATACGCACAACCTCGACATGGGCCCCGACAAGGGCCACTTCGAGCGTGACTACGCCTTCGGGGCCGACGTGAAGGCGCCGCCGCCGAAGCGCGAGGCCACCTTCATGGGCATCAAGCGGGCCGACGGCCGCGTCGCCACGCGCAACTACATCGGCGTGCTGACCAGCGTCAACTGCTCGGCCACGGCGGCACGCGCCATCGCCGACCACTTCTCGCGCAAGACCAATCCGGCGGCGCTGGCCGACTACCCGAACGTGGACGGCGTGGTCGCGCTCACCCACGGCACCGGCTGCGGCATGGACACCGGCGGCATGGGCATGCAGCTGCTCGAGCGCACGCTCACGGGCTACGCGACGCACCCCAACTTCGCCGCCGTGCTGGTGGTCGGGCTGGGCTGCGAGGCCAACCAGATCAACGCCTGGCTGGCCACCGGCCACCTGAGCGAAGGCGAGAACTTCCGCGTCTTCAACATCCAGGACACCGGCGGCACGCGCAAGACGGTCGAGAAGGGCGTGGCGCTGATCAACGAGATGCTGCCGCGCGCCAATGCCGTGCGGCGCGAGCCGCTGAGCGCGGCCCACATCACGATCGGGCTGCAGTGCGGCGGCTCCGACGGCTACTCGGGCATCAGCGCCAACCCGGCGCTGGGCGCCGCGGTCGACCTGCTGGTGGCGCACGGCGGCACGGCGATCCTGTCCGAGACGCCGGAGGTCTACGGCGCCGAGCACCTGCTGACCCGCCGCGCCGTGCGGCGCGAGGTCGGCGAAAAGCTGGTCGAGCGGATCCGCTGGTGGGAGCACTACACCGCGATCAACGAGGGCGAGATGAACAACAACCCCTCGCCCGGCAACAAGGCCGGCGGGCTCACGACGATTCTCGAGAAGTCGCTCGGCGCCGTGGCCAAGGGCGGCACCAGCAACCTCGAGGCGGTGTACGAATACGCCGAACCCGTGACCGCGCACGGCTTCGTCTACATGGACACGCCGGGCTACGATCCGGTCAGCGCCACCGGCCAGGTGGCGGGCGGCGCCAACATCATCTGCTTCACCACCGGCCGCGGCTCGGCCTATGGCTGCGCGCCTTCGCCGTCGCTCAAGCTGGCGACCAATTCCGCGCTCTGGCAGCGCCAGGAAGAAGACATGGACATCAATTGCGGCGAGATCGTCGAAGGCACGGTGTCGATCCAGGAGATGGGCCAGCGCATCTTCGAGATGGTGCTGGCGACCGCCTCGGGCGAACCCTCGAAGAGCGAGCGCCATGGCTACGGGCAGAACGAGTTCGTGCCCTGGCAGGTCGGCGCGGTGATGTAGCCATGTCGCATTTCACTCAACCACCCTTCGGCACGCTGGACGGCTGCGGCATCGAGAAATTCGACGCCCGTTTCAACCGCCTCGTGCCCGGACCCGAGAAGGTCGAGCGGCTCTGGACCGGCGCCCGCTGGTGCGAGGGGCCGGCCTGGTTCGGCGCCCACCGCACACTGGTGTGGTCCGACATCCCGAACAACCGGATGATGCGCTTCGACGAGCGCAACGGCGGCGTGGCGGTGTTCCGCGAGCCGTCCAACAATTCGAACGGCAACACGGTCGACCGCCAGGGCCGGCTGGTCAGCTGCGAGCACCTGACGCGGCGCGTGACGCGCACCGAACACGACGGCAGCCTCACGGTGCTGGCCTCGCACTGGCAAGGCAAGCGCCTCAACTCGCCGAACGACGTCGTGGTGCACTCCGATGGCGGCATCTGGTTCACCGACCCGAGCTACGGCATCCTGAGCGACTACGAAGGATTGACCGCCGACAGCGAGATCGGCGCCTGCAACGTGTACCGCATCGACCCGGCCAGCGGCGCGGTCGACCTCGTCGCCGACGACTTCGTCAAGCCCAACGGGCTGGCTTTCTCGCCCGACGAATCGATGCTCTACATCGCCGACACCGGCGCCAGCCATGCGGACGACGGGCCGCGCCACATCCGCCGCTTCGCGGTCGCGAGCGATGGCCGGCGGCTGGGTGCCGGCAGCCTGTTCGCGGAATGCACGCAGGGGCTGTTCGACGGCTTCCGGCTCGACACCGAGGGCCGCATCTGGACCAGCGCCGCCGACGGCGTGCATGCCTTGCACCCCGACGGCAGCCTGATCGGCAAGATCCTGCTGCCCGAGCGCGTGGCCAATGTCTGCTTCGGCGGCCCCAAGCGCAACCGGCTCTTCATCTGCGCCACGAGTTCGCTCTACGCCATCACCCTCAACGCCAAGGGAGTTTGAATCACATGTCCCAAACACTGGAGCCGGGCCGCCTGAGAAATGAGGTCGCCCGCATCCTGGCCGCCGCCGGCAGCACGCCGGCCGAGGCCGAGCAGGTCGCCGCCAACCTGGTGCTGGCCAACCTGAGCGGCCACGATTCGCACGGCGTCGGCATGCTGCCGCGCTATGTCGACGCCATCGCCGAGGGCGGCCTGGTGCCCAATGCCGCGGCCCGGATCATCCTCGACACCGGCGCCCTGCTCTCGCTCGACGGCCAGCACGGCTTCGGCCAGATCGTCGGCGTGCAGGCGATGGAGCTCGGCATTGCGCGGGCCAAGCAGCATGGCAGCTGCATCGTGTCGCTGGCCAGCGCGCACCACCTGGGGCGCATCGGCCATTTCGCCGAGATGGCGGTGGCCCAGGGGCTGGTGGCGATGCATTTCGTCAACGTGCTGTCGCGGCCGGTGGTCGCGCCCTGGGGCGGCGGCGACGGCCGCTTCGGCACCAACCCCTGCTGCATCGGCGTGCCGCTGGCAGGGGCCGAGCCCTTCATCCTCGACTTCGCGACCAGCCGGGTGGCGCAGGGCAAGATGCGCGTGGCCTACAACAAGGGCGAGCGCGTGCCGCCGGGCCACCTGATCGACGAGCATGGCGCACCGACCGACGACCCGGGCGTGGTGGTGGTGCCGCAGAGCAACGGCTTGTTCGGCGCCCTGATGACCTTCGGCGAGCACAAGGGCTATGGCATGGCGGTGGCCTGCGAGCTGCTCGGCGGCGCACTGACCGGCAGCGGCACCTGGCACCGTCCGGCCGACACCGCGCGCACCGTGCTCAACGGCATGCTGGTGGTGCTGATCGACCCTGCCAAACTCGGCACGCAGGCGAGCTTCGAGCAGGAAGCGACGGCCTTCGTCGACTGGCTGCGCCAGAGCCCGCCGGGCGCCGGCTTCGAGGCCGTGCAGATCGCCGGCGAGCCCGAGCGCAAGGCGCGGGCGGCGCGCGAGCGCGAGGGCATCTGGCTCGACGACGCGACCTGGGGCGAGATCGTGGAGGCGGGACGCAAGGTCGGTGTCACGGTCGGTGCCACCGGCGGTTAGGGCCCACCAACTGTTTCAATGTCGTCTTCGCCCGGCCTTGGGCTTGCGCTATGGTTTCCCCAACTGTTCGCAAAGTACAAGGAGCCGACATGAACACCACCAGTCAACGCTTCATGCGCGTCAGCGCCATCGCCCTGCTGCTCGGCAGCGCCGGCTTCGCCCAGGCCCAGTCGCTGGACATGCTCAAGGGCCTGGCCGGCGGCGGTGGCGGCATGGCCTCGGGCAGCCTCGGCAACGCCGCCGGCGTGATCGAGTACTGCCTCAAGAACAACTACCTGAGCGCCGACAGCGCCACCACGGCCGTGAAGGACCAGCTGATGGGCAAGATCCCGGGCGGCAAGCCGGCGTCGGACCCCGGCTACGTGGACGGCGCGCAAGGCATCCTGACCGGCACCGACGGCAAGAAGATGGACCTGACCGGCGGCGGCCTGAAGCAGGAAGTCACGCGCAAGGCCTGTGACTTCGTGCTCAAGCAGGCCAAGCAAATGCTATAGGCCCCCCGGCGCCGGCCTAGATATCGAAGCGATCGAGGTTCATGACCTTGGTCCAGGCCGCCACGAAGTCGTCGACGAACTTCTTCTTCGCGTCCGAGCTGGCGTAGATCTCGGCGATGGCGCGCAGCTGCGCGTTCGAGCCGAAGACCAGGTCGACGCGGGACCCGGTCCACTTGAGCTCGCCCGTCTTGCGGTCGCGGCCCTGGAACGCGGCGCCGGCCGAGTCCGCGTTCCACTCCGTACCCATGTCGAGCAGGTTGACGAAGAAGTCGTTGCTCAAGGTGCCCGGCTTGTCGGTGAAGACACCATCGCGGGACTGGCCGGCATTGCCGCCCAGCACGCGCAGGCCGCCGACCAGCACCGTCATCTCGGGCGCAGTCAAGGTCAGCAGTTGTGCCTTGTCGACCAGCAGCACCTCGGCCGGCCCGGCCACCCCGGCCTTCACGTAGTTGCGGAAGCCGTCGGCGACCGGCTCCAGCGGCGCGAACGACTCGGCGTCGGTCTGCGCCTGCAGCGCATCCGTCCGCCCCGGCGTGAAGGGAACCCGCACCTCGTGGCCGCCGTCGCGCGCCGCCTGCTCCACGGCCGCGCCGCCGGCCAGGACGATCAGGTCGGCCAGCGAGATCTTCTTGCCGCCCGTCTGCGCCCCGTTGAACTCGGTGCGGATGCCCTCCAGCACCTGCAGGACCTTGGTCAGCTGCTCCGGCTGGTTGACGTCCCAGTCCTTTTGCGGCGCCAGGCGAATCCGGGCGCCATTGGCCCCGCCGCGCTTGTCGGAGCCGCGGAAGGTGGAGGCCGACGCCCAGGCGGTCGAGACCAGCTGCGCCGGGGTGAGCCCCGAAGCCAGCACCTTCTTGGCCAGCGCCGCGACGTCCTTCTCGTCGACCAGCGGATGGTTGACCGGAGGAACCGGGTCCTGCCAGATCAGCTCTTCGGCCGGCACCTCCGGCCCCAGGTAGCGGGCGCGCGGCCCCATGTCGCGATGGGTCAGCTTGAACCAGGCGCGGGCGAAGGCATCGGCGAACTGGTCGGGGTGCTCCATGAAGCGGCGCGAGATCTTCTCGTAGGCCGGATCGAAGCGCAGCGACAGGTCGGTGGTCAGCATGGTGGGGACCAGCTTCTTCGACGGGTCGTGGGCATGCGGAATGGTCGCGCCGGCGCCCTTGGCCACCCACTGTTGCGCACCGGCCGGGCTCTTGCTCAGCTCGTATTCGTAGCCGAACAGGTTCCAGAAGAAGTTGTTGCTCCACTTGGTCGGCGTGGTGGTCCAGGTGACTTCCAGGCCGCTGGTGATCGTGTCGCCGCCGCGGCCGGTGCCGAAGCTGTTCGCCCAGCCGAGGCCCTGGGCCTCGAGGCCGGCGGCCTCGGGCTCGGGTCCGACGTTGGACGCCGGGCCGGCGCCATGCGTCTTGCCGAAGGTGTGGCCGCCGGCGATCAGCGCCACGGTTTCCTCGTCGTCCATCGCCATGCGTCCGAAGGTGTCTCGGATGTCGTAGGCGGCCGCGATCGGATCGGGGTTGCCGTCCGGACCTTCGGGATTGACGTAGATCAGGCCCATCTGCACGGCACCGAGCGGATTCTCGAGCTTGCGCGAGTGCGGCACCTGGCTGTCGTCGTCCTTCACGAGCACGCCGTGCGGCTCGTCGACGCCGGGCGAGCCCTGGGCGTAGCGGATATCGCCGCCGAGCCACTTGGTCTCGCGACCCCAGTACACGTCCTGGTCAGGCTCCCACACGTCGGCACGGCCGCCGCCGAAGCCGAAGGTCTTGAAACCCATGGTTTCGAGCGCGACGTTGCCGGCGAGGATCATCAGGTCGGCCCAGGAGATCTTCTTGCCGTACTTCTGCTTGACCGGCCAGAGCAGCCGGCGCGCCTTGTCGAGGCTGACGTTGTCCGGCCAGCTGTTCAGGGGCGCGAAGCGCTGCTGGCCGCGGCCGGCGCCGCCCCGTCCGTCGCCGATGCGATAGGTGCCGGCGCTGTGCCAGGCCATGCGGATGAACAGGGGCCCGTAGTGCCCGAAATCCGCCGGCCACCAGTCCTGCGAATCGGTCATCAGGTCGGCGAGGTCCTTCTTCAGCGCCGCCAGATCGAGGGTCTTGAACTCGGCGGCGTAGTCGAAGCCCTCGCCCATCGGGTCGGACTTGGACGAATGCTGGTGGAGCAGGTCGAGCCGCAACTGCTGGGGCCACCAGTCACGGTTCGTCGTGCCGCCCGCGGCCGGGCTGAAGGGGCACTTGGCTTCGGTCTTTTCGCTGCTCATGGGGTTCTCCTACGTTCTACGATGAGGGTCGGAGGAGCATTCTGTGGCAGAACCGGCCGGCTGCGAATAGGGCCTCTCTATGCCGTGCATAGCCGGATCGGGGCATCGCGGGGCGACGTCCAGTGCGAGGCCGACGCCTCGCACGTGTTCAGTTTGGAAGCATCAACGCCACCGAGGCGTCCAGGTGCTCGGACGGCGCCCGGCGAAAGCCCGAGCGCGCGAAGCGCTGCAGCCGCCCGACCACGAAGGCCGTGAGCGCCGAGGCGCGCACCTGCGCGTCCAGGGTGGGCGTGGCAGAGCCATCGACCTGCGCCCCGTCGCGAAAGGACTGGCGCAGGGTCGCTTCGATCTTGTCGAAGAACTGGTTCATCCGGCTCTGCAGCCGCTCGTTCTCGAACACCAGCGCATCGCCCACCATGACGCGGGTCATGCCGGGGTTCTTCTCGGCGAACTGGATCAGCATCGCGATGATGCGCGCGGCCTGCTCGTGGCCCGGGGCCTCGCGCTCGATGATCTGGTTGACCAGAGTGAACACGCTCTGCTCGATGAAATCGATCAGGCCCTCGAACATCTGCGCCTTGCTGGCGAAATGGCGGTATAGCGCGGCCTCGCTGACCTCCAGCCGTGCGGCCAGCGCGGCCGTGGTGACGCGCTCGGCACCCGGCTGCTCGAGCATGGCGGCCAGGGCCTGCAGGATCTGCACGCGCCGCTCGCCCGGCTTGGGGCGCTTGCGCGTCGGTGCGGCCACCGGTTCTGAACTGCTTGTGGCGCCAGAGGCGCTCGGCTCGTCGTTCTGCATGGGCGCGTGCAAAATGTAAAAAAATGATTCTCGCACGGGAACGTTAGCGCGCGCCAACCGGGCAAGCCCTGCCTGTCGCGCAGAATCGACAAATCATTCACGCTTCCGACACAAGACAGACCATGAGCCCCACCATTCTCGTGACCGGCGGCGCCGGATTCATCGGCAGCCACACCTGCGTGGCGCTGGCCGCTGCCGGCTATGCGCCGCTGGTGCTCGACAACTTCTGCAACAGCGATGCCCGGGTCTTCGAGCGGCTGGCGCGCATCATCGGCAGCGCGCCGCGCTTCGTGGAGGGAGATGTTCGCGACCGGGCCTTGCTGGATCGGCTTTTCGCCGCACAGCCGATCGCCGGCGTGATCCACTTCGCCGGCCTCAAGTCGGTCGGCGACTCGGTGGCCGACCCGCTCGCCTACTACGACAACAACGTGCACGGCAGTTTCGTGCTGGCCGCGGCAATGCAGGCCGCCGGGGTGCGCACGCTGATCTTCTCGTCGTCGGCGACGGTCTACGGCGAGCCGGATCACTCGCCGATCCCGGAAGACGCGCCACGCCGACCGGCCAATCCGTACGGCCGCTCGAAGCTGATGGTCGAGGAGGCGCTGGGCGACCTTCAGCGTTCGGACCCGACATGGCGGATTGCGCTGCTGCGCTATTTCAATCCCGTGGGCGCGCACGAGAGCGGGTTGATCGGGGAGCACCCGCAGGGGCGGCCCAACAACCTGATGCCTTTCGTCAGCCAGGTCGCGGTGGGCCTGCGCGACAAGCTCGCGGTGCATGGCGGCGACTACCCGACGCCCGACGGCACCGGCGTGCGCGACTACGTCCACGTGATGGACCTGGCCGAGGGCCACGTGGCGGCACTGAGGCATGCCGAAAGCCAGCCAGGACTCGCCACGCTCAACCTGGGCACCGGCCGGGGCGCATCGGTGCTCGAGGTGGTGAAAGCTTTCGAGCGGGCCTGCGGCCACCCCATCCGCTACGAGATCGGCGGACGCCGCCCCGGCGACGTCCCGGCCTATTGGGGCGATCCGGCACTGGCGCAAGCCACGCTCGGCTGGACGGCCCGCCGCGGCATCGACCAGATGTGCGCCGACAGCTGGCGCTGGCAGCAAGCCAACCCGCGGGGCTACGAAAGCTAGCCTCGCCCGGCGCCCTCAGCGGGCGCGGATCATCGTGCCGTAGGCCTGGTCGGTGAGGATTTCCAGCAGCATCGCGTGCGGCACGCGGCCGTCGATGATGTGGACCGCGTTGACGCCGCTCTTGGCGGCGTCGAGCGCGCCCTCGATCTTCGGCAGCATGCCGCCGGAGATGGTGCCGTCGGCGAACAGCTCGTCGATTTCGCGGGCGCTCAGGTCGGTCAGCAGCGTGCCGTTCTTGTCGAGCACGCCGGGGGTGTTGGTCAGCATCATGAGCTTTTCGGCCTGCAGCACGGTGGCCAGCTTGCCGGCCACGACATCGGCGTTGATGTTGTAGCTCTCGTTGTTCTCGCCGAAGCCGATCGGGCTCACCACGGGGATGAAGGCGTCGTCCTGCAGCGCCTTGACCACGCTCGGGTCGATCGAGACGATGTCGCCGACCTGCCCGACGTCGTGCTCGAGGTTGGGATCGTTGCGGTCGGCCATCTTGAGCTTCTGGGCCCGGATCAGTCCGCCGTCGCGCCCCGTCAGGCCCACCGCCTTGCCGCCGGCCTGGTTGATCAGGCCCACGATGTCCTGCTGAACCTCGCCGGCGAGCACCCACTCGACCACTTCCATGGTCTCGGAGTCGGTCACGCGCATGCCCTGGATGAAGTGGCCGGTCTTGCCGAGCTTCTTGAGCGCCGCCTCGATCTGCGGGCCGCCGCCATGCACCACCACCGGGTTCATGCCGACCAGCTTGAGCAGCACCACGTCCTCGGCGAAGTCGGCCTGCAGCTCGGGGTCGGTCATGGCATTGCCGCCGTACTTGATGACGATGGTCTTGCCGTGGAACTTGCGGATGTAGGGCAGCGCCTGGGCCAGGATCTCGGCCTTGTCGCGCGGAGGGATGTTGAGGACGGGGTCAGTCATGGCGAGCGATGGAAAAGACGAATTTCCGGATTGTGGCGGAACTCGGCGACGCCGAGGTTACGGCCGCAGCCAGCGCGGCACCTTGAACCGGACGATCATCAGGTAGGCGGCGACGTAAGTGGCCACGAACAGGACGCAGAAGGCGATCAGCACCAGCGTGTTGTTCCAGAACAGCACCGCCGGCACCACGGTCAGCGCCGCGAAGATCCACAGGTACGGCGAGGTGCGGTTGTTGCGCGCCAGCAGCTGCCGGGCCTCGTCGTCGGCGAAGGCCACGCGCACGATGCGGCGGAAGATCAGCTGGTGGAAGTGCAGCGCGTCCGCCGTGCCCGGCGACTGGCCGCGCGCCACCTTGCGGTAGATCGAGAACAGCGTCTCCCAGACCGGGTAGATCAGCAGCAGCATCGGGAACCAGGGCGAGACCACGCGGTGCCGCTGCACCAGCGTGACGGCGGCGATGGCGATGACCATGCCCCAGACATAGGCGCCGCCGTCGCCGGCGAAGATCTTGCCGCGCGGGTAGTTCCAGATCAGGAAGCCGAGCGTGGCACCGACCAGGCAGATCACCATGGCGGCGAGCTGCCGGTCGCCGACCTGCAGCGCCACGTGCGAAATCGCCAGGCAGACCAGCACCGCCACCGTGCCGGCCAGGCCGTTGTAGCCGTCGATGATGTTGAAGGCATGCGGCAGGCCGCCGATGGCCAGGGCGGCGAACACGATCGCGGCATAGGGCATGGCCTGCAGCCAGCCGTCGACGGCCGGGATGCCGACCCGCGCGAGGCCCAGGTTCAGCACCCAGCACAGCAGCAGCGCCGAGCCGATGGTCAGGCTGAGCCGGTAGCGCACCGACACCTGCTGGGTCACGTCCTCGATGATGCCGCCGAGCACGGCCGGCGCGATGCACAGCAGCGTCAGCGCCGAGCTCTTGAGCGGCCAGGAGACATTGAACGGGTCCGACCCGATGCCCGCGACCAGCCAGGCGACGCCGGTGCCGATGAAGATGCCGGCCCCGCCCAGCCGCGGCACGTGCCCCTTGTGGAAGCGCTGCGGCATGTCGGCGCCGTAGCGACGTGCATGCCGGCGGGCACGGCGCATGAACAGCTGCACCGCGAAGGCGGAGAAGAGGAAGCTGATGACGATCAGGGCAATCATGGGTGGTGTTGGGGAACCCTAGAATTCCCGGACGAAATTAGACCATGCCGATGCCCCCCTCTTCCCCTGCCTCCATCACGGTGTCGATCGTGAGCCACGGCCAGCTCGACCTGGTGCGCCCCCTGATGAAGGAACTCGACCGCTTCAGCCGCGGCATGGTCGCCAAGGTGGTGCTGACGATCAACGTTCCCGAGACCGATGCGCTGGCGGGCCTGCACTGGGGCTTCGAGGTGGAGCGGATCGAGAATCCGGCCCCGATGGGCTTCGGCGCCAACCACAACCAGGCCTTCGGCCACTGCGCGACGCCGTGGTTTTTGGTGCTGAACCCGGACATCCGCTTCGATCGCGACATCCTGGCGCCGCTGGTCGCCCAGGCGCGGCCGGACAGCGGCCTGCTGACGCCGCGCATCCTCGAACCCGGCAAGGACGAGCCGGAGCAGCACCGGGCGATCATCACGCCGCACGAGATCCTGGTGCGCCGGCGGCCCGGCTACCAGCGCCCCGCGGTGCCGCACTGGATCCCGGGGCTGTTCATGCTGTTCCGCAGCGACGCCTACCGCGAGATCGGCGGCTTCGACGAGCGCTTCTTCATGTACGGGGAAGATTTCGACATCTGCGCCCGCACCCAGCTCGCCGGCTGGAAGCTTCAGGTGGCGGAAGACCTGCTGGCCCGGCACGACGCCCAACGCGCCAGCCGCACCAGCCACCGGCACCTGTACTGGCACGTGACCAGCCTGCTGAAGGTGTGGAGTTCGGCCGCGTTCTGGCGCTTCCGCGGCGCCCTGCGCAAGGCTCAGGCCTCGGTGCGGTAGAGCCGGCGGAAGCCGCGGATCAGGGGCAGCTTGGTGGCGGCGCCGATGGCGCGGACCATGCCGGGGGTGCTGTGGGAGAGCAGGAAGCGGGTCAGCCGCAGCCTGGTCTTGGCCTTGACGCCGACGTAGGGGTTGGTCAGGACCATCCGGGCGAAGTCGTCGAGGTGGGCGAACATCTCTTCGCGGTACTCGTTGTCGAGCTTGATGGCCTGGATCGCGTGATCGACGAACAGCTTGCCGAAGCGCGGCATCAGGTAGTCGCGCAGGTAGTACCGATTGCGCTTCGGTTCGTCCGGAAACAGCGCGGCGAGCTTCAGGAAGAAGCGGTAGCGGCTGCGGATCATGCGGATGCCGAACGAGGTGCTCTCGGTGTGGATGCACCAGACCGTGACCGCGCGGTCGAGGAAATGGTTGCTGTAGCCCTTGCGGAAGATCCGCAGGAACAGGTCGTCGTCCTCGAAACCCATGAACTGCGGATCGAAGCCCTGCACGGCGTCGAAGGCCGCGCGGCTGACCAGCGTCGCCGACGGCAGCACGAACATGTCGTAGCGCAGGATGTCGAAGATGCTGGTCTTGGGATGGTCCTTCGAGTGCTGCTTGACGAGTTCGGTGCGCACCACGTTGCCGTCGACATCCGCCTCGTAGAGATCCGCGTAGACGAAGCCGAAGCGCGCGTCGTCCCCGGGGATGGCGTTGGCGAGGAGCTCGATGTGGTTCGGAAGATAGAAATCGTCCTGATCCAGGAAGCAGATGTAGTCCGAATGCGAGGCCGCCACGCCCGCGTTGCGCGCCGAGCCCTGGCCGCCGTTCTCCTTGTCGATGATCCGGAACGGATAGCGCTCGGCCAGCGCTCCCAGCGCTTCCCGCTCTTCCGGGCGCGAGCCGTCGTTGACGACGAACACCTCATCGGCGGGCACCGTCTGGTTGAAGACGCTCTTGACGGCCCGCTCGATGAAGTCGGCGCCGTTGTAGAACGGGATGACGACGACGACGGTGGGCTTGGCGGCAGCGGGGGAATCGTTGTTGGCGGGCATTCAGCGTGGCTTGTGATTCAGCGGGGCGGTCTCAGACGGATTCGAACAGGTCGCGCACGACGCCGCGCGCGCCGCGGCCGAACTTCTCGTAGCGGCCGGTCATGGCTTCGCGCAGCACCGGCACGCAGCGTGCCAGGCGCGACGCCGGCAGCGCGGCCCGGAAACGCTGGTGTTCGAGCTTGTCGCGCAGCTTCTGGATGGTATCCGCAGCCACCTGGTCGCCCAGCGACTGCAGCCGTTCGAGCAGCAGTTCGGCCTTCCGCGCGCGTTCCTGGTGGGTCGTGCCACGGGACGCCAGGGCCTTGCGGACCTTGCCCATGAAGCTGTCGCGGCGGGCGCCGATCTGGTTGCTTTCGTGCTGGCGGTAGTCGATCAGTTCCTGTTCGAGCACGTCGACCCGGCCGATCGCGGCGGCGACGATGCCCAGCCACTCGTCGTGCAGCCACTCCTTGGGGAAAGGCAGGGCCTGGACCAGCAGGGAGCGCCGGAACAGGGTCGTCGCGCCGGTCACGAGGTTGCGCCGCAGGAAGACGTCGAAGGCGCGGCCGCCATGGATCCAGGCGCGCTCGAAGGGCTTGACCTCCAGCGCGTGGAACAGCGTGTTGCCGAGCGGCTCGAGCGATCCATCGACCAGGCGGGCATCGGTGTGAAGCAGCAGCAGATCCGGGCGCGCCTCGAACTCGGCCACCATCCGGGCCAGGCGCTCGGGATGCCAGACGTCGTCCTGGTCGCTGAGGGCGATCAGGTCGCCGGTGCAGGCGCTGGCGGCCTGCTCGAAATTCTTGGTGACGCGGAGGGCCTTGGCGTTGCGCATCGCCCTGAAGCGGATCGACAGGCCCGGACGCTCGCGCTGGCAGGTCTCCAGGGCGGCCTGCGCCAGTTCGACGCAGCCGTCGGTGGAGGCGTCGTCGGACAGGACGATCTCCGAGGGCGGCAAGGTCTGGAGGCAGATGCTGCGGACCTGCTCGCCGATGTAGCGGGCGCCGTTGTAGGTGCAGAGGGCGACGGAGACGGAGAGGGTCATGGGGCTGCGGCGCCGGTGATCCAGCGCACGCGAGGCGGCCAGGCCAGGCCGAAATCCTCTGCGTACACCGTGAGATTGGGGTTGTAGGCCGGATCGTCGGCGATCAGTTCGCGCCATTTCGAGCGCATGTAGTCCTGCTCCTGGTCGAAACGCTGGCGTTTCGACGGCGAGAAATCGGACCCTCGCGTCGCCGATTCGTGGTGGAACAGTTCCGCGTGGGGTGTCCAGACGTTGCGATAGCCGGCTTCGCGAAGCCGAAGGCAGAAGTCGACGTCGTTGTAGGCGATCTTCAGGTCAACTTCATTGAGCCCGCCCACCTGTTCGTACAGCGATTTGCGAACCACCAGACAGGCCGCGGTCACTGCGGAGAATGACTGCACCGACGCGCCCCGCCGCATGTAACCAGCTTCCGTCGCCGGCAGGAACTTGTTTGCGTGGCCCGCCACGCCTGTGGCGCCGCCGACACCCAGCAATACGCCGCCATGCTGGACGGTCTCGTCCGGATACAGCAATTTGGCACCCACGGCACCGACGCCAGGCTGCATCGCCAGGGACACCATTTCTTCGAGCCAACCTGGCGAAATGACTTCGATGTCGTTGTTGATCAGGCCCAGCACGGTGCCGCGCGCATGGCCTGCCGCCATGTTGTTCAGAGCCGAATAGTTAAAGGGCCGGTCGTCCCGAATGACGCGAATTCCCGATTGCCGATCGAGTTCCGCCATGTAGGCCAACGCATCCGGTTCGTCCGAGCCATTGTCGACCAACAGGATCTCGTAGTTGGGGTAGGTCGAGAGCATGACGATGCTCTCGATGCACTGTCGAAGCAGCGCCAGGCCGTTGCGCGTCGGAATGATCAGCGTGACCAAGGGCAGTTCGGCAGGAAGCGCGTATTGCACCCGCCTCACGCCATCAGCTTCCGTTACGCGCGCCGCGATGCCGCGGCGCTCCAGGTGCTGGTCCAGCGCCCGCGACTCAGCCACCATCGCTTCCCTGCGATCGGTCGATGCGGGCGCAGTTCGCGTGTGCCATAGGATGCGAGGAACCCGGTGAATCTGGCCCGGGCTCAAACGCTCGACGCACCTGAGCATCAGGTCGTAGCCGGCACCTTCGCCGAATTCTTCGCGAAACCCACCGACCTCCCTCAGCAACGCCATCGAGTAGGCGGCCGTGTGCGAGACGTAGTGCTGCGAATAGAAGAGGTCGAGATTCCAGTCCGGCTTGAAGCGGGGATCCACTCGGTTGCCACCGATATCGAGGCCGTCATCGTCGCAATAGATGATCCCCGCCCCGCTCCGGCCAACGATCTCGAGGGCGAAATGGCTCAGCGCGCAACTCGACAAGGCGTCGCCCGGATCCAGGAACAGCACCCAATCACTCTTGACCCACGCCAGTGCATCGTTGAACGCGTTGGCCTTCGAAGCCGGAACGGCGCTGGAACGCACCGTAGTGCGAACCGCCGCGCGGACGTCCCGGGCAAGAAGGCCCTCCACCTCGGCCCGTGCGCCTGCCGGGACGGCGACAACGATGTCCCAATCCGCATGGTCCTGGGCCAGGATGGCGCCGATCGACGGCGCCAGCAAGGGCACTTCATCGATACTCGCCGCAAGCACGATCGAAAGCGAAGGCCGTACGACATGGCCAGCCCTGCGGACGCAGAAGCGATCCTGCATCCCGGGGTCCGGTGAGTCATACAGACGAATCCACTCGGCGTAACTCTGGTCCCTTCTCAAGGCGGCCGGGCTCGGCGCCGGCTTCCGCCCCAGTTGCCGGCTCAGCCAGCGCAAGGGCGCCGAGAACCGCCAACTGGTCGACTGACGCATGGCCTGGAGCTGTTCCTCGAGCCCCGTGACTTCCGAGGTCAAAAGTCGAACCTGCCGGTGAAGTTTGGCCTTCTCCTCGTCGACGCTGCGCGGGCGGGGGCGGCTCGGCGGATGCGTCGTCGGCAGGGTGGGCTTTGTAAACATCGTTCGTGAACTTCGGCATGGATCGGTGACAAGCCGAGGCCCCGTGGCCCCGGTCTCCGAGGCCGGCTGGAGTCGGACCGGTAAAATTATCGCCCGTCCAGATATCAGGAAAAAAATGCGCTTGCTTTCAGTTGTGCTCTCGGGAGGCGCAGGCTCCCGCCTGTGGCCCGCTTCACGCCAGGCCTTTCCGAAGCCATTCATGAAGCTCGGGGGTTCGACGCTGCTTCAGCAAGCGATTGAACGAGGGCAGGCCTGCGGTACCGGCGACCTGCTGGTCGTCACCAACAAGGACCACCTGTTTCTCACCAAGGACGTCTTAGCGCAGATGGTCGACCCGCCCGAAGCCACGTTGCTGCTCGAGCCCAAGGGTCGCAATACCGGGCCTGCGATCGCACTGGCGGCGCTACAGTGCGCCCGACAGTTCGGCGGCGACACTGTCATGCTGGTCCTGTCGGCGGACCACTTGGTACCCGACGTCGAGGCTTTCGTTGCCAGCGCCAGCCAGGCCTTCAGGCTGGCCGAACAGGGAGCCCTGGTGGTCTTCGGCATCAGCCCGACCAGTCCGGACACCGGTTTCGGCTATATCGAGGTAGAGCATGTGTCGCGCGAAAGCCAGCGAGCCACGCGATTCGTGGAGAAGCCGGACCTGGAGACCGCACAGGAATACCTTGCGACCGGGCGCTACTATTGGAACAGCGGCATGTTCTGCTTCACCGCGGATGCCATCCTCTCGGCCTTTGAGCGCCATGCGCCCCAGTTGCTGACCGCCGCGCGCGGTGCGCTCGAATCGTCGCAGCTGGTGGGCCAGACAGTCCAGTTCGAATTGCACGCTTTCGGATTGCAGCCCGATATCAGCATCGACTATGCCGTGATGGAGCGCGCCGACAATGTTCACGTAGTGCCTGCCAAGTTCGGCTGGAGCGATGTTGGTTCGTGGCCATCGGTTGCCAAGGCCCAGACGCCCGATGCCAGCGGCAACACCATGCCGCCAGACGTCGTCGCCATCGACACCACGGGCACTCACGTGCAGGTCTCCAGCCATAGCCCGAAAGTGGTGGCCACGCTGGGCGTTCACGATCTCGTGATCGTCGACACGCCGGATGCACTGCTGGTGGCGCACAAGGACAGCGCGCAGTCGGTCAAGAGCGTCGTCGACATACTGAAGGCCCGCGAACACGAAACGGTGCATCTGCCCGCCGTGGTTCATCGGCCCTGGGGCACCTATGCCTCGCTCAAGGAAGAAGACGGCTACAAGGTCAAGCGCATCACGGTGAAGCCTGGCGAGTCGCTTTCGCTGCAATACCACCATCAGCGGGCCGAACACTGGGTGGTGGTGCGCGGCACGGCATTGGTCCAGGTCGGCGACGTCGAGCATCAAACACACCCGGGCGAATACCGCTACATCCCATTGAAGGAGAAACATCGTTTGACCAATATCGGCGAAGACGAACTTGTACTCATCGAAGTGCAATGCGGAGCCTACCTGGGTGAAGACGACATCGTGCGACTGGCCGACACTTACGGGCGCGTATGAGCCAGGCGCATTCGAACTTGCATCGCAGCGCGTGGGGCGACTGGTGGGAAGGTACGCGCCGCACTGACATCTGGTGGACTCTCGCTTGGTTCGACATCGTCCTGCGCTACCGGCGCTCGATGTTGGGCCCCCTTTGGCTGACGCTCAGCATGGGCGCGATGATCGGCGGCATGGGGCCGCTCTACAGTTCGCTGTTCGGCACCGAATTGTCAACGTTCTTTCCGCATCTGGCGCTCGGCATCATCTTCTGGAGCTTTTTCTCCAGCATGGTGACCGACTCCTGCAACGCCTTCATCGGATCGTCGAACTATCTCAAGCAGGGCTACTTTCCGATCAGTCTCTTCGTCTGGCGAAGCATGGCGCGCAACCTGATCCAGTTCGCTCACCAGATCGTGCTGTACATCCCCGTGGCGCTCTGGGCCGGCATTTCGCTATCCTGGTCTTCACTGCTGTTCGTCCCAGCATTCTTGCTCGTTCTGATCAACGCTCAGGCGGTGGGCATCGCACTCGGCCTGGTGTGCACGCGATTTCGTGACGTGACACAGATCGTCACGAGCGTGATGCAGATGCTCATGTTCCTGACGCCCGTCTTCTGGCTGCCATCGAGCCTGCCCGGTCGCGCCAAGTACATCCTTTGGAATCCGTTCGCGCAGATGCTTGACCTTCTGCGCACGCCGTTGATGGGCGGCGTTGCCGAGACGCACAACTGGTGGGGCATCCTGGGGTGGACCGCCGCCACCGTGACCGCCTCGGGCTTGCTTTTCGCAAAGTACCGCCGCCGCGTCGTTTACTGGCTGTAGAAAAACATGGCTCTCATTTCTCTCAAAGACGTCTCCGTCAACTTTCCCATCTACGGCGCCGGCGCAGCCTCGTTCAAGAAGACGCTCGCCGCTTCCGTCACCGGGGGCCGTTTCGGCAAGGAGACCGGCGTCAACGTGGTCCAGGCCCTGAGCGGGATCAACCTCGAACTCAAGAGCGGCGACCGGCTGGGCCTGATCGGACACAACGGAGCGGGCAAGTCGACCCTGCTGCGCACGCTTGCGGGCGTCTACGAGCCATCATCGGGCGAGTTCGTCAGGCAAGGCAGCATCTCGAGCCTGATCGACCCCTCGCTGGGCATCGAGGCGGACGCCACCGGCATCGAGAACATCATGCTGCGAGGCCTCGTGATGGGGATGAGCAAGAAGAAGATCGACGCCCTGACCCCCGAGATCTGCGAGTTCAGCGGGCTCGGCGAGTACGTCAACATGCCCGTGCGGACGTATTCGACCGGCATGATGATGCGGCTGGCGTTCTCCATCTCGACCAGCGTCGAGGCAGACATCCTGTTGATGGACGAATGGCTGTCAGTGGGCGACGCCGAGTTCACCGAAAAGGCCGAGAAGCGGATGAAGGACGTGGTCTCCAAGTCAGGCATCCTGGTACTGGCGTCTCACTCGCCCGAATTGATCGCCAAGGAGTGCAACCGGGTCATCCACCTGGAGCACGGGCGCATCGTCGAGCGCTGAGCGCCTGCCGCGCCGGTTCAGGGCGAACCGCGCCGCAGCACCTTGATCTCGTCGAGTCGAGCAGCGATGCGCCGGCCGGCCGCTTGAAGCGACAGGTTGGTCTCAGCGCTCGCCTTGCCGCGCGCGCCCACCTCGCGCGCCCAGTCCTGCTCTTCATAGACGCGACGCATCAACTGCGCTGCGTGCTCCTCCGATGGTTGCGCCCATTCCAGATCCGGATCGTACGGCGGGATCGGCTTGCCGAGCTTCACGAGTTCATGACGCACCAGCAAGCTGTTGCTCTCATCCATGAAGTCCACGTTGCCTGAAAAATTGGTGGCGATCACCGGCTTGCCCATCAGCATCGCCTCGGCCATCGTCAGGCCCAGGCCCTCGCTGCGATGCAGCGACACGTAGGCATCGCACGCGTCCATCAGCGACAGCACCTCGTCAGGGCTGTACACCTGATCGATCACCTTGATGTTCGCCCCCGCAGCCGCATCGCGCAACTCCTGGATCTGCGCCGGGTGGCGGTCGCCGAACGAGGTCTTCAGCACCAGCCGCACCCCCTCCTCCTCTCCGAACGCCAGCTTGAACGCCCGGATCAAACCCAGCGGGTTCTTGCGCTCCATCACGCTCATCATGTGAAACGTGAACAGGAAGGTGTACGGCCCCTCGCTCAGCCCGAAATAACTCTTCGGGCGCCGTTCGTACGGCGCCAGCTTGACCCCAGGGAACAAGGTTCGCACCGGCACCGACAGCTTCTCGCGTAAGCCCTTCGCCACGAACTCCGTCGCCGCCCATACCTCGTCCACGTTCCGCGCATGCGCAACCCATGCGTCCGGGATCGAATCGAACTCCCAGTACCAGTAGCCCACGCGGTATGTCCGCGGATGGCGCTCGTACAGATTCGCGCGCCGATATGCTTCATCGAAGAAGGGTTCAGGTTGCGTGTGGATGACGGTCACGTCATGGCTTTCCATGCCGCGGAAATCCACGTGATGGGGGTCGTCCTTGGCATCGGTGCGCACGTCGCGCAGGGAAGTCGACACGCCCGCCAGGCGTACCGCCTCGACCATCGATTCGACCGACACCCTGAGGCCTGACGGATAGCAGAAGTGGCCGATGACATTGATGCCGAGACCGATGAGTTCGTCCCCAATCGCCTGGGGGTCGAGTCGCCCGCACCAATTCCGGACTGACTCGGACAGACCGGCTTCCGGTGACGCCAACCAGACCAGCAATGAGCGTGCACTTTGCCGGTCTACGAGCGCATTTGGCTGGGCTGCTCGCCATGCGTCTCGAGCCCAATAGGTCGTTCGAATCTGCGATGCCGGCTCATGCCACTGCGGCCATCCGGACGGATCAATCCACCCGTCGGAAGCGCCGTACTCGGCAGCAAACCAGGACGCAAACGCATCGCGTCCGAATACCGTCATCCCGTCAGGGTGCTGTCGCTGCCACGCCGGCGTGAAAGAGTAGGCCAGCATGAGTTCCTGCTCTGGGTTTTGCGCGGCTTCCAAGAACAGCCACCAGACCTCCTCCGGACGCAGCCCCGCTTCGCTCGCCCCGCATCGCATGAACCAACGGAAAAGGCCACTCATCCCAGCGGGCGTCAGGCCATGCGGCAGCACCGATCCGAGGACTTCGTTCGCGAGAAACGTCTGTCTTGCCCGATCGGGCAGGCCACCCTCCAATGCGTCAAGAAGGTGCGACAGGGCGGCTTCGCTCAAACCCAATTCCGCGGCGCCCGCTTGCTGAAGCCAGCCGCCGAGTTCACCCCCACGTCCTCCGGCAAGGCCGGCAAAGAACCGCGCCCGAAGGTCACTGCGCCCGCGCCAAAGGTCGATACAGAAGCGCGCGGCCGACCAACGGTCCACCACCGCCTCGGGCGCGACAGGCGGCCACAGGAACTGGCTCGCAGGCATGTCGACCACCCGGATCACCTCCGCGTCGGAGAACAGGTCGAGCGTCTCCATGGGAGGCACGTCCGCGCCGCGCTGTCGCAATGCAAGTCGAGCCTGCTCCCACGCGACGAAGCGAGCCAACTCTGCAGCTCGAGCCTTAGTAGCAGCGCGCGCTCGCAAGAAGTTCACGCGTTGCCTCATCCGCCAAGGTGTGACAAGCCACCAGGCACCCTTCGCGATTCGCCTTACGTATCGTCGGATCAGGCTATGAGGCATGACGCTTGAGAAAGTCCTCGTAGGCGTGCCGGAGCCCGACATCGAGTTGGGTCTTCGCCGTCCATCCTATCGCCGCGAGGCGCCCCACGTCCAACAGCTTGCGCGGCGTTCCATCCGGCTTTGTAGCGTCGAACTTGAGTTCACCCTGGTAGCCCACGGTCGCCTTGACAAGTTCGGCCACGTCCCGAATCGTCACATCCTCGCCGACGCCGACATTGATCAAGGGCGCAACGTCCGGATGAGTCAGCGCGGCGAAACACTCATCGGGCAATGCAAGAAGGAAAAGGATCGCGTCCCCGAGGTCGGACGAGTACATGAACTCCCGGCGCGGTCTGCCGGAGCCCCAGACAACTACCGACGACGCCGCCGTGACCTTCGCCTCGTGGAAGCGCCTGATCAGGGCCGGCAGCACATGCGAATGCTCGAGGTGGTAGTTGTCGCCCGGCCCGTACATGTTGGTCGGCATCATCGCGAGATAGCGCGTGCCGTACTGCCGATTGGACGCCCAGCAGGACTCGACGCCGGCGATCTTCGCCAACGCATAGGGACGATTGGTCGCCTCCAGCGGGCCGGTCAGTAGGTACTCCTCCTTGATGGGTTGGGGGCAGTCCCGCGGGTAGATGCAGGAAGATCCGAGAAAGATCATGCGATCGATCCTAGCCTCGCGCGCGGCATCGAACACATTCAATTGGATGCGCAGGTTGTCGTGAAGGAATTCGACGGGCAGCTTGGAATTGGCCAGGATGCCTCCGACTTTCGCGGCACACATGACGACATGGTCCGGCCGGTGTTCCATGAAGAACGCGCGTGTGGCGGCGCGGTCTTGAAGATCGAGTTCGCCATGAGTCCGCGTCACGATCTCATAGTCCGGGTGGTTCTTCAACGCCAGCATCGTTGCCGAGCCGACCAAACCGCGATGACCAGCGACGAATACCTTCAATTTTTCCATCGGAGTTCTCACTGAAAAGTTGTGCAGCACCAAGTTCAGCGTCCCAAGAGTTGCCGGGCTAGCCTGAGCATCGGATGCCAGATGAACCGGGTCGACCGGAATATCGCGTGGCGCTGCGCAAAACCGCGCAACCCGGAAGACGCCGATGCTCGCGGCGGCGCCCCTGATGCCCGAGCAGTCGACGCGCCGACTTCCGCCTCACCCAACGCGTGCTGGTACTTTCCGGCATACAGCGCCTCGCTGGGCGTCAGGATAAAGCGGACCAGATCTGCCTCAGCGTTCTCCCACGCGGCTCGGCCCGCCACGACGCCGTCCCTGGCCTGTGCCCCTAGCTTTTCCGCAGTCGAAAAATCCAGCGGCTGCGGATCGCGGGCTTCGTAGAGTAAGCCGTTAAGGCCTGGAATGATGTATTCGTTCATCGTGCCATGGTTGGGCGCCACGACGCACTGGCCTCGACCCATCGCCTCCAAAAAAGACTGCCCGATGCCCTCCTCCAGCCGGGGCGCGAAGAAGACGTTCGCACGCTCCATCAAAGCATCGAGATCGGCCTTGTCCTCGAACCAGGTCGAGGTCGTGATGTGATGCTTGGCGATGTCCTCGGCCAAGGGATCTTCAGGCGCAGGCGTGCCCGGATCCACGGCCAAGTGGATGTGGAAGCTGTCAAAAGCGGTGTTGCCAATCAATCGACGGATGACCCGCCACGGCAACTCCGGCTCTCGACGCAACCAGAAGAAGCCATGAAGGCCTTGGCGCGCAGGTGCAGGCCGTGCAATAACCGGCTGGTAGTAGCGCACGAAGTGGCTCACGATGCCGAACCCGCTCGTCATGCAGTGGACGGCGTTCGAGAAGTTCAGGACCTTCGAGCCCTGGAACGGCTCCCAGAACGCGGACAGGTTATAGATCGGCCCCTGCCACAGCCCGAACTGATCCAACATGGGGACGTATACGACGTTCGGGTGCGACTGCCGAAATTGCGGACGATCCGGCGCACAGTACGACTGGAACATGATCACGACGTCGTGCAATCGTACATCCGCCCACGCTACCGGCGGGCCACCTTGCCACGCATCGTCCCAGAACAGATCGACGCTATGGCCGTGCCGGCGCAGGATCTCCGGCAGAAATGCTGTCGATCGGGTGGTGCGATGGAACGAATGATCGAGGTAAGCGATGCGGGCCACGGCGCTACCTTCTCAGAACCGTCGAATAGAGTCCTTTGACC
The DNA here is from genome assembly GCF_056394465.1 of Variovorax sp. 10N432. Taxonomy (NCBI): domain Bacteria; kingdom Pseudomonadati; phylum Pseudomonadota; class Betaproteobacteria; order Burkholderiales; family Comamonadaceae; genus Variovorax; species Variovorax sp. 10N432. The sequence goes on from NZ_JBFTHX010000012.1 coordinate 108,934, forward strand.
ACCGCGTACGCGCCGGGATGGCGCCGCAGGGACGCCTTGACGGCTTCCTTGACCGCACCCTTGACCGTCTGCCTGCGCTCCTCGGCGACAGGCAAGGCAGCGGGCTGGATATCGCCAGGGTGTTGAAGTCTTTCGATCGACGCCCAGCCTAGCGCATCAAGGAACTCGGTTTTGGCCGAATGCCTTGCGAACACATCCCTGAGGAATGCAGTTCGATTGGAAGGAGGATTGGGCGGATCGGTCAGTCCGGCGAACAAGAAAAAGCAGTGATAGAGCCCGGTGATGTCGGTCGGCGACAGGAATGGGAAGCGCTCTGCGACCACTCTCATGCATTCGACACTGTGCTGCCGAACGTCTCCTGACGTTCCGCCGAGCGAATAGTTGACCGTCACCTCTCGGGTGTACACAAACGTCACATCGGCCTCCATGCAGGTCATGATCCACTTGAAGTCGGCGACGATCTTGTACGAGACGTCATACGGACCCGTGCGTTGATAGGCTGCTCTGGTGGCATAGATTCCGTTGTGGCAGTCGTTGGCGCACATGAAATAGCAGCCTGGGTGCACGAACGCCGGGTACCATTCTTGGCTCACATTGGCTCCCTGCACGTTGGCCGCAGTCAGCAACATCGCGCAGCCGCTGCTATCGCCCATGCGATGAACGGCGATCTCGGCGGCATCCGGCTCGAGCCAGTCGTCGGAATTCAAGATGCAAATGAGTTGTCCGCGCGCGAGCGGGATGGCCTTGTTGACGGCATCGTAGAGACCCTTGTCCGGCTCCGAGACGAAATAGTCGAGCCGGTCGCTGTATTGAAGGATCAGGTCGAGCGTGCCATCGGTCGACGCACCGTCGAGGACAATGTGCTCCACGTTGGCGTACGTCTGCCGTTGCACGCTTTCGATCGTTCGCGCCAAGGTTTTCGTGTTGTTGCGAACCACGGTGACGTAGCTCACCAGAGGGCGGTCCGGCGTCCCGGTCTTGAAGACGCCACCCGCCCGCAAACCTCCTTCGACGCGAGTCGAGCCCGATGCGAGGGGAAGAGCATCGGTCCAACGGGGCCAATCGGAACGTCGGGCCGCTGCGGGCGCATCGCCCAGCCGAGGGAAATGCGGGCCGTGGCTCCCATTCTGGTAGTCGATGAAGTTGGCTTCGACGATACCGTCGGAGCGCATGTATCTGGCGGCCTGCGCGCCAGGCAACAACGCGCGGCGCCGACGATTGTTCGGCCGTTCGACATGGCGCAGGTAGGCTGCGCACAAAGTGTCGATGACGATCTCCGCACAGCGGTCCCAACTGAACAAGCGAGCCTGCTGCAGGCCGGCCTCGGAGAGTTCGGCGCGATAGGCCTCGGACTCCTCCATCCGACGAATTGTGCGGGCAACACCCGCCACGTCGTCCGCGTCCACCATCGCGCCCGCCCGGCCTACGACCTCCGGGAGCGAGGAATTGTCGGCACAGATCACCGGCGTGCCGCAGGCCATGGCCTCCAGCGGAGGCAATCCGAAGCCTTCATAGCGGGACAGATAGACGAAGCACAGAGCATCGCTGTAGAGCGCCGACAAGTCGGCGTCCTCGACAAAGCCGGTGAGAACGATGCGGTGGCCCCACTTGTCTGCCGCCGCCAGGGCCTCCTGCAGCTGCTCGAGCTTCCAGCCCGACATCCCCGACAGCACGAGGTGTAGTCGGCTCGACTCGTTTTGTTCGAGATGGAGAACAAAAGCATTGACAACCTGGTCGAGGTTTTTGCGTATCTCCAGCGTCGCCAGGCTGAGGACGTACGGAACGCCCGGCGGGATCCCGTACTTCGACCGCACTGCCTGCTTCAGGCTCGCATCGCCGCAAGGCTTGAAAGACGGCCCCGCTGCCAGCGGGATGACCGTGACCTGCCTCGGGCTCAGGTCCGGCCTGCACGCCAAGAGGTCCTTTTTCGTGGACTCAGAGATGGCGAACACCACCGTGTGTTCGTCGAGGCTGTCAACGATGTTTCGAACCTCTGCGGCCGCCTCGACCGAAAAGAACTCCGGCCGTCGGACGCCGATCAGGTCGTAGATCAGATGCGCGTGAAGTACTCCCGAATCGAGTAGCCAGGGGGACGGCGCGACGCCAAACGGCGATAGCAGAATGTCGGCAGACGCCGACGGCAGTCCACCATCGCCTGCCAAGCGTTGCGCAGGGAGCCGCTTCTGTGCCAGATAGCCGGCTGCCCTGGCTTCATCTCCATCACGATAAAAGAGCCACGTATCCAGCTTCCCCGAACGCGCCAGGATGGGAAACAACTCGTCACAAACGCGGTAGATGCCCGTTCTTACGCCCTGTGCCAGCACGTACATGTCCAGCGCAAGGCGTGGCTTCGGATGATTCATTGTTCGATTCACGTTGAGTTTCCCAGATGCCGGTGCACGACAAGCTGAGGTCGCGCTGACGCCCGGCGCGTCCGCATTCTTGCGGAGCGCCTGCGAACAACCACGGCTCCTTCCTGCAGCGTCGTCCCACGGCCGCATTCGCTTCGTTTGCTATCGAAAGGCCCCATTCGGGATGGATTTCAGCTTGACAGTCGCCGGATGCGAACCACAATTTCCACCGGCCGCTTGCCGGTGGCGCACGCCGCCTCTCAATCCGGGATTACCGGAGCTTGGGATTTTAGGGGGAACCGCCTCACGGGCCGGCGCCCCGCGGGCCCGCGGGCCCGCGCGGACGCCTTTCGGGGAATGCTGCCGGGTCAACTTTCAGAACCACTGATCCTTTGCGGCAAAATCGAGGACTTTGCGCTTTGCCGACTGAAGCCGGTAGAGCCGCTCCGATGGTCAATCAAGAAAGGGTCTTTCATGAAAAAACGTGCAGTGGTCACGGGCATCACTGGCCAGGACGGCGCTTATCTTGCCGAGTTGCTCCTTAGCAAGGGCTACATCGTCTATGGAACCTATCGCCGTACCAGCTCCGTTAACTTCTGGCGCATCGAGGAACTTGGCATCCAGGACAACCCAGATCTGCACTTGATCGAGTACGACCTGACGGATCTCGGCAGTTCGATGTCGCTGATGAAGGAAGCAGCCCCGGACGAGGTTTACAACCTCGCCGCCCAGAGTTTCGTGGGTGTCAGCTTCAACCAGCCCGACGCCACGGCGCAAATCACCGGCATGGGCGCATTGCACCTGCTTGAAGCGATTCGTATGACCAATTCGAAGATTCGCTTCTACCAGGCCTCCACTTCCGAAATGTTCGGCAAGGTGCAGGCGATCCCTCAGGTCGAGGAAACCCCCTTCTACCCGCGCAGCCCCTACGGCGTCGCCAAGCTGTTCGCGCACTGGATGACGATCAACTACCGCGAAAGCTACGACATCTTCGGTTGTAGCGGCATCCTGTTCAATCATGAAAGCCCCCTGCGCGGCCGAGAGTTCGTAACCCGCAAGATCACCGACGCGGTCGCCAAAATCAAGCTCAACAAGCTCGATATACTCGAATTGGGCAACCTGAGCGCTAAGCGGGACTGGGGCTTCGCGAAGGAGTACGTGGAAGGCATGTGGCTGATGCTGCAGGCAAAGGAAGCTGACAGTTTCGTGCTTGCCACCAATCGGACCGAAACCGTCAGAGAATTCGTGGACATGGCCTTCAAGGCCGCTGGCTACGAGGTGCGCTTCGAGGGCGAGGAACAGGACGAAGTCGGCATCGACATCAAGAGCGGCAAGACGCTGGTACGCGTCAATCCCAAGTTCTACCGACCTGCCGAGGTGGACCTGCTGATTGGCAATCCCGCCCGGGCCAAGGAAAAACTGGGCTGGGAGCCGAAGACCACGCTAGAGCAGCTTTGCACGATGATGGTCGAGGCGGATCTGCGGCGGAACGCCGAAGGGCGCTCGTTCTAGACCCCTTGCTTGCAGGCGATGCGCGGTGAGCCGTCAGTCGTCGCCCCAGTCCTCCGTTAACCACCAATCGCTCTCGGCCCTGACGAAGGCGAAAGGTTGTGGGCCGCCATTGGCCAAGCCACTACGCTTCAATGCACGCTACTGAAAACCATGAAAGAGCCGGCGTGGACGTTCGCGTTGCGCTGTCCTCTAAAGCCCGGCTCCGTTCTTCCGAGATCAATGAGGGAAACAGTCCTGCTGCAGAACAGTCTTCGCCTGCAGAAGTGGCACCCGCTGCAGGTTTCCGGTCCGCGGTAAAGCGGAGCCTGCGGCCGGTGGCAAGGCTCGTTTTCAAGCTGACCAAGACGTTCGCCCGGCCCATCGCCTTCAGGCTTCGCTCGTACATGGTAGGGGGGCTTCAGGCCGAGACGCAGCGATTGCATCTTACGGTCGCGCAAAGCCTCGAAGCCCACCGGCAGGCTCAGCTTGTGGCCACGGACCGGCTGCTCACCATCCACACCACACACGTACTACAGGAGATCCAAGCGTTGCGGGAATCTCTGCATCGCAGCCAGCCCCACGCACACCCGAAATCGGGCAATAGTCTCGCGGCTCATCCGGTTGCCGTGCAAGAGGCGGCTGTTCGTGTGCAACCGGACGCATTTCTCCTGCGGACTGCAGTCGGACCGGTTCTGTGCCCAGCCTCCGATTTCGCCCTGGCGTCTGTTCTGATGGAGACTGGCGAGTTCCAGCGCGGAACTCGCCTTGTGATCGAACGGCTTCTTAGTCCCGGAGGGACGTTCATTGATGCTGGCGCAAACATCGGAATGCACACGCTTGCAGCGGCTCGCGCCATAGGGCAGAAGGGGCGCATTGTGGCCTTCGAACCCGTCGCTGCGAGCCACGACCTGCTGAAAAAATCTGCTTGGATGAACGGGTACTGTTCGACCGTCGAGACGCATCAGGCCGCCGCTTCGAACCAAGCGGCGAGCGAAGCGCTGCCCTCTTCGTTGTTCGGTGATGTCCCTCTTGTACGAATCGACGACATTGAAAAGCAGGATGGCAAGGTCGACGTTATCAAGTTCGACGCTGCAAGTATCGAACTCCAAGCGCTCGAGGGCGCCGCGGAAACCATCGCAAGGAATGCGCGTATCGTGCTGATCGTGGAGTTCGACGTCTCCCGCCTTCGCAAAGTGGGCCAAACCACCTCCGAATGGCTGGGCCGATTCGAAAGGATGGGCCTGATCCGTAGCGTCATCGATCCGGAAACAGGGGCGCTGCGCGAGATCTCAGCCTCGGAGCTTGAAGGCAATTCCCCCGTCAACCTGCTTTTCGCCCGTGCGGGCTCGACTGCCCTGGTGCAGGCGAAGGAGACGCCATGAAGCGTGAGGTCATCGTCGTTGGAGCGGGCGGGCATGCCAAGGTCTGTATCGAACTGCTTCGAGCATCATCTGTCCCCGTCGCGTTTTGTATCGCGGGGGCGGACAGTGTCGAGTCCTGCCTCGGCGTGCCTGTGCTCAAGGGAGATGATCACTTGCAACGACTTCGCGCCGAGGGTTATTCCCGTGCGTTCATCGCCATCGGATCGAACGCGACGCGCCAGCGGATGGGCGAATCTGTCCGGGCGCTGGGATATGAACTCGTCAATGCCATCAGCCCTGCCGCAATCATCTCGCCCAGCGTGCGGATAGGCGAAGGCGTCGCTATCATGGCAGGAGTTGTCATCAACGCGGACAGCAACATTTCCGACCTTGCGATCATCAACACGTCGGCAAGTATCGACCACGATGCCCAAATTGGTGAGGCGGCACATATTGCCCCTCAATGCGCCCTTGCTGGCAACGTCACCGTAGGGCCTCTCGCATTCCTGGGCATAGGTAGCCGCGTGATCCCGGGCATAACCATCGGCAAGTACGTTGTCGCTGGCGCCGGCTCCATCATCATTTCTGACATCGAACCGGAGGCCAGGATTGCTGGAGTTCCGGCCCGGAAGCTCCACAAAGGGAAAAACACACCATGAAGCGAATCTCTGTAGCAGAACCCAAACTTGCGGGCAACGAGCGGAAGTATGTGCTCGACTGCCTCGACACCAACTGGATCTCTTCCAATGGAAAGTACATCGGCGCCTTCGAGGAAGCCTTCGCATCGTTTTGCGGCGCCAAGCACGCGATAGCGGCCAACAACGGAACGACCGCCCTTCATCTCGCGTTGGTGGCTCTGGGCCTGGAGCCAGGTGACGAGGTCATCATCCCGACAGTGACCTACATCGCGACGGCGAATGCCGTGCGCTATTGCGGGGCCACGCCAGTTCTGGTGGATGTGTGTGCCGACACCATGAACATCGATCCGATAGAAATCGAACGGAAGATCACGCCTCGCACGCGGGGGATCATTCCGGTGCATCTCTACGGTCATCCTGCCGACATGACGGCGGTCAACGCGATCGCCCGAAAACACGGCCTCTGGGTGCTCGAAGATGCTGCCGAGGCCCATGGCGCGGAAGTCGATGGCAAGCGGGTGGGCAATCTCGCAACCTGCGCGACTTTCAGTTTTTTCGGCAATAAGATCATCACCACCGGCGAAGGCGGCATGGTCACGACCAACGACGATGAACTGGCGGCGAAGCTGCGGCTCTATCGGGGCCAGGGCGTCGACCCGAAAAGGCGATACTGGTTTCCGGTCGTTGGCTACAATTACCGCATGACCAACATCCAGGCAGCGATCGGGCTGGCCCAGATGGAAACGATCGACGCGGCGCTGGAAGATCGCATGGCTCTGGCGAAGATGTACGACGAGGCGCTGCTCCCGCTGAGCCACCTTCTCGTGCTGCCCGAAACTCATGCAGGCATGCGTCACGTCTACTGGATGTACACCGTCTTCCTGCGCGACGGTGATGAAGCCCGGCGCAACGGCGTCATGATCGCCCTGGACCAGGCAGGCATCGAGACACGGCCGGTGTTCTATCCGATGCATGTACTACCGCCGTACAAGGAAGACAACGCGTACCCGGTCGCCGATCTCTGGGCGCACCGCGGGATGAATCTCCCGACGCACCAGTTCATGACGAAGGCGGACGTGAGCCGGATCGCCGAGGCTCTCGCGCAAGCCCTGGATCGATGAAAATTGCGCTCTGCTCATCATTCGTCCCATTCATCAACGGCGGCTACCGCAACATTGTTGAATGGCTCGAATTCGTGCTGCGTGAGGCGGGGCATGAAGTGGAGCGCGTCTATCTTCCCGAAGTCGACACGCCGGAGCACCTGTTCACTCAGATGGCGGCCTTCCGATTCGTCGACCTCAGCGCCGCCGACCGGGTCATCTGCTTTCGGCCGCAATCCCACCTGATTTCCCATCCGCACAAGATCGTCTGGTTCATCCATCACCTGCGTGTCTTCTACGACCTTTGGGACAGCAAGTACCGCAACTTCCCGGACGATGAAAAGCATCGTGGCATACGTGACGCGCTCATGGCCGCCGATACGGCTGCATTGATGGAAGCTCGGTTCGTTTTCTCGAACTCGCAGGTGGTGTCGGATCGGCTCAGGCGCTTCAACGGTATCGAGAGCGAGCCGCTGTTCCCTCCTGTTCTTCACCCGGAGCGGTTCCAGTTCCGCGCGATGAACGACGAAATCGTGTGCATCTGCCGCCTGGAAGACCACAAGCGCCAGCACCTGCTGCTCGAGGCACTGAGGTATTGCCGGACTCCCGTTCGCGTCCGGTTGTGTGGAGCGAGTACAGACGAGGCGTATCCGCACCTGCTGCTTCAACTGGCGGCGGACCATGGACTGGCCGAAAGAGTCGTCGTCGAGAACCGCTGGATCAGCGAGGAAGAGAAAGCCGACCAACTGTCCAATTGCCTGGCAGCGGCCTATCTCCCCGACGACGAAGACTCCTACGGATACCCGACGATCGAGGCTGCGCATTCGGGCAAGCCGATTCTCACGGCGACCGACTCCGGCGGGCCACTGGAGTTCGTGATCCACGAGGTGAACGGTCTTGTGAGCGAGCCCCAGCCCCTGGCACTGGCGGCCGCGATGGATCGCCTCTACAGCGACAGGGACGCTGCACGGCAGATGGGCGCAAGTGCAACGGCACGGATCGACGAACTGCGCATCGATTGGACCCGCGTGCTCGAGAGGCTGCTCGCATGAAGGTGCTCGTCGTCAACAACATGGCGCCTTTCGTCTCGGGCGGCGCGGAGTCCATGGCCGCACACTTGAAGGCAAATCTGGAAATTGCCGGCCACCGGGCCGAAGTCCTTCGCATTCCGTTCCAGTGGGAACCAGCGACCCGGATTCCTTCGCAGATGCTTCTCGCCCGATCGCTGATGCTGCAAAACGTCGACCATGTCATCGCCCTCAAGTTTCCGGCCTATCTGATTCCGCATTCGAACAAGACCTTGTGGCTGGTGCATCAGTACCGTCAGGCTTACGACCTGTTCGACGCCGGCCAGTCCAATCTACCGGAAGGACAGCATGGCAGCGACATTCGTCGCGTGATCAAGAACGCCGATGACGAATGCTTTCGCGACGCCCGACGCATCTTCGCGATTTCGGAGGTGACGCAGAATCGACTGGCAAAGTACAACGGATTTCAGTCCCAAGTGCTGCGTGCGCCGATCAACGACCCGGAGATCTTCCACGGCGGTGCTTCGCAAGGCTATGTTTTTGCAGGTGGACGCGTCAATGCGGCCAAGCGGCAGCATCTGCTGATCGAAGCCTTGGCCAGCGCATCGAAGGATGTGCGATTGGTCATCGCGGGACCGCCCGATTCGACAGCCGATGCCACGCGGCTCCATGAAGCCGCTGAACGCCACGGCGTGCTCGATCGAGTCCGGCTCGACCTTCGCTTCCTCGACCGGTCCGAATACGCGGACTACATCAATGGCGCGGCGGCGGTCGCCTCGTTGCCGTTCGACGAGGAATCATTCAGCTACGTCGCGATGGAAGCCGCCACGGCCGAAAAGGCGCTGATCAGCACGACAGACAGCGGAGGGGTGCTCGGCCTGGCCCGCCACGGCCGGACCGGATGGGTGGCGGCGCCAGAGGCCAAGAGCCTGGCAGATGCGCTGAGCGCGGTGTACGCGAATCCGAAGCGCACACGGGATCTCGGCGTCGCTGCAAAGGCTCTATGGGTATCGCACGACATCACCTGGCCGGCCACGGTCAAGGCATTGCTGTCATGAAGCTCCTGATCTTCAGCCCGCTGGTCAGCATATCGGCTATTGGAAGAGTCACGGCACTCATCGTCCGCGCGCTGGAAGCCTTGGGGCAGGAAGTTGCCATCGTACGGACCGAGCAGAACGCAGCAATCGACGAGTTGCACCATCCATGCGGCGTCGAGCAGGTCCGCTGGACCGACACCGAGGCCGTCCTGCGTCTGGTGCAGGACGCCGACCTGCTGGTCTACCAGGTCGGCAACAACTACGAGTTTCATTGCGGCGCATTGCACTGGCTTGCGCAGCTGCCGGGCGTCGTCTGCCTGCATGACTTCGTCGTCGCGCACCTGTTCGCCGGCTGGGCACAGTCGCGCCCGAACGAAGCGAAGCGCGTCCTGGAGCAATGGTATGGCGAGCAGGTCGCCACCCGCTTCTTCAGCGTCAGAAACGAGGTCGAGTTCATGGCGGATGCCAGTGCCATCTATCCGATGACCGAGTGGGTATGCGCGCAGGCAGACGGTGTCGTCTCGCACAGCCACTGGGGAATGGCCAGGGTGGCGAGTGCGTGCGCGGGTCCGGTGCGTGCGCTTCCGCTCCCCTATGACGCACCCTTCGCGGCGAAGATCAGCCTGGCGAGTTCACCGCAGCTCAGCGACGAGGTGAACGTCATCACTGTCGGTCATGCCAACTCGAACAAGCGAATCGAAAGTGTCATCCAGGCTATCGGCGCCAGCGCACTGTTGCGCCATACCGTCAGCTATCGCGTTTGCGGCCGCATCGAACCGCCGTACGCGATCAAGCTGATCACCCTTGCCCGAAGCCTCGGGGTTCAACTGACCGTCACCGGCGAGATCGACGACACGGGTTTGCAGATTGCCATCAACGAAGCCGACATCGCCTGCTGCCTGCGATGGCCGAGCTTCGAGGCGGCCTCGGCGACGGCGATCGAAGGATTGCTCTACGGCAAGGCGGTCATCGTGAGCGACACCAGTTTCTACAGCGAACTGCCCGATGATTGCGTGCTGAAGATCCCGCACGATGCGGAGGTCAGCCACCTCAAGGACGCGCTTGAATTCCTCTGCGCCAACCCCGACAAGCGGCGCGCGCAGGCTGTCAGGGGCCAGCAATGGGCGACGGCGACTTTCAGTGCTGCGAACTATGCGGCAGGTTTGGTCGAACTGGCGCAGCCGATCGCCGCAGCCAAGCCGGTGATCCAGATGGCCGACCGGCTGATCACCCAGCTGCGAGACTGGGGTGCAAGCCCCGAACTGCTGGCTGCGCACGATATCGCCGAACCGCTGGTGTTGTTCGGGCCGAGCGGAGTGGCGCTGCCGTGAGTGGCATCCGGCTTTCGTGGCCTGGCGTGGGGGAGCACCGCGTCGACAACGTCGTGCTTGCCGCCGGCGTCGTGCTGGCTTTCTTCCTTGCCAGCGTGCTGATGACCGGGTGGCCCCAGGGCCTTGTGCCGAACATCACTCATCCTTACATATATGCGGGCGACGGCCTGCTGCAGTTCTGGATGAGCCAGCGCGCGATCGAGGGCTGGGTGTTCCAGAACCCTCGCAACGGCTTCCCATTCGGATCTTCGTTCCTCGACTTTCCGGGCTCGGACTCGGGCAACCTGCTCATCCTAAAGTTGCTCGGCAAGATCTTCGGCTCGTATTTCGCCGCCAACAACATTTACCTGCTGCTAGGTTTTTCGACGGCCTTCGCGGCGGCCTTCATCGTGCTGCGTAGAATCCATCTGGGACGAGGCACGGCATTTTCGGCCGCCCTTCTTTTCGCATTCATTCCGTATCACTTCGCCAGGCTCTTGATGGGCCATCTCTTCTATACTTGGTATTTCGTCATTCCGATCTATTTTTATGTCGGATTTCTGATATCACGTACTGGAAAGGATGCACCGGATCGACGGAGCTGCATCGCGATCGCCGCCTTGCTGGTGGCCGCGAGTTGCTTCGGGGTGTATTTCGCGTTCTTCGGACTGATCGTGGTTGTCGTCTGCGGACTTTTCGGAACCCTGCAGACCCGGAGTCGAGGGCCGATGATGAGGTCGCTCGTGATGTGCGCGGCGATTTGCTTCGGCGTGGTTTTGAATATCGCACCGAACGTTGCCAACACGTTCAAGAACGGGAAGAATCTGGAGGTGGCCCAGCGGGCCCCTACGGAGTCGGAGGTCTATGCACTGAAGTTGGTCCACCTCCTGCTCCCATACCAGCAACATCGTATTCCGGGTCTAGGCGAATTCACGCGGACCTACAACAACACCTTTCCTCTCTCCAACACGGTGTCCGCCCTGGGCATTGTCGGCATTCTCGGATTTCTCTCCATGATGCTGACGCTTTTCCGTTCGGCCGCCGGCCAAGCGAGCGACAGCCGCACAAGATTGCTGATGCTGCTGACGCTGATGCTGCTTCTCACCGCGACCGTCGGCGGACTCAACGTGCTGTTCGCCACTCTGATCTCGCCGATGATCCGCGGCTGGGACCGCATCAGCATCTTCATCGCCTTCTTTTCGGTGGCTGCGTTTTTCATCGCGCTCGAAAAGTTTTTCAGACACCGCGCGTTCAGCCCCCGTGCTGCCGGGTCGATCCTGCTCGCCGTCACGGTCATTGGCTTGCTCGATCAAACGGCAGCGCCCTCCTTCAATGCCGGGCTGACGTCGGAAGCCGTATTCCACCGCGATCGCAAATTCATCGGCGCGATCGAGGAGTCGCTGCCGCGCGGGGCCGCCGTCTACCAGATGCCGTATGTACCGTTCCCCGAGGCCGGCAACCTTTCGACCCTCGGGGGCTACGACTTGCTGGTCGGCTTTCTCAATTCCAGGCACCTGCGATGGAGTTCCGGTGGAATGCAGGGCCGGAAGGCCGATCTCTACTACCGGGAGCTGGCCAAGAAGCCGGTCCGCGAGCAGCTCGCCGTGGCCCGGGGCATGGGTTTTTTGGGCGTCTACATCGACCGGCGCGGATACCCCGACGGCGGCAACATGGTCGTACGGGAAATCTCGGAAATCATCGGGCAACCACCGACCCTGAGCCGTGAGGACGGTCGAGTCGAATTTTTTGCCCTCACACAATGACCATCGAATCTGCATGTCACCCGCACGGCGGGTGTCTTTTCAATCTCCATCTTCCACGGCAAAAGGAAACATCGTGAAAGCAGTGATTCTCGCTGGCGGTCTCGGAACGCGCATCTCCGAAGAAACGCATCTCAAACCCAAGCCGATGGTGGAAATCGGGGGCAAGCCTGTGCTATGGCACATCATGAAGATCTATTCCGCCCACGGAATCCACGACTTCATCATCTGCTGTGGCTACAAGGGCTACGTCATCAAGGAATATTTCGCCAACTATTTTCTGCATATGTCGGACGTGACCTTCGACATGGAGCACAACGAAATGCAGGTTCACCAACGCTACGCCGAACCCTGGCGGGTGACCCTCGTGGACACGGGCGAGGAGACGATGACCGGCGGCCGCCTCAAGCGGGTGGCCGAACATCTCGAGGGCGAGCAGGACTTCTGCTTCACCTACGGAGACGGCGTGAGCAACGTCGACATCACCCGCCTGGTGGAATTCCATCGCGCCAGCAAGCTCAAGGCGACGCTGACCGCCACGCTGCCGCCAGGCCGCTTCGGCGCCCTGGATCTGCAGGACGACAAGGTCATGGCTTTCAAGGAGAAGCCCAAGGGCGACGGAGTACTGATCAACGGGGGTTTCTTCGTCCTGTCACCTTCGGTCATCGACTACATCACGGACGACCAGACGATCTGGGAGCGAGAGCCCCTCGAACGATTGGCACAGGAGTCGCAACTGGGCGCCTACCGGCACGAGGGCTTCTGGCAACCGATGGACACGTTGCGGGACAAGACCTACCTCGAGGAACTCTGGCAAGGCGGCAAGGCGCCGTGGAAGGCGTGGTGATGCAGCAAGCGCAACACCCCTTCTGGTCCGGCAAGCGCGTCTTCCTGACCGGCCACACAGGCTTCAAGGGCGGCTGGCTGGCGCTGTGGTTGACCCGTGCCGGCGCCAAGGTCACCGGCTTTGCCCTCGACCCTTCGACCCGACCCAGCCTGCATGCCTTGACGGGGCAGGCGGCCACGGATCAGTCCGTCATCGGCGACATCCGCGACCTGGCCGAACTGCGCCGGGCGATGGATGCCTGCGCTCCGGACGTCGTGTTCCACCTCGCCGCCCAGCCGCTGGTGCGCCATTCCTACCTGAATCCGGTCGAAACCTATTCCACCAACGTCATGGGCACGGTGAACCTGCTCGAGGCGGTGCGCACCTGCGCCTCCGTGCGATCGGTGGTCATCGTCACCAGCGACAAGTGCTACGAGAACCGCGAGTGGATCTGGGGCTATCGCGAGAACGACCCGATGGGCGGCTATGACCCGTACAGCAACAGCAAGGGCTGCGCCGAACTGGTCGCAGCCTCCTACCGGTCGTCCTTTTTCAACGCAGACCGGCATGCCGAGCATGGGGTGGCGCTGGCGACGGCACGGGCCGGCAATGTCATCGGTGGCGGTGACTGGTCGGACGATCGCCTGGTGCCGGACTTGCTGCGCGCTTTCGGCGAAAATCGCACGGCCGACATCCGCAACCCGTTCGCTGTCCGCCCCTGGCAGCATGTGCTGGAGCCCTTGCGCGGTTACATGATGCTGGCGGAAAAGCTGTACGCTGACGGCCCGGCCTGGGCGCAAGCATGGAACTTCGGACCCAACGATGCGGACGCGCGGCCGGTGTCGTGGATTGCCGACCAGTTGACGGCGATCTGGGGCGGCACCGCGCAATGGCGCACGGAGTCGCGCGAAGACCAGCCGCACGAAGCGTCCTGGCTCAAGCTCGACTGCTCCAAGGCGCGCCAGAGCCTCGGCTGGATTCCGCGCTGGGACCTGCGCCGCAGCCTTGGCGCCATCGTCGAATGGCAGCAAGCGTGGATTGGCGGCGGCGACATGACGAATTTCACCTTCGAACAGATCGATCAATACGAAAGCACCCCCTCCCATGACTGAAGTTTCACTCCACAAAAACGAGCTGCGCAAGAAGATCCTTGCGCTGGTGGCGGAATACGGCGAGCTCGCCGGCAAACCTCAATCCTTCGTTCCGGGCGAGACTTTGATTCCCCCTTCAGGCAAGGTCGTCGGCACGCCTGAAATGCAATTGATGGTGGAAGCTTCGCTGGACGCCTGGTTGACCACGGGCCGCTTCAACACGCTTTTCGAAAGCCGCCTGGCGGCCTACCTCGGCGTCAAGCACCTCATGACCGTGAACTCCGGTTCCTCGGCCAACCTCGTGGCGTTCTCGACCCTAACCTCGCCCAAGCTCGGAGATCGCGCCATCAAGCCGGGTGACGAGGTGATCGGCGTCGCCGCCGGCTTTCCAACCACCGTCAATCCGATCCTTCAATGCGGCGCGGTGCCGGTGTTCGTCGATGTCGATATCCCCACCTACAACATCGACGCCGACCTTCTGGAAGCGGCCATCGGTCCACGCACCAAGGCCATCATGCTCGCGCACACGCTGGGCAATCCGTACAACCTGAAGGTCGTGAAGGCCGCCTGCGAGAAGCACGATCTTTGGCTTGTCGAAGACTGCTGTGACGCCCTCGGGGCCCGCTACGACGGCAAGCTGGTCGGCACCTTCGGCGACATCGGCACGCTGAGCTTCTACCCCGCACACCACATCACCATGGGCGAAGGTGGCGCCGTGTTCACGAACAGCGACGAGCTTCGGTTGATCGCCGAATCCATCCGCGACTGGGGCCGCGACTGCTACTGCCCGCCCGGCAAGGACAACACCTGCGGCAAGCGTTTCTGCTGGAAACTCGGTGATCTGCCCGAAGGCTATGACCACAAGTACACGTATTCGCACCTGGGCTACAACCTCAAGATCACCGACATGCAGGCCGCCTGCGCGCTGGCGCAGCTCGATCGGCTCGACGGCTTCGTGGAGGCGCGCCAGAAAAACTTCCAATACCTGAAGGAAGGCCTGCGCAATGCTGAAGAGTTCCTGGAACTGCCCGAAGCAACGCCTGGCTCGGAGCCCTCATGGTTCGGTTTCCCGATCACGCTTCGCGAAGCGGCGAACACGCGCCGGGTCGACCTGCTCACCTACTTGGACCAGCAGAAGGTCGGCACGCGCCTGCTGTTCGCAGGCAACCTGCTGCGGCAGCCGTACATGATCGGGCGCAACTACCGTGTGGTGGGCGAACTCAAGAACACCGACCGGATCATGAACGACACCTTCTGGGTCGGCCTGTACCCTGGGCTGACGCAACCCATGCTGGACCATACGATCGCGAGCATCGAAACCTACCTTGGCCTGCGATTTGACTGATCTCACCGGGCCCGTTCCTTCTGCCGACCTCGACGAGGTGCTGCGGTTGACGGCGCCCGAAGTCTGGACGGCACTACAGCGGCAGTCGCTTTTCATCACGGGCGGGACGGGCTTCGTTGGCAAATGGCTGGTCGAATGCCTGCTGCATGCCGACCGCGAGTTGGACCTGGGACTCAACTTGTGCCTGCTCTCGCGGAGCCCCGCGCGATTTGCGCAAGACAGTCCGCGCCTCGCCGAAAGCCCTGCGGTGAGGGTCGTCCAGGGAGATGTCGTCGATTTCGACTTTCCGCAACAGACCTTTTCGATGGTCATCCATGCCGCGCTGCCGGTAGCGCCTCCGCAGGGTGGCGCCGGCCAGCTCCAGCCACTGGCGCAAGACGGCGCTCGCCGAGTTTGCGAGCTGGCTGCTGCCCGGGGCGCCCGCAGGCTGCTGCACATCAGCTCGGGCGCAGTCTACGGCGCGCCCATGCAGGCGCCAACACTGATCGAAGACGCGCCCTGGAACGACGCCCTTTCCGGCAACGACTATACGCAGGCCAAAAGGCTCGCCGAGGCGGTCGTCAGTGAGCCTTGGCCGTTCGAGGTCAGCATCGCCCGTTGTTTTGCATTCATCGGCCCCTGCCTGCAGCCTTCGAGCGGCTCGGCCGCAGCCCAGTTCATCGAAGCCTCGGCCGTTGGCAATGGCATCGTCGTCCAGGGCACCGGCGAAGCGGTTCGAAGCTATCAGTACGCAAGCGACATGGCGCGCTGGCTGCTGACCACCCTCGCGCTCGGCAAGCCCGGTCGCGCCTACAACATCGGCAGCGATGCCGCAGTCACCATCGCCAATCTGGCCAATGAGATCGCGCGCGTTGCCGAGAACGCGGTCGCTGTGCAGATCGCCGGGAACGCCGTTGCCGGACTTGCAGGACAGCGCTACGTGCCCGACGTGAAGCGAGCCGACGAGGAACTCGGCCTGCGCAACGCGGTGAACCTCGAAGAGGCCATCCGGCGCACCCTTGCCTGGCGCAGGACGACTCTGGAAACTTCAACAGTCCCAACATGAAACCTCCCTTCACTCCAGCGCTGCTGCGCAAGAACGTGGTCGAGATGGCGTATGCCGGCAATGCGGTGCATCTCGGTTGTGCCTTCTCGATCATCGAACTGCTGGCCTGTCTCTACGGCCGCCACATGCGCTACGACGAGACGAACCCCGACGACGCCGGGCGCGACTTTCTGGTGTTGAGCAAAGGCCACGGCGTGATGGCGCAATACGCATGCCTGTACCAGCTCGGGTGGCTGGAACGCAAGGACATCGACAACTATTTCCACGATGGCTCGCGGCTCAAGGGCTTGTCCGACGCCCATGTGCCGGGCTGCGAAGTGACCTCCGGCACGTTGGGGCACGGATTGTCCGTCGGCGTCGGCCTGGCGCTCGCGGCCATGCGCAAGAAGACCGGCCAGAAATGCTATGCGATCGTCGGCGACGGCGAGATCAACGAAGGCCCGATCTGGGAAGCGATGCTGTTCGCGGCCCATGCCCGGCTCGAGAACCTGATGGTCATCGTGGACGTCAACGGCTTCCAGGCGATGGGCACAACCGACGAAGTGATGGAACTCGGGGACCTCAGCGCGAAGTTCTCCGCTTTCAATTTCGACGTCGAGACTGTCGACGGGCACGACATGGACGCCATATCCGCGGCCATCGACGCGCTCGAAGCCAAGAAGAACGGACGTCCCAAGGCGCTGATGGCGAGAACCGTGAAGGGCAAGGGTGTCTCCTACATGGAGAACGTCAATGCTTGGCACTACTCGCGCCTCGACGCCGACCTCCATGCGCAGGCCTTGCGCGAACTCGAAGGAGCAGCGGCATGAGGGCCGCATTCTCTAACGCACTGGTGGAGGCTGCGATCCAGGACGAGCGGGTCGTCCTTCTCACCGGCGACCACGGCTATGCACTGTTCGACGAGTTCCGCAAGCGATGCCCGGGACAGTACATCAACGCCGGCATCGCCGAACAGAACATGGTGGGCGTCGCCGCCGGCCTGGCCAAGGCCGGCCTTCGCCCCATCGTCTATGGACTGAGCGCGTTCATTCCGGTGCGGGTGCTGGAACAGATCAAGATCGACGTCTGCTATGAAAAACTGCCCGTCATCTTCACTGGCGACGGCGCGGGCCTGGTTTACAGCACGCTCGGAACCAGCCACCAGAGCTTCGAGGACATCGCCTGCCTGCGGGCCGTGCCGCACATCGAGATCATGTCGCCTTGCGACGCGCATGAGCTCACGGCCTGCATGCGGATGGCGCTGGCCAATCCCGGTCCGGTGTACTGCCGAATGGGCAAGGCTGACATCGGGCCGGTCCACAAGGCACCGCCGCAACTGCAGCGCGGCGCGCTCGTCGAGGTGCGCACGGGTCGGCATCCGGTCGAATTGATCGCAACCGGCTCCATGGTCAGGACCGCCTGCGCGATCGGCGACGAAATCGATGCATCGGTCTGGAGCGCACCCTGGATCAAGCCCCTCGACCCTCAGCAACTCCGCGCCCTGGCAACCAAAGCGAGTGCCTTGGTGACGATCGAAGAGCATTCCGACGTCGGCGGACTGGGTGGGGCCGTGGTGGAAGCGATCTCGGAAACCGCCCCGGTTCCCGTCCTTCGCATCGGCATCGGAGAGAACTTCTCCCAGACCTGCGGCAGCTATGCCCATTCGATGCGCGAGCACGGCCTCGATCCGCAGACCGTCCGTGGGCGTGTGCTCGACTTCGCCGCCCGTTGGAAGGCTTGAGGTGACCAACTACCTCGACGTCAAGTTGATTCGCTTCCTGCTCGTCGGCGTGCTGAATACCGTGGTGGGCTACGGGCTGTTTGCGGGCCTCGTCTGGGCCGGCCTGCCGTACCCGCTGGCCATCGGTCTGGCAACCGTCCTGGGTGTCCTGTTCAATTTCCAGAGCGTCGGTCGCCTGGTCTTTGGTGGTGCGCCGTTGACGCAACTGGGCCGCTTCGTCGGCGTCTACGTCGTCATCTACCTCCTGAACGTCGGCTCGGTCGCGCTGCTGCTGCGAACCGGACTCAGCGTCTATGTTGCGAACGCACTGGTCATCCTTCCCATGGCGATGGTAGCGTTCGTGCTGCAGCGCCGTTTCGTCTTTGGAATTTCATGAAGCACATCACCGTCGTGACGCCTTGCTATAACGAGGAAGAGAACGTCGAAGAGGTTCACCGACAGGTGCGCGAGGTCTTCGCGACCATCGAAGGCGTGACTTACGAGCACCTCTTCATCGACAACTACTCTTCGGACCGCACGCCCGAACTGCTGCGCGCCATGGCGGCCGCCGACCCGAGGGTCAAGGTGATTCTCAACGCGCGCAACTTTGGGCACATCCGCTCGCCCTACCACGGCCTGTTGCAGGCAGGCGGCGACGCGGCAATCCTGCTGGTTTGCGACCTCCAGGATCCGCCCGCGCTGATGCAGGATTTCGTGAACGAATGGCGTCAGGGCGCCAAGTTGGTGATCGGCGTCAAGCCCAGTGCCGACGAATCCGGCCTGATGTTCGCCGTGCGCCGGCTGTACTACCGCACCGTGACGCGAATCGCAGACGTGAAGCTGATCCAGAACTTCACAGGCTTCGGACTCTACGACCGCGTGGTCCTGGAACAGCTTCGCAAGATCGACGACCCGTATCCCTATCTTCGAGGCCTGGTCTCCGAGGTCGGCTTCGCGCCCGTACAGATCCCTTACAACCAGCCGCGCCGCAAGCGAGGCATCACGAAGAACAACTTCTACACGCTGTATGACATGGCGATGCTGGGTATCACCTCGCATTCACGCGTGCCGCTGCGCATTGCCACCATGGCCGGATTCGTCCTGTCCGGCCTCAGCCTGCTCCTGTCGCTGATCTACCTGGTGCTGAAGCTCGTGTTCTGGAGCGAGTTCTCGGCTGGCACCGCGCCCATCCTGATCGGCATGTTCTTCTTTGCTTCGGTGCAACTGTTCTTCATCGGGTTGCTGGGCGAGTACGTCGGCGCGATCCTGACGCATGTGATGAAGCGCCCCTTGGTGGTGGAACGCGAGCGGATCAACATGGATCAAGCGTCCGATGCATAGAGGCGGCGCAGCAGCAAGCGCCGCCGAAAGCGACGAGCCCTCGACCGAACGAAGCGCTCGACAGCACGCCCCCGGTTACCGAGGCGACATCGATGGCCTGCGCGCCATCGCCGTCATGCTCGTGGTCGCCTACCATGCATTCCCGGCCTGGGTCCGAGGCGGCTTCATCGGCGTCGACATCTTCTTCGTCATTTCCGGCTTCCTCATCAGCGGCGTACTGTTCGACAGCCTCTCGCGCGGCACATTCGGAGCGCGCGAACTCCGGGATTTCTATGCGCGCCGGGTCAAGCGGATTTTTCCGGCCCTGTGTCTGGTGCTCGCCACCTGCTACATCGTCGGCTGGTTCATCCTCACGCCGACCGAGTACCTGCAACTTGCCAAGGAGATCCTGGCCGGCGCCACTTTCGTATCGAACTTCTACTTTTGGCAGCAGACGGGCTACTTCGATGGCGGAGCCGACACGAAGCCCTTGCTCCATCTCTGGTCGCTGGCCATCGAAGAGCAGTTCTACCTGCTGTGGCCGCTCATACTGGTCGGAATCCGGCGGCTGCGATTCAAGCCTGTCGCGATTGTTGCCGTGCTTTGCGCGGCATCGTTCGCCGCCGGCATCCTGCTGATCGGCTCGGACCGGACCGCCGCGTTCTATTCGCCGCCAGCACGCTTCTGGGAGCTCATGATCGGGGGGCTGCTTGCTTGCCTCAGCCGTTCGAACCCGATCACCGAAGCCCGCCACCGCAATCACGATGCACGGGCGCTGCTCGGGTTGCTTCTGCTTCTCGCCGCCTTGGCGCTGACGACCGATCTCTCACCGTTCCCGGGATGGTTCGCCGTGCCACCCGTCTTTGCCGCCGCACTCCTGATCTCAGCTCGCGGGTCGTGGTTCAACCGACACGTGCTCGGCTGCGCTCCCATGCGGGCCATTGGCCTGATCAGCTATCCGATGTACCTTTGGCACTGGCCGGTGCTCTACCTGGTCCGCTACTTCGACCTGTTCCGATCCGCCGACGAGGATGCCGCGCGATGGGCCGCCATCACGCTCAGCGTCGTACTGAGCGCAGCGACCTACCTGGCGGTCGAGCGTCCGGTGCGCTTCGGCAGCCTGCGGCGATATGCGACAGCACCCTTGGCCGCGTCCATGCTGGCGATGGTCTTCGTCGGCGTCGTGACGGTGCGCTCCGACGGCTTCTCGGCTCGTGACAGTGGCGAAATGGCAAGGCTTGCCCGATTCGCGGGGAAGTATCCGGCCACCGAGTGGCGGGATCGCATATGCTTCCTGAGTCCGGCAGACGGGCCGGAGAAATTCGCGACAGTCTGCGATGGCTCAGGCAAGACCAGACCGCTTGTCGTTCTATGGGGCGATTCCTACGCCGCCGCCCTCTACCCTGGCCTGAAAGCTCTGGAGGAGAAAGGCGCCTTCCGATTGGCCCAATACACCGCCTCGGCCTGTCCGCCGCTCCTGGGCACCCAATTTCCCGCCCAGCACCATTGCAAGGCGATCAACGACATGGTGATCGGCAAGATTGCCCATGAAAGGCCCGACACGGTCGTCCTGACCGCGCGCTGGTCATACCGGCAGGTGGAACCTGCGTACGAGTTCAGCCAACTGGCTCGAACCACTGCGGAACTGAAACGGGCCGGCGTGAGGCAGGTGGTCGTGATCGGACCGACGCCGCAATGGGACAAGCCCATGCCTTCGATGCTGGGGAGCTGCGCAGGCCAGCAGACGCTGCGGGAAGGTGGTTGGCACTCCCGCTGTGGACTCGTCCCGGAAGTCGACGTGCTCGATCGGTCGATGCGCGACTTCTCGGCCACACTCGGCGTGTCCTACCTGTCTGCATACGAGGCCATGTGCACTGGCGACGGCTGCCTGACCGTTCTTGACGATGGCGCCGTGAGTACATATGACCTCGGCCATTTGTCACCGCCGGCCTCCCGGTTGCTGATCGAGAAGCTCGCCGGCCGGATCTTCTAGTTCGGCAGCGGCTCGACCGCGATCCAGTCCACATGCATCGAGACGCCCCAGTTTTCCGAAACCGGTGCCGCGAACTCCAGCGTGTTCATTCCCTCTTCGAGAATGGCGGCGGGAATGCTGGCTGTGAGATCGAGATCCGATGTCCAGGCCGAGGCGACGGCATTGCCGTTGACCTGGATGGCGACCTCGCCGCGTCCGTCGGTCCATGGCTCGCCAAGGCGCAGTCGCAGCCGGTACGGGCCGGCCGCAGGCACCAGGGGGAACACGAGGGTGGTGCGCGGCAAGGCCATCCACACGACGGATGCCTGCTTGAGAGGCCGGTAGAGCCAGTCTGCCTCGGTCCAGCCGGAACCCGGCTCCGGCCAGTCCAGGTTCCAGCGGCGGCCGAAATCCCAGCGGTAGGCCGGGCCCGGTCCGGGCTGCGACAAGAAGCGCAGGCCTTGTGGCCAGGCCTCCACGCCGATGGCCCGCCGGTACCGCCTTCCCGACGGCGTCTCCGCCTGTCGAAGTGCCTCCTGGTTCTGCAGGACCGCCGCTGTCTTGGGAGGCGTTCCATCCGCATTGATCCGGACCACGATGGCGTCCGACTTCATGACCGTGACGTCCGGCAATGCGGCTGCGGATGTCTGGACCGGAAGCGGGGCGGCCGCCTTGAAGACCCAGGCGTCGGCGGTCTCCACGCAACTGCCTTGCCGACCGGCCCCATCACGCGGCCACACCCCGACCGGCCGGAGGCAGACTTCCACGCGCTGATCGCCCTTGTCGTAGAGATAGGCCAGGGCGCTATGCAGCACGCTGCTCATCATCCAGACATGGTTGATGCGCTGCGATTCGTCCAGCACGACCAGGGTCTTGCCGTCGGGAACTGCCGGCGCCTGCTCGACGATGGCGCGCAGCACTGCTCGCTGGCGATCATGGATCGCGTTGTACTCACGAAACTGGTAGAGCTGCTGCGCCACTCCGAGCGTCAGCAGCAGCACCGCGGCCAGCATCGCTGCGCCGCGACTCCACCGGCCCACGGCTGCCAGACATGCAACGAAAACCAGCGCCGAGCCGGAAGCCACGAAAAGATAGGTCCGCTGGGTAACGGCGACATGCCCCAGTGAAACCAGGAACGGCGCATAACCGAGAAGGACGACCACCAGGCCGACGACCGCCATCCTGGCCAGCGGCACCGGCCCGGCAGCGGATGTGACATTTTCGGACTTCCGGCCGGCGAACCAGACGACCATCGCCATTGCGGCGGCGACGACCAGCAGATAGACGTTCCAGTGGAGGTCCTTGGAAACGATGCGCGCGGCATCGATCCAACCGTCGGCAAGCGCGCGTACCAGGCCACGCGTGAACAGCATCGGCGCAGTGCTCTTCAGCGTTTCCAGCAACTGCTGACCGCTCCCGGCTACAGCTTGCTGATAAGTTGCCTTGGCCGTCAGCGTCACGAAGAGGATGTAGGCCAGCGTGATAGCCAATGCGATGCACCACGCCAGGGAGACCTGCCACTCGCGTCGCACCCGTGCCCACGTCCCCGGCCAGCCCTCCAGGACCCACAAGAGCAGCAATGGCAGGGGCGCCATGAGCAGCATCACCTCGTACATCCACGTCCCCGCGACCACGGACATCGCTCCCAGCGCCGCCAGCAGCGCCTGCCTGCCCGCCCGGTGCGCGTTGTAGGCGGCGACGAACAATGCCGCCGCCAGCGTCGCGAGTCCTGCCGAGAAGCCGATATTCATCGCTCGGAAGGCCATCTGCAGCGTGTCGGCCGGCCAGACGACGAACAGCATTCCGGCAACCACGGCCCAGCGACGCGAGCCCGTCAGATGAAAGACGATCCAGGTCAGGGATGCGCCCTTGATGAGCAACGAGAGCGCGAGTTCGACATGCCAGAACCACCAGGAGTCGGGGTCCACGGCATAGGCGATCGCCCAAAGCGTGGTCATGATCGGTCGGACCTGATGCTGCGCCAGTTCGCCGGCTCCGCCCGAGAAGAAAACCGGCCCGCCGAGCTCGGAATAGATTCTCAGGAGGCCCCAGTCCTCGAGCAGCGCGCCCATGTGGAACCCGAAAGGCAACCAGAGCAGCACGATCAGGACCAGAGACGGCAGCAACAGGGGCAAGATGCCGAGATCCGTCAGGTGTCGTTCCTGGTCCGGGGAAGCGTGCCGGGCAGCGAATGGATTCATGCTCACTCCCCGCTGCCGTCGCAATCCGCACGCCGGTAGACCGATGCATTGCGGATTCCCACGGTCACCTTTTCCGCCAGCGCATAGCGCTCGAGCAAGGCCCGGTCAGATGACGACAGCGGCGTTGCCCACTGCCAGTTGTTCACCACTATCACGTCGGGTCGGTTCTTGGGCACCTGGTAAAACGCCCGCAGCGTATCGGTCGCGAAGTTCCGCGCATCGCCGGGGAAATTCCAGCTGGACACCGTCGAGGGAGACATCGACGTCAGCAGGTAAAACCCGGGGCCGGTTCCGAGTACGGCAAACCTGGTTCCGCAGCCTTGCTGACGCTCGATGGCCGCGCCGAGCCGCTCGATGAAGACAGCCTGGTCTGCATCCGTACGCAGGCCGGCGAATGCACCCTGCCCCACGCGCACCGAATGCCGATAGGCGAACGAGCCGATCTGGCCGTAGTAGGTCGTGAAGGCCGTCGCCGCCATGGCCGCGCAGGCAAGGGCCGTGATGGCGTAGCCCGCAGCACGCTCGGGCCTGGTCGAACGCTCCGGAATCGCCAAGGCCAGGGTCGCGGCCAGCAAACCTCCGATCGGAAAGTTGAACAGGCCATTGAAGGCCATCGCGGCAGTCGCGATACCGCCGAGCAGGCTCACCACATAGAGGAGCGCGAGCACACGGGTTCGGCGCTCCCCGGTGCGCCTAATCAATTCCCGCGCGCCGTGAAAGATGCCGGACAGGGCCAGCACCAGGACCAGATCATGCGTGCGACTGTAGAAGGTCGGAGCAGGCGCAGTCGCCACGGCGATGACCAGCAGCCCGGTGCCGATGTCGCACAGCAGCCGCCACCGCGACGCGCGCAGACAGCGCAGTGCAGAGAGCACTGTCGCGGCAAGGCAGATCAGTGCCAGCCGCGGGTGGGCCGCGAACGCATCGAGCGCCGTCCGCACCTTACCGCCGATGCCGCCAGATACATTGTTGAAGGCGTTTGTGAAGCGCAGCATCTGGAGGAGATGGGCGTGGCCGAGGGCCACCCACAGCACGACGAAAGCCAGCGCCAGCATGACGGCGCAGGCAAGCGCGTAGCGCAGGAGCCAACGGCGCTCCGGCTTCGCATGGAGAAAAGCGAACGAAAGGACAAGCAGCGCTACGAGGGGTGCGATCAAGGGCGGGTAGGCAGTGCAGCCGACGGCCCACCAGAAGGCAGAAAGCCACAAGACCGGCGACAGCAAGGACAAGCCGCTGTCGCCAGCGGCCTCGAGCGACCGGGTGTAGCCGCAAGCGAACAGCGACAAGGCGGCCACGAGCGCATACATGCCGATGGTGTTGTAGGAAGGGGCGGGCAGGCTGAACGGGATGAACAGAAGCGACAGGATCGTCGCCAGCGTCGCCAAGGTCCTGCCGCGATGCAGGGCTACGGCCCGGTAGAGGCACAGCGCGGAAGCCGCTGCCAACGCCAGGTATACGAAGCGCAAGAAAAGCACCAGGCCGTCCGCGTCGCCACGCACTTCGCTGTACAGGTAGGCGAAGGGGTAGACCAGCAGAGCGGCCGTCTGATGCACCATCAGGAAAGCGTTGCCGCCCAGCCCCGTCTTGAGCCATCCGTCTATGAAGGCGGCGTAATAGGACTCGTCGCCGAGATCGATGCCCAAGGTCATGCGGAACACGAGGGCCGCCAGGCATATCCCGACCCATGGGAGGGGGGAGAACAGAGCCGTCTTCACCGCAAGCCCCTAACTGTTGGCAAGGGTTTCGACGCGTATCCGGTAGAAGCCGATGCCGAGTGCCCTGCCGTCGTCAGGGGGACAAATGGGGAACGGCACGTCGATTTCGATCGTGTTGGACGCGGTCCTCAGATCGAATTCGACGGCAAACTCATCTTCCGAGCCGATCCGCGCAGGAAGTTTCAGCATGCGGCGCTGCGCGCCGACCTGGACAGCGATGGGAGCGTCGATGTTGGGTCCGTAACCGACGGCACGGAACAACAGCCTGAACTTGCCCTGCAGCACATGCTTCAGTTCGATGGCAACGCGTTCCCCCGTGCTCCAACGTCCCCAGGTCTCGTTGGCGAAGACTCCGCTTATCGAATCCACGAAAGCCGGGAGCGCCGGCCGGCTGAAGTCGATCCCGTCCTCCATCGAAGCGCCGAAGGCGTGGCTTGCCTCGGCAGCGCTCATCACCACGAAGGGAGCGGCACGCAGTCCTGCTAGGCCGATGCCCAACATCCGGGCATCCATGGGAGGTCGGCTCGGGAATGGAACAGCGATCTCGATCACGTTCGAGGGAGCAGGCAGGTCGAAATGCAGCCAGGCACCGGTGTCACCGGCCAATTCCTTGGCGAGTCGCATTGAACGCACCTGGGATCCGACCCTGACGGGGATCGCGGCACCGGCGTTCTTCTCGTAGCCGACTGCGCTCACGAAGAGCCTGAACTTGCCTTCGAGCAGATGCTTGAGGACTATCACGATCTTGTCGCCCGTGCTCCACCTCCCCCAACCCTCGCTGGCACCGACGCCGGAGACGTAGTCGACCATTTCCGGATATTGCGCCTCGCCGAACTGGATGCCCTCATAGATCGAGGAGCCGAACTGGTCGACCGCTTGCCGGGCACTCAGCTTGGCCGAGGCTGGCGTAAGAATTTTGCGCTGGGGATGAATAGTCGTACGCCCGCCGGCCAGCGGCAGCATCAATTCCCGTCTTCCTTCGGTCAGCAGAGTCGACCATCTGGAGTCAGCCTTCAGCTCTCGGAAGAAGCCACGCTGTTCCATATTTCTCTGCCATGTGGCAGTGCAATACCCGTCCGAGAAATGGTGGGCTATGCGTTGCTGATCGGTCCGAATTTCCTCGATCAGCGCGTTGTCTCCCGCAAGGATTCGCTCGATGAGGCTTCGCGCTTCCTCGACCGTCGCCACCGACCCCTTGGTACGACTTCCACTGAGCCGATCCAGCAGAGAGCCTTTGTGAAACACGATCGGCATACCGTTGATCGAGGCTTCGATCGGCGAGTAGTGGACATGGCGCATCTCCGTCGAGTGGTAGTAAAGCACCGCGCACTCCAGATAGAGCCGATTGAGGTCCTCGTCCGAAACGAAGCCGGCCACATGCGGGTCCGCCACCGGACCATCCTGAGCGCCTATGATCACGTGCGGCAGATCGCCGAAGGCCTCCTTGAACTCCTGGTAGATCGCGCGGTAGTAAGGATTGCTGACGACGTGAGGGCAGACGAACAGTATCTTCGCCTCTTTGCCACTCCAACGATTGGCATTGGCAAAGAACGACTTCGGAACGCCTATGGGCAGGTACAAGGCTCGTTCCGCGAACACCGGATCTTCGCACTCGTGAAGATTGTCATAGCCTTCGCCGAACCAGAATCTTTCCTTGATTCCCTTGATCATCCGAAGCACGAGCGGGTCGTACAGGTTCTCCAGAACCAGCCGGTACGACTGGCCATTGTCGAGGCCGAAGGCACGAAAAACGATCTGCCCTTCGAAGTTCTTCAGCGCCTCAGTCACTTGCCGTGCATGAGGGATGATGAAGACCGTGCCGAAGTAGCGGTTCACGATCTTGACGATGTCCGTCGGCCATACATCCTCGTAAAAGTTGAACTTGTTCAAACGATCGAGGACGGCTCGAGGGATCGAGAGCGACTCGTCGAATGAGAAGTCGATCGCAGCGCTGCGGAAGTTCGTCTTCGGAATGACCTTGGGTATGTAGATCTCGAAGCCGAGCCTTTGGATCAAGGGCGCCTCGAACGGCATCAACGTCCGGTGGTTCAAAAGCCAAAGTACCCGCTTGTTCTTATTAAACATCAGTCGATCCAGGGATTACATGACACGAGAAGGTGACGAGGCCGCAGACATCCGGCCGCCGACCTCTCGAAGTCCGCACAAGCCGGTGTCTTGTTTCTTCGAGCGCCTTAGTCGAAGAGTTGCGCCTCGAGAAGCGCGGCGCCCGCGACGTCCTTGGCCGACAGTTGGAGGTCGACCTCCACTTCGGGCCACCGGATCCCGAGACTCGGATCGTTCCAACGGAGCGCGCGCTCATGCGCTGGCGCATAGTAATCGGTGGTTTTGTACAGGAAGTCTGCAGACTCGCTCGTGACCAGGAAACCATGGGCGAAGCCCTCAGGAATCCAGAGCTGCCGATGGTTGTCCTCCGTGAGCTCGACACCGACCCATCGCCCGAAGGTCGGCGACGACTTCCGGATGTCCACTGCCACGTCGAACACCGCGCCACGCACGCAGCGCACCAGCTTCCCCTGCGGCTGTTGAATCTGGAAGTGCAAGCCTCGCAACACACCCTTCACCGACCGCGAATGGTTGTCCTGGACAAACGCCACGTGCCGTCCCACCGCCTCGTCGAAGGCCTTCCCGTTGAAGCTCTCATAGAAGAACCCGCGCGCATCCCCGAACACCTTCGGTTCGATCAACAGCACATCGGGGATCGCCGTCGCCGTGACCTTCATGACCGGATCTCTTCCGCCAGCAGGTGCTTGAGGTACCTGCCGTAGCCGCTCTTTTCCAACGGCGCCGCCAGGCACGCCAGCTGCTCCCGATCGATGAAGCCATTGCGCCAAGCCACCTCCTCCGGGCAAGCAATCTTCAACCCCTGCCGATGCTCCAGCGTCGCGATGAACTGCCCCGCTTCCAGCAGGCTCTCGTGCGTTCCCGTGTCCAGCCAGGCATAGCCGCGCTGCATGATCTGCACGTTGAGCTTGCCCAGATCCAGGTACGCCTGGTTGACCGCCGTGATCTCCAGTTCGCCCCGCACGCTCGGCTTTACGGCCTTGGCGATGTCGACCACCTGGTTGTCGTAGAAGTACAGCCCCGTGACCGCATAGCTGCTCTTGGGCTTGGCCGGCTTCTCCTCGATGCTGCTGGCCTTGCCGCTGGCGTCGAAGGCCACCACGCCGTAGCGCTCGGGGTCGTGCACGTGGTAGGCGAAAACGGTCGCACCGCCGTCCTTCTTGTCGGCATCCGAGAGCAGGTGCACCAGGTCGTGCCCATAAAAGATGTTGTCTCCCAGCACCAGCGCGCTCGGTGAATTACCCACGAACTTGTCGCCAATGATGAAAGCTTGCGCCAACCCATCCGGACTCGGCTGCACCGCGTACTCCAGATTGATCCCCCACTGGCTACCGTCCCCCAGCAATTGCTGGAAGCGCGGTGTGTCCTGCGGTGTGCTGATGATCAGGATGTCGCGCATGCCCCCCAGCATCAAGGTGCTCAGCGGGTAATAGATCATCGGTTTGTCATAGACCGGCAGGAGTTGCTTGCTCATGGCCAGTGTCGCCGGGTGCAGCCGCGTGCCGGAGCCGCCTGCCAGGATGATGCCTTTGCGTTGGGTCATTCTTTTGTTCGGTCGTGGATTAGAGGGTCTCGGCCAGCATGCGCGCGACGCCGAGCTGCCAATGCGGCAGCTTCAGCCCAAAAGCCGCCTGCAGCTTGTCAGTATTCAGCCGGGAATTGTGTGGGCGCGTGGCGGGTGTCGGAAAAGCACTGGTCGGCACCGCATCCACCGCATCGGGCGAGGCCTTGAGCGCGACCCCTGCCGCTTGTGCCTGCGCCAGCACGAAACGCGCATAGCCGTGCCAGGTGGTCTCGCCGCCCGCCACGAGGTGGTACAGCCCCGCCTTGCCCGGGTCGGCCACGGTCGCCCGGACGGCATGGGCCGTCACGTCGGCCAGCAGCTCCGCCCCGGTCGGTGCGCCGAACTGGTCGTCGATCACGGTCAGACGGTCACGCTCCTTGGCCAGCCGCAGCATCGTCTTGGCGAAGTTGCCGCCGCGTGCCGCATAGACCCAGCTGGTGCGGAAGATCAGATGCCGCGCGCAATGCCGCGCGACCAGCAGCTCGCCTTCGAGCTTGGTGCTGCCATAGACGCTGAGCGGCGCCGTGAGGTCGTCCTCGAGCCAGGGCTTGTTGCCGCTGCCGTCGAATACGTAATCGGTCGAGTAGTGCACCATCAGGGCGCCGATTTCCTGCGCCGCCTGCGCCACCACGCCCGGCGAGGTCGCATTCAGCTTGCGCGCGAACTCCGGCTCGCTCTCGGCCTTGTCTACCGCGGTGTGCGCCGCCGAGTTGACGATCACGTCGGGCCGCACCTTCAGCACCGTTTCGGCCAGCTGTTCCGGGCGGCTGAAGTCGGCATGGAAGTCGGTGCTGTCGAAATCGAGCGCCACCACCTCGCCCAAGGGCGCCAGGCTGCGCTGCAGCTCCCAGCCCACCTGCCCGCCCTTGCCGAGCAGTAGCAGCTTCATGCCGCCGCCTTGGCGGGCGCAGCGTCGTACTGCTTCTGCACCCATTCGCGGTAGGCACCGCTCTGCACGTTGGCCACCCATTCGCTGTTGGCGAGATACCACTCGACGGTCTTGCGGATCCCGGTGTCGAAGGTCTCGGCCGGCTTCCACCCCAGTTCGCGCTCGAGCTTGCGCGCATCGATCGCGTAGCGGCGGTCGTGGCCCGGGCGGTCGGTGACGTAGCTGATCTGCTCGCGGTAGCTCTTGCCGTCGGCCCGCGGACGCAACTCGTCAAGCAGCGCGCACACGGTGTTGACGATCTCGATGTTGGGCTTCTCGTTCCAGCCGCCAACGTTGTAGGTCTCGCCCAGCCGGCCGACCTCGAGCACGCGGCGAATCGCGCTGCAGTGGTCCTTCACGTAGAGCCAGTCGCGCACCTGCATGCCGTCGCCATACACCGGCAGCGGCTTGCCGGCCAGCGCGTTGACGATCATCAGCGGGATCAGCTTCTCGGGGAAGTGGAAGGGGCCGTAGTTGTTCGAGCAGTTGGTCGTCAGCACCGGCAGGCCGTAGGTGTGGTGCCAGGCCCGCACCAGGTGGTCGCTTGCCGCCTTGCTGGCTGAGTACGGGCTGTTGGGCTCGTACTTGTTCTCTTCGGTGAAGGCCGGGTCGGTGGCAGACAGCGAGCCATAGACCTCGTCGGTCGACACATGCAGGAAGCGGAAGGCGGCCTTCTGGTCGGCCGGCAGCGCGCTCCAGTAGCCCCGCACCGACTCCAGCAGTCGGAAGGTGCCGAGCACGTTGGTCTGCACGAAGTCCTCGGGGCCATGGATCGACCGGTCGACATGGGACTCGGCGGCGAAGTTGACGATCGCGCGCGGCTTGTGCTCGGCCAGCAGGCGGTCGAGCAAGGCACTATCACCGATGTCGCCCTGGACGAAGAGATGCCCGGCATGGCCACTGAGCGATGCCAGCGTTTCAAGATTGCCGGCATAGGTCAGCTTGTCGAGATTGACCACGGCCTCGCCGGTTTGTGCAAGCCAGTCGAGTACGAAATTTGCGCCAATGAAGCCAGCGCCGCCGGTGACGAGAATCATGCGGGTCCCTAAGTTTTCTGAATGAGTGGCCGTCCCGACGACCGGGCGAAATTATCTCATTGCGGAAATTGCCAAGGCGAACATCGTCGGAACGCGGCTCTCACGTGCGAACCAGGCGTCCAACGGTGAAGAATCGTAAAGACTGGAACTCGTTGAATCCGCGCCCGATCCGAGCCTTCGCTACCGGCCAACGGGGGACACATCTATGCAAGACAAGCCCGGGCGTTTCGACGAAATCGTCTTCTTGGACAATTTCTTTCGCTCTTCCGACAACCTGTTGACGTCCTATCCGGCGAACCGGCGCTTCCTTCGTCGAACCTTCGGCCCGCCCGCCAACCGACTGGGCATGTCGTGTCGCGAACTGGCCGCCCGTTCAGAAGGCGGTGAACTCGACGTGGCGGCGATGATGCGAGCCCTGGGCCTGCCTCAAGGCCCGCCCGGCTGGGCGAAGACCTGCGTGGCCGACCTGTCGAGACTCCTCGCCCCCGGGCTCATGCCACGGTTCACGACGCGGACACTGGTGATCGGCTGGGGCATGCCGCCGTCGCTGATGCACCTGCTGGACCAGCAAGGCGTGTCCTTTCTCGATGTCGAGATCGCGCCCATCCGCTTTGCCACCCATTTGAACTTCTGCGCGCGCACCAACGACCGACCGATCGAAGCGGCCCTCGAACGCTGGCGCATCGACGACGAGGTCTTCTGGAACGAAGCGACCGTGCTGCAGGGTTATTTTTCACGCCGAAGCGCCCCGTCCTTGTTCCACGCCGACCTGCGGATCGGGCTGTTCTGCGGCCAGAGCGCCATCGACTTGGCGCTGGTCAGCGACGGCAGGATCGCCCGCCCCATCGACGCGCTCGACAAGGTCCGCTCCCTGGCCAAGGAGGTGGACCTGCTGGTGATCAAGCCCCACCCCTACGAACCAGAACACTCGCAACTGGCCGAACTGGCCTCCGGCATTTCCAATGTGGCCTGGACGGACGCCAACTTCTATGCGCTGCTTTGCGCGGACAACCTGCGCCTCGTCTGCGGGCTTTCGTCCGGCGCGCTGCGCGAGGCGCCCTACTTCCAGAAGGATGTGGTGCAGTTGATCGAGCCGGATCGAAACAATCGCGCCACCCTGCCGGCCGCTTGCTCGAACTGGATCCCGGTCGGTCCAGGCATTGCCTGCGTGGACTTCCTGGCGGACGGCTGCATGGCCCATCCGGTCGCCCCGTCGACGCCCGCAGCGCGCTTCCCCGACGATGCGCTGGACCGGGTATTCGGCCTGCGCTGGGGGTTGGATGCACAAAACGCTGGATTGGGCGAATTGCATACGCTGAAGCCCGGCCGCACCTATGCGCTGCGCGACGGCAGCCTGCCGACGGGCTGGCTGAGCTTCGGCTGGGACAAGCCAGGCAGCGCCGGCGTTGCGGTCGCCGCGGCGCACGCCTGCGTCGTCATCCCGCTTGCCGCCGGCTCGTGGCCGGAGGCGGCCGTGCCAGCGATACGGATCAACGGGAAGCCCTGCCGGCAAGGCAACGAACGCTTGCGCCTGTCTGCGCACCTGGAGCCGCCCGCGGCGCCGCGCCTGCTCGTGCTGGACATCGAGGTCGGCGACCGACCGGGATTTCGGCTGCGCGAGCTCTGTGTAAGCGCCGCGACGGCTGGCGAACCATTGGCGGCGCATGCAACTTCAGCGCCCCACGCGGCGGCGACGGCGACGCTCGCCGGACTGGCCCTGGCAGCGGCCGCACTGCTCGCAACGAGCCTGGACATGGCCGACGCGGACACCTCGCGCTGGACGGCGATCAAGCACAGCGTCGTCTCCAGAGTGCAGACGATCCGCGCCGACATCCATGCCCTGCTCCAGCGACACGAGGTCTAGCCGCCTTGGGGACGCGGCTCTAACAACCCTTGCCCCCATGGCCTAAAGTCGCAGCATTCACATCCCGAGGTTCAGCCATGGAAAAACCTTCCGACGACAGTGAACGCACCGCATCGGCGGCGAGTGACCGCATCAAGGACTCCGCCCAACAGATCTGGCTCGCGGGCCTCGGCGCCTTCGCCAAGATGCAGCAGGAAGGCAGCAAGGCCTTCGAAGCCCTGGTCAAGGATGGGGCCGGCGTGCAGAAAAAGACCCAGCAGGCCGCCGAAGAAACCCTGGCCCAGGCGCAGGCCCGGATGGCCGGCTTTGCCAGCGAGTTCGGCACCAAGGCCGCGGGCGGCTGGGGCAAGCTCGAGAACATCTTCGAGGAGCGGGTCGCCCGCGCCCTCGAAAAGCTCGGCGTGCCGTCGGCCGACGAAGTCGCGGCCCTGCGGGCCCGGGTCGAGGCGCTCGAGGCGCAGCTCAAGCGCCAGGCCAGCGCCGCCGCGCCCCGCAAGACCGTCGCGCGCAAGACTTCGGAGCCGGCCAAGCCTTCGCAGCGGCACAAGCCGGGCGGCGCCAGCTGAAGCACGCCTGACCAGACCCTGAACGCCCGCGCGGCGCTCGCCCGCCGGCGCGCCGCCTCCCCCACCTCCGCGGACTTGCGCTAGAGTGCTCCCCACGAGACAAACGGGGCTACGACATGGCCAAAAAAGCGCCACGCCGCACTGCGCAACGCATCCTCGAAGCCGCACTTGACCTGTTCAACCGCTTCGGGGAACCGAACGTCTCCACCACCCTGGTCGCCGGCGAGCTCAACATCAGCCCCGGCAATCTCTACTACCACTACCCCGCCAAGGACGAGCTGATCAACCGGCTCTACGAGGGCTACGAAACCGAGCTGCTCGAACTGCTGCATGCCAGCGAAGGCGTGCACGACGTCGAAGACGCCTGGTTCTTCATGCACAGCCTGTTCGAACTGATCTGGCGCTACCGCTTCCTCTACCGCGACCTGAACGACCTGCTCAGCAAGAACCGCCATCTCGAGACCCAGTTCCAGCTGGTGCTCAAGAACAAGGCCCGTGCCATCCGCGCCCTGATCGCCGGCCTGGGCCGCGCCGGCCACCTCGACATCGATGCGCGGGAGGTCGACACCCTGGCGCAGAGCATGGTGGTGGTGCTGACCTACTGGCTCAGCTACGAATACGTGCGCAACCCGCGCGAGGCCCTGGAGCCGGCGCACGCCCAAGGCGCGCTGATGCGCGGCGCCCACCATACCCTGCACCTGCTGGCGCCTTATCTCGCCACCGAGCAACGCCGCCACCTGCTGGCCCTCAGCAGCGCTTATGCTGGCGAAGATCAATCCGCGATGGCCTGACACCTCATAGAGCGAATGAATCCACCCCCACCCGACCCGCTTTCGCTGCTTTCTTCCCGGGAACCCGACACGGTGGGGCAATGGACCCGGCTGCCCTACCGCGACGGGCCTCGCTTCAACGCCGCCGACCTGCACCTGCACTGGCCCCGGCTGCATGTCGGGCAGGGGCTGCCGACGCCGCCGCAGGGCCCGCTCGCCGAGGGCTGGGCGCTCTATCACAGCGGGGATTTCGAACGCGCCGCCGCGCTCGGGCTGGCGCACGCGCCCGAAGGCCTGGGGCTCGCCAACCAGGCGACGGCGATCTACGCCAACTACCTCGAGCCGCGCGAATCCGTGCGGCAGGCGCTGTTCAAGCAGGTGGCCGAGCGCGCCACCGCGCAGCTCGCGTCGGACCCGGACGATTGCCAGGCCCTGTATTGGCAGGCCTACGCGCTGGGGCGCTACAGCCAGGGCATCAGCGTGGCGCGGGCCCTGGCGCAGGGCCTCGGGACCAAGGTCAAGGGCGCGCTCGAGCACCTGATCGAGCTGCGGCCGCAGCACGCCGACGCCCACGTGGCGCTGGCGGCCTTTCACGCCGAGGTGATCGACAAAGTCGGCTCGCTGGTGGGCCGCATGACCTACGGCGTGCGCGCCGACGCCGCAGTCTCGCTGTTCGAGCGCGGGCTCCAGCTCAACCCCCACTCGGCCAGCGCGCTGATCGAATACGCCCGCGGCCTGCTGATGCTGCACGGCGATTCGCGCATGCCCGACGCCACCCGGCTCTACGAGCGCGCGGCCCACCTCGAACCGGCCGACGCGCGGGAGCGGCTCGATGTCGAGCTGGCGCGGGCCGGATTGATCGATTGATCTATCTCAACGGCGCCGTCACTTAAGATCGCGCTTCGTTCTTCATCACGCCCCTATCTTTCATGTCCGACCTGAACGCACTGTTCGAATCCGCCCAAGCCAACTCCAAGCTGCTCGCCGAGCGCCCGGACAACCCCACCCTGCTGAAGATCTACGGCCTATTCAAGCAGGCGACGGCCGGCGACAACGCCGAGAAAAAGCCCAGCTTCAGCGACATCGTGGCGCGCGCCAAGTGGGACGCCTGGACCGCACGCAAGGGACTGAGCGCCGACGAGGCGAAGCAGCAGTACATCGACCTGATCGAGTCGCTGCGCTGAACGGCGCCCGGCTCAGGCCGGTGCCGCGCCGGCCAGCAATTCGTCGAGGCTGCTGGCGAGCCGCTGCTCGATCTGCCCGCTGAAGGCCGCGAACAGGAAACCCAGCGTGGCCTCGAGCCGGAGGCGGTCGGCGCCGACCTCGACCCGGCCATCGACCCCTTCGCGGGTGAATGCCGCCTGGTCGCCATCCGCCCCTTCGACATAGCGGCACTCCAGGCCGTACGCCTTCTCGGCTTTGCGCATCCACCGGTGCGCGACCTCCCGGGCACCGGCCAGGCCGAGTTGGTGGGCGCGTTCGATCACGATGTCAGCCACCTCGGCCTCCTTGCTGTTGTTGTTGATTTGTCGGGGCGCCCGCCGTCGCTGGCGCGGCCTCGGTCCGCAGCGCCTGACGGCGCTCGGCCTTGGGCATTTCGGCCAGCCGCTTGACCGCCGCGTAAAAGCGCGGCCAGTCTTCGCCTTCGCGCTCGAACAGGGCCTCGAAGCCCGGCACCAGCTCGTCGTAGGCGGCCTGGGCGCCGAACATCGCGTTGTTGGCCCGCGCGACCCAGCCGTCGTAGACGCCCTGCCGCGGACCGGTCCAGCCTTCGCGCAGCTTCGCGTAGCGTTGCCGGAAATCGGCCATCGCGTCGGCCTTCATGGCGTCGACCGCCGGCCAGTCCTGCGCCTTGGCCGCGGGCGAGCCGTAGACCGCCTCCAGCGCCCGCCGCGTTTCGGCCGTGAGCGCGCGAAACTGCTGGCGGCGGCCATCGAACTGCGCGTAGTCGAGCCGCGCCGCCTCGCTCGCATGCGTGCGCAGCCATCGGGCCCCGCCGATGCGTTCCACCGCGGTCGCGAAGGACTCGTTGAACATGGTGTCGTCGGGCACGTACAGCACCTGGTGTGCGAGTTCGTGGAACACCAGCCGGGCCAGTTCGCCTTCCGGATAGCCGATGAAGGTGGACAGCAACGGATCGCCGCCGGCCCAGTTCATCCAGCCCAGTGTCGAGTACGCCGGCACCGGGTAGACGGCGGTCTCCAGGCCCTGCGACTGCTGGGCGGCGGCCTCGGCATTGGCGGCGGCCTCGTCGTAGTAGCCGCGGTAGCCGACGCAGCCCGCCACCGGGAAGCACCAGGTCTTCAGGGTCAGTGCGTGCGGCGGTGCGGCGACCACGTTCCACAGCGCTGCGTTGCGGTGCAGGTCGGCATAGGACTTGTAGCTGTCGTTGTCGGGCAGACCGAGTTCGGCCACCGCGAACTGGCGGATGCGCTGCGTCAGCGCCAGCTTGGTCTTGAGCGCCTCCGACGTGGCCGGATCGTCGAGCCACTCGGGCACCGGCCGGGCGGCGCGCATCAGACCCAGGTGCCCGCTGGCCGACTGCCAGTAGTAGCCGAGGTCGGCACAGCCCGCCAGCAGCGCCGACGCGGCGAGTACCGCCAGCGCTGCCGCGCCGCGCCTGCCTGGCCTCACTCGGTCACCTTCATGACGCGGCCGGCTCCGGCACCGCGACGGCTTCGACCTCGACCAGGCAGTCGTAGAACGTGGGCCCGCGCCCGATGTCGGTCAGCCGCTGGCTGGTGAGCTGGTTGACATTGGTGCCGTCGAGCCCGAGCTTGCGCCACCAGATGCCCAGGCCATGCACCACGCCGGGCCGGGCGCGGCGCGAGATCTCGGCGCGGCAGCGGTGCTCGCCGCGCTGGTTGAAGATGCGCACCGTGGCGCCGTCGGCGATGCCGCGCGCGGCCGCGTCGGCGGCGTGGATCTCGAGCAGCGGCTCGCCCTCGATCGCGCGCAGGCTGCGCACGTTGACGAAGCTCGAGTTGAGGAAGTTGCGCGCCGGCGGCGAGATCATCGCCAGCGGGAACTCGGTCGAGCTGCCGAAGGCCTCGTGGTTGGGCAGGTGGTCGGGCAGCCCGTCCTGGCCCATTGCCGCCAGCGCTTCGCTGAAGAACTCGCAACGCCCGGAGGCGGTCGGGAAGTTGCCTTCGGCAAAGGGCGCGTCCGGCAGCTTCAGCGTCGCGAAGCCCTGCGCCTGCAATTCCCCGAAGTCGACCACCTCGGGCGCGAAGGCGCTGCGGCAGACGGCCTCGTCGCCGTCGGAGAAACACGGCTCGTCGAAGCCCATCCGGCGCGCCAGTTCGCGGAAGACCCAGGTGTTGCTACGGGCCTGGCCGCGCGGCGCGACGGCCGGCTGGTTCAGCAGCACGTCGGTGTGGCCGTAGCTGGTGTGGATGTCCCAATGCTCGAGCTGCGTGGTGGCGGGCAGCAGGTAGTCGGCATAGTCGGCGGTGTCGGTCTGGAACTGCTCCAGCACCACCGTGAAGAGATCCTCGCGCGCGAAGCCGGCCACCACCTTGCCCGAGTCGGGCGCGACCGCGACCGGGTTGCTGTTGTAGACGATCAGCGCCTCGACCGGATTCGCCGTGTCGGTCAGCGCGTCG
Source organism: Variovorax sp. 10N432 (assembly GCF_056394465.1). Taxonomy (NCBI): domain Bacteria; kingdom Pseudomonadati; phylum Pseudomonadota; class Betaproteobacteria; order Burkholderiales; family Comamonadaceae; genus Variovorax; species Variovorax sp. 10N432. The sequence continues at coordinate 146,640 of NZ_JBFTHX010000012.1, forward strand.
CCGATGGTGCTCATGTTGATGGTCCGCGGCCGGCGCCCCGCCAGCAGGTCGGGCCGCTGCAGGGCCGCCCGATTCACGGGGTACTGGCCGGAGCTGCTCAGCAGCAGCCCGCCGGCCCGCTCGCGCCAGGCGCCGACCAGCGCCGGGAGGCAGGCCACGGCGCGCGCCGCATTGCCGCCGCCGCGCACCCGCTGCATGCCGTAGTTGAGCCGGATCGCGGCCGGCCGGGTGGTGCCGTAGGCGCGCGCCAGCGCCACGATCTGTGCCTCCGGCACGCCGCAGACCGCGGCGGCGCGGGCCGGCGGCCACTGGAGCGCACGCGCGCGCAGCTTGTCCCAGCCGATGGTGTGGCGCTGGATGTAGTCGTGGTCGAGCCAGTCGTTCACGATCAGCTCGTGCATGAGCGCCAGCGCCAGCGCGGCGTCGGTGCCCGGCAGCAGCGCCACGTGCTCGTCGCACTTGTCGGCGGTCTCGGTCTTGCGCGGATCGATGCACACCAGCCGCGCGCCGGCCCGTTTCGCGGCCTGCGCATGGCGCCAGAAATGCAGGTTGCTGGCGATCGAGTTGCTGCCCCAGATCAGGATCAGGCGGGCTTCGGCAAAGAATTCGACCCGCATGCCCACCTTGCCACCCAAAGTAAAACTTAAGGCTTCACCCCCAGCGGTCGAGCAGATCGTGCGGTCCAGCAGCGACGCCCCGAGCTTGTGGAAAAAACGACGATCCATCGACTCACCCTGCACAAGACCCATCGTTCCGGCGTAACTGTAGGGGAGAATCCCTTGGGGATTGTTACCTTTCAATACATTCAGGCGGGAAGCGATGTCGTCGAGCGCCGCGTCCCAGCTCACCGGCTCGAAGCGGCCGCTGCCCTTGGGCCCAGCGCGCTTCATCGGCTGGACCAGGCGCTCGGGGTGGTCGTTGCGCTCGATGTAGCGCGAGACCTTGGTGCAGAGCACGCCGGCGGTGTGCCGGTGCTCGGGATTGCCTTGCAGCTTGACGGCCACGCCGTCCTGCACGGTGGTCACGAGGGCACAGGTATCGGGGCAGTCGTGCGGGCAGGCGCCGAGCACCTGGGTCACTGAATTCGAGGGGGTGGGGGAAGTCATTGTTCGACCGGAGCGAAGACCAACCCGCAAGTCTAGTTTGAACGATGCGAACACGCGCAAAGGGGTATTCACGATGATCAGCCGCAGACAATTTTCAATCGCCACGGGCGCCGCGGCGCTGGCCGGCTTCCAGCCGGCGCGGGCGCAGAGCGAGACGCCGATCATCCTCGGCCAGTCCGCCCCCTTCACCGGGCCGGCCGCCCAGCTGGGCATCCAGTTCTACGAAGGCGCCAAGCTCTACCTCGACCAGTACAACGCGCAGCCCGGCCATCGCGACGTCCAGATCAAGTTCCTGGACGACGGCTACGAGCCCGACCGCTGCGCGGCCAACACCAGGAAGCTGATCGACGAGGAGGCCTTCGCGCTGTTCGGCTACATCGGCACGCCGACCAGCCTGGCGGCACTGCCGCTGGCGGTCAACGCGAAAGTGCCGTTCATCGCCCCCTTCACCGGCGCGATGGCGTTGCGTGAGCCCTTCCACAGGAACGTCTTCCACCTGCGCGCCTCGTACAACGACGAGACCGCGCTGATCGTCAAGCAGCTCACCCACCTGGGCCTCAAGAAGATCGCGGTCTTCTACCAGAACGACGCCTACGGCAAGGCCGGGCTCGACGGCGTGACCCTGGCGCTGGCCCAGCTCGACCTGAAGCCGACCGCGCTCGCCACGGTCGAGCGCAACTCTGTGGATGTCGCCGCCGCGGTGAGGACCATCGCCGCCGCGAAGCCGGACGCCGTGGTCCAGGTCAGCGCCTACAAGTCATGCGCCGCCTTCATCCGCGAAGCCCGCAAGGCAGGCTACGGCGGCACCTTCTTCAACGTGTCCTTCGTCGGCACGCAGGCGCTGTCGGACGAGCTCGGCAAGGACGGCGCCGGCGTGGTCGTGACGCAGGTCGTGCCTTCGCCCTACAACGCGGCGAACGCCATCACACGCGAATTCAACGAGGCCCAGCGCAAGAGCGGCGGCGCCACCAAGGCCAACTTCTCGAGCCTGGAAGGCTATATCGCTGCCAAGGTGCTGGTCGAGGGGCTGCGCCGGGCGCCCGGCAAGGTGACGCGCGACAGCCTGATCGCCGGTCTGGAGAGCATCGATCGGCAGCAGTTCGGCGGCTTCGAGGTCTCGTTCTCGCCGCGCAACCACGTGGCGTCGAAGTTCGTCGAACTGTCGATGCTCACCGGCGATGGCCGGATAAGGACTTAGCTCGCGAGCCCATCCACCGCCTGGAACATCGCCTGCCTGGCCTGGCTGATGATCTGGCCGCGCCAGCCGTCGGTGTCGGTGTAGAAGGCCTCCAGCATCTGGGCCCGGATCGAAGCGGCCAGTTCGGGCGGCGCTTCGGGGTGCTTGTGCAGCCAGTGGTCGGCCCTGAGCGCGCCCACCACCTGCATCACCGGCACCGTGCCGTATTCGAGCGCGATGCCGGTGTACTCGGCCTCGGGGCATTCCTCGTAGATCGAACTCCACATCAGGCCGGTCAGGAAGGCCGAGGTCGAGGAGCCGTCGTAGATCGATGTCACCGGCGCCGCCGGCGTGCCCCACCACGCGTTGGCGCGCGCATAGGCGGCCTTGTCGTCGCGGCAGGAAAAGATCCGCTCGCCGAGGCCGTTCGGGCCTAGCCCCGTGTGGAGGTCGATCCAGGCCAGCCGGCGGGCCGCCTGCACCTGCGTGCGCAGAACCTTGCGCAGCGTGTCGTTGCTCCAGGTCGGCGCCTTGCCGCCGAAGAACAGTCCGTCGTCGAACTGGTACTGGCCGCGGGTCACGGCCGCCTGGTAGGCGGTGGGACCGTTCTTCTCGATCCAGGCGCCGAGGGCGGCCTCGTTGGCCGCGGTCGGCGGCCATTGTTCGGGCAGCAGCAGCGCGTGGATTTCCGCATAGTCCTTGTTGACCGGCAGCGGCTTGGCGAAATCGAAGAAGTTGCGGTTCAGGTCGCAGTTCTCGTGGGTCACGCGGCGGCCGTGCGAGAACCCGTGCGGGTTGAGCGCATGGACGTACAGCACGGCCACGCCCTGCGCCCTGGCCTTCTCGCGCCACTCGGAGTCATGCAGGGCGAACACCTGCACGCCGCTGCCGCAGTGGCCCTCGACGCCATGGCAGGCGCTGGTGACGATCAGCATGCGCTCGGCCTGCGGGTCGCCATCGAGCGCGACGTCCATCGCGAGCTCCTCGCCGTCGCGTCCCTTCAGCGGGTGGACATGCGAGCGCACCGCGAGGCCGGCGCTGTCGCAGCCCTGCAGGAACTTCTGGCGGGCCTGCGCATAGCGCGCGGAGAAGGCTTCTGCGATGCCGATCATGCCGCGCTCCCTTCCGCCAGCTTCGGGCCGTTGAGGAACTGTTCGGCCAGCTGCACCCAGCAGGTGGCGCCGAGCGGGATCAGGTCGTCGTTGAAGTCGTAGCTCGCGTTGTGCAGCAGGCACGGTCCGCCGCCGTGGTGCATCGCGCGATGGCTGCCGTCGCCGTTGCCGATGAAGGCATAGGCGCCCGGCCTGGCCAGCAGCATGAAGGCGAAGTCCTCGGCGGTCATGGCCGGCTCCTGCACCAGCACGTTGTCGGCGCCGACGATGCCGGCCATCACGCGGCGGGCGAAGTTGGCCTCGGCGGCCGAGTTGATGGTCGGCGGGTAGTTGCGGTGGAAGCGGAAGTCGCACTCGGCCTCGTGGGCCGCGCAGACATGTTCGGCCACGGTCTTCATGCGCGACTCGATCAGGTCCAGCACCTCGAGCGAGAAGGTGCGCACCGTGCCCTTGATCTCGCAGCTGTCGGGGATCACGTTGCTGGCCTCGCCGCCGTGGATCATCGTGACCGAGATCACGCCGGGATCGGTCGGCTTCTTGTTGCGCGTGATGATGGTCTGGAAGGCCTGCACCATCTCGCAGGCCACCGGCACCGGGTCGATGCCGGTGTGCGGCAGCGCCGCATGGCCGCCCTTGCCCGTGATCCTGATGGTGAACTCGTTGCTCGAGGCCATGGCCGGCCCGGGGCTGACCGCGAACTGGCCGGCCTTCATGCCGGGCCAGTTGTGCATGCCGAACACCGCCTCCATCGGGAACTGCTCGAACAGGCCCTCCTTGATCATCTCGCGGGCGCCGCCGCCGCCCTCCTCGGCCGGCTGGAAGATCAGGTAGACCGTGCCGTCGAAGTTGCGGTGCTTCGCCAGGTGCTGCGCCGCCGCCAGCAGCATCGCGGTGTGGCCGTCGTGGCCGCAGGCGTGCATCTTGCCGTGGTGCTGGCTGGCGTGCTCGAAGGTGTTGAGTTCGGTCACCGGCAGCGCGTCCATGTCGGCGCGCAGGCCGACGGCGCGCTCGCTGGTGCCGTTCTTGACGATGCCGACCACCCCGGTGGTGCCGAGCCCGCGGTGGATCGGAATCCCCCACTCGGTCAGCTTGGCCGCCACCACGTCGGCGGTGCGCACTTCTTCGAAGCAGAGTTCGGGATGGGCATGCAGGTCGCGTCGGACCGCGGCGATGCCGGCCGCCTGGGTGACGAGGGAATCGATGAGTTTCATGGGCAAGAGTCTAGGCTTTGCGGGGAGCGCCCGCAAAGATCGTGCCCCCTTCGCCTCAGCGCCCCATGTCCTTCACCCAGGCGCCGCGCGCCGCCAGCGCGGTGTCGGTGAAATCGGTGAAGACGCCGTCCACGCCGAGCCGGTAGAAGACGATGTATTCGTTCGCCGGATCGCCCTTGTAGTCGCTGGCCAGCCGCCGCGACTCGTTGCGGAAGGTGAACGGGTGCACGAACAGCCCGGCCTTGTGGGCGTCCGCGACCAGCGTGGTCGGCGCTGTCGACACCGCGTCGGCGTCGTTGATCTTGCCGTCGCGGTTGACGTCGACGGGCTTGCCGTCGGCGCCGATCGTGCCCTTGGTGCTGACGATGTAGCGCTTCCACGGCCCGATGCCGTCGGCATAGGTCTTGATCTCGGCCAGGCCGGCCGGCGTCACCATGACGTCGAAGTTGCGGCGGTCGCCGGCCTTGGTCCATTCGTAGGGGCGATCGACCGGCACCGCGTAGGTCATGGCGCCGGTCTTCAGGTCGATGCCGTCGCCGTCGATCAACTGCACCGTCTTCGTCTTCAGGCCCTTGCCCTTCATGTACTTGAGGCTGCCGGGCTCGAAGGACTGCACGAAGACCGGGGCGCCACGGCTGTTCCAGCCGGCGGCCTCGAGCATCGCGATCAGCTTGTCCTCCAGCGGCAGGCCGAGGTCGCGGAAGTAGGTCGGATTCTTGGTCTCTGGGTAGATGCCGATGGTGCGGCCGGTCTCGCGCGACTTGGCCTTGGCGAGGTCGATCACCTGCTGGAAGGTCGGCACCTTGTACTGGCCGTTGAACTGCTGCGGCCGCTCGGCATCGGTCGAGATGGCGCCCAGCCGCTGGATCTCGGCCAGGGTGAAATCGTTGCTGAACCAGCCGGTCTGGGTCTCGCCGTCGACCTGGATCGTCTTCTTGCGGGCCGCGAATTCGGGCCGGCTGGCGACGTCGGTGCTGATCGCCAGGTTGGGATCGTGGCGGGTGATCAGCACCCCGTCGCGGGTCGAGACCAGGTCCATCTCGATGTAGTCGGCGCCCAGGTCGATGGCGCGGGCGTAGGCCTCCAGGGTCTCCTCCGGCAGGTAGCCCGAGGCGCCCCGGTGCGCGACGACCAGGGGCGGCTGGCCGTCCAGCGTGGGCAGGCGGGCGGTGGCACCGCCCCCCGGCGCGCTGCAGCCTGCGAGGCAGAGTGCCGCAGCCAGGGCGGCGGCGATCGGGGTCTTGCTTGGCGTCATGTCGGGTCTCCGGGAAGGATTTAACGCTCCAGCCTACCGCACGGCCATGACACTTCGGCGGCCGCGGCACCACGGCGCCAACTTCCCGGACAATGGCCCGCATGTCACACGTGCTTTCCCCCCGCAGCCTCGAACTCGCGCAGACGCTGGTGCGCATGAACACCGTCAGCGCCAACAGCAATCTCGAGCTGATCGATTTCGCGCGCGACCACCTGGCTGGCCTCGGCGTGCGCAGCCGGCTCACCTACAACGCCGACAAGACCAAGGCCAACCTGTTCGCCACGCTGGGCGCCGGCAAGAAGGCCGGCGTGATCGTCTCCGGCCACACCGACACCGTGCCCTGGGACGGCCAGGACTGGAGCGTCGACCCGCTGTCGGCTATCGTGCAGGACTGGCCGGCCGACGACGCCGATGCCGAATCGGCACGGGTCGAGCCGCGCCTCTATGGCCGCGGCGCCGCCGACATGAAGAGCTTCATCGCGATCGCCCTGGCCAATGCCGAGCGCTTCATCGAGAGCGACTCGCCGTTCGCGGTCCACTTCGCCTTCAGCTACGACGAGGAAGTCGGCTGCTTCGGCGTCCGGGAGCTGATCGCCGACATGAAGGACCAGGGCATCAAGCCGCTGGCCTGCATCATCGGCGAGCCCACGCTGATGATCCCGGCGATCGCGCACAAGGGCGTCTACCGCTACAAGTGCTGCGTGCGCGGCAAGGAGGCGCATTCGTCGCTGACGCCGCAGTCGGTCAATGCGATCGAGATGGCGGCGCGGGTGGTCGGCAAGCTGCGCGACATGGCCGAGGGCTTCGAGCGCGACGAGCGGCGCTACGAGGGCTTCGACGTCCCCTTCAGCACCGCCAGCGTGGGCCAGTTCCACGGCGGCATCGCCGACAACGTGGTGCCGCGCGACGCCGAGTTCCGCTACGAGTTCCGCAACCTGCCGACCGCCGACGCGGCGCGGATGCAGAAGGAAGTCGCCGACTACGCCAGCCGCACCGAAGTCGCGATGAAGAAGGTCGCGCCCGATGCCGGCTTCAGCTTCGAGACCATCTGCGAGATCCCGAGCTTCCTGAGCTCCGCCGACGAGCCCGTGACCCGGCTCGCGCAGCGCCTCGCGAAGGAGTCGCGGACCACGCTGGTGGCCTTCGGCACCGAGGCCGGCCTGTTCAAGAACGCCGGCATCCCGACCGTGGTCTGCGGCCCGGGCAGCATCACCCAGGCGCACCAGCCCGACGAGTACGTCACGCTGGAGCAGCTGGCGCGCTGCGAGCAGTTCCTGCAGGGGCTGGCGGCGGCCAAGGAGATCCGCTGACCCGGCCCACGGCATGAAACGCATCGCGCTGGCCCTGCTGGGCGCTGCCGCGCTGCTCTATGCGTTGGCGACGGCCCTGGAGGCCCGCCATCCGGCCTGGGGCTACGTGGCGGCCTTCGCCGAGGCGGCGATGGTCGGCGCCATCGCCGACTGGTTCGCGGTGGTGGCGCTGTTCCGCCATCCGCTCGGCCTGCCGATCCCGCACACCGCGATCATCCCGGCCAACAAGGACCGCATCGGGGCCCGGCTCGCCGGCTTCATCTGCAACAACTTCCTGAGCACGCCGCAGGTGCTGGCCAAGCTGGCGCAGCTCGATCCGGCCGCCCGCCTGGCGGACTGGCTCTCGCGGCCCGAGAGCGCCGACAAGCTCGGCGGCCACCTGGTGGCGGCGGTGCGCTACGGCCTGACGGCCTTCGACGACACGAGGGTGCGCGACTTCCTCGGCCGGATGGCGGCGGCCGGGCTGGCGCAGGTCGACCTGGCCCGGCTGGCCGGCCAGGCGCTCGATGCGCTGACCGCGGGCGGGCGCCATCATGCGCTGCTCGACGACGTGCTGCGCCAGGTCACGGCCGTGGTCGAGGGCGAGGAGATGCAGGAGCGCATCACCGAGGCGATCGCGCGCGAGATCAAGACCCTGCGCTATGTCGGCCTGGACCAGATGGCGGCCCGGCTGGCGACGCGCAAGATCGTGGCCGCGGCAGTCCACACCCTGGGCGAGATGGCGGCCGAGCCGGCGCATCCGCTGCGGCTGCGCTTCGACGCCTACATGACCGGCTTCGTCGAGCGGCTCAAGACCGACCCCGAATTCCAGCGCCGCGGCGAGGCGCTCCGGGCCGATCTGCAGGCCCATCCGGCACTCGGCGACTACCTGCACGGGCTGTGGAGCGAACTGCTCGCCTGGCTGCACGACGACCTCGCGAAGAGCGACTCCAGCATCCGGCAGCGGCTGGTCGCGATGACCGGCACGCTCGGCGCACGGCTCTCGGCTGACGAGGCGATGCGGCGCTGGATCAACGAGCAGATCGTGGACGCCGCGCCGCGGGCGATCGAGCGCTACCGCGAGGACATCCGGCGCTACATCGTGGAGCGCGTGGCCGAGTGGAACGCCGACGAGATGACCGTTGAGCTCGAGCGCAACATCGGCCGCGACCTGCAGTTCATCCGGGTCAACGGCACGCTGGTCGGCGGGCTGGTGGGGCTGTTGATCCACACCGCCACGCAGCTCTGGAAGGGCTGAGCGGTTCAGGCCGGCGCCGGGCCGCCCCAAGGCGGCCTGCGGCCCCCTCGGGGGGCAGCGACCACACGCAGTGAGGGAGCGTGGGGGGCACCCAGGCCGGCGCCGGGCCGCCCCAAGGCGGCCTGCGGCCCCCTCGGGGGGCAGCGACCACACGMAGYGAGGGAGCGTGGGGGCCACCCAGGCCGGCGCCGGGCCGCCCCAAGGCGGCCTGCGGCCCCCTCGGGGGGCAGCGACCACACGCAGTGAGGGAGCGTGGGGGCCACATTCAGCCGGCCAGCATCCGCTCCTGCGCGATGACCAGGAGGCCATCCATGATCAGGCTGTCGACCAGCTCGAAATCGCCGTTCATGCTCGGCGCCATCTTCCAGCCCGCGCCGCCGGTCATGTAGCAGGCCGGCTCGGCACCGCAATGGGCCCGCACGTGCTGCACCATGCGCTCCACCGCGCCCGCGATCGCGTAGGTGCCGCCGCTGGTCAGGGCGTCGCTGGTGTTGGTCGGGAATTCGCGCACCTCGCCGGTCGGCACATGCAGCCCGGCAGTGCCGGACTCGAGCGCGCGCAGCATGATGCCGTGGCCGGGCAGGATCAGGCCGCCCAGAAACTTGCCGTGCACGTCCACCGCCTCGACCGTCACCGCGGTGCCGATCATCACGACCACCATCGGCCGCGGTGCGCCCTGCGTCATCATCCGGTGGCGCGCGCCGATCATGGCGACCCAGCGGTCGGCACCCAGCCGGGTCGGGTGGTCGTAGCCATTGACGATGCCGGCCTCGGCCTGGCTCGACACCACCCAGCGCGGCGAGCACTCGAAACGCTCCACCAGCTGCTCCTCGGCCCGGCGCCGCACCGCATCGCCGGCGACCACGCAGCCGAGCATCGAATCGGGCGGCGGCAGGTCGGCCCACGGGCCCTCGGCCAGCCGCTCGATGTGGTCGAGGAACTCGGCGCCATGCGCGATCGGCACGGCGCCGGGCCGCGCCGCATCGTAGAGGGACCACTTGAGGCGGGTGTTGCCGATGTCGATCGCGAGGAATGCCATGCGCGGCATTATTGCGAGTTGTGCTTACGGCCGCTTGCACATTGCGACCGCGGCCTACGCGAAAGCGCCATCTTCCGCCGTTAAAGTGGTCCGTCCGATCCACCAAGGCAGAAGGAGAAAATCATGGGTTTGCTGAGTTTCATCAAGGAGGCTGGGGAGAAGCTGTTCGGCGGGTCGTCCGCGCACGCAGCCGAGCCGGACAAGGATGCGGCCGCCGCGGCCGCCATCAAGACCTACATCGAGACCCAGAACCTGGGCCTGACCGATCTCGCGGTCACCTATGTCGCGACCAGCGGGGTCGTGACGCTGTCGGGCAATGCGCCTTCGCAGGAAGCCAGCGAGAAGGCCTCGCTCGCCGCCGGCAACGTGGCCAACGTCACGCAGGTCGACAACAACCTGGTCGCGCCCGCTGCCGACCCGGCGCAGTACCACGACGTGGTTCGCGGTGACACGCTGTCGGCGATTTCCAAGAAGTACTACGGCGATGCCAACAAGTACAACGCGATCTTCGAGGCCAACAAGCCGATGCTGAGCCACCCGGACAAGATCTATCCGGGCCAGAAACTGCGGATCCCGAAGCTCTGAGTTCGCAAGGGCCGCGCCGGCCCGACCGGTGCGGCCTCAGCTTTGTTTCCAGGGCAGGCCGCGAAAGCGCCAGCCGCCCTGGCGGCCGCGGTGGCCCTCCTCGTCGGGATTGCCTTCGAAGCCTTCGAGGATGTTGTAGGCCTCGATGCCGAGTTCGGTGGCGCGCCTGGCGGCCGCCACCGAGCGTACGCCGCTGCGGCACAGCATCACCGCCTTGAGGCCCGCCGGCACGGCCGCCCTCAGGCCGTCGTCAAAGCCGGGATTGAGCGCCATGCCCGGCCACTGCTTCCACGCCAGTCCCACCCCGCCCGGCACGTAGCCGACCCATTCGCGTTCGGCGTCGCTCCGCACGTCGACCAGCACGGCGTCGCCGCGGGCAACCCATTGCGCAGCCAGTTCAGGGGTCACGTCGCCCGCGTAGCCGGCGGCCGGGCGAATGTCGTCGCGGCCGGTGGCGACGGTGGGGGAAGAGCGGTCGGAATCAGTCATAACCGGATTCTTCACCAAATCGAGAACATGGATTTACCATCCCAACACCATCCACACGGATGGTGGTAGGATGGCGCCATGCAAATCCAGACCCCTCTTCCGGCCACCCGGCCCAAATTGCCCGAGGCCGAGAAGATCACCATCAACCTCGGCTACGTCGACCTCGGCCAGGTCGACCTGCTGGTGGCCGAGGGCTTCTATTCGAATCGCACCGATTTCATCCGCACCGCGATCCGCAACCAGCTGACCGCCCACGGCGAGGCGCTGAAGCAGGTGGTGGCCCGCAAGATGCTGGTGCTCGGGCTGCAGCAGTTCAGCGCCGCCGACCTCGAGGCCGTGCGCCGCGCCGGCGAGAAGCTCGAGATCCGCGTGCTCGGACTGGCCACGATCTCGGCCGACGTCACGCCCGAGCTGGCGCTCGAGACCATCGGGTCCGTCACGGTGCTCGGCGCCCTGCATGCGAGCGCCGCGGTCAAGGCCGCACTGGCCGATCGTCTGCGTTGATGCCCTCTCCTGTTTTTTACTCTCCAAGGCTCCCCATGAATCCCCTGTTCGAACGACTGATGCGCAAGGCCACCCGACTGACCCAGGTCGGCCAGCTGCAGGAGGCGACCCGGGCGATCCAGCGCGCCCTGGGCGGCGCCGCCGATGAAGGCACCCGCGCCACCGACCGGACCACCGCCACCCCGGCGGCGAACGACGAAGCCCGGGTCATCGATGTCGAGGCTCGCTTCGTCGAGCCTGCAACCGCGCCGGCAACTGCGCCCACTCCCGAAACACCGCCAGCGCCGCCGCCACCGGCGCGCGAAGCCGGCGTCGAGCAGTGGAGCGACGGCCTGTTCGCCCACCAGCACCGGCCCATCGCCTACAAGCTCTTCGTGCCCGGCACGCAGGCCGTGGGCCCTCGCCCGCTGGTCGTGATGCTGCACGGCTGCACCCAGAATCCCGACGACTTCGCTGCCGGCACCCGGATGAACCAGCTGGCGCGCGAGAACGGATTCCTGGTCCTCTACCCGGCGCAGACGCAGCATGCCAACTCCTCGAAGTGCTGGAACTGGTTCAAGTCGCAGCACCAGCAGCGCGGGCGCGGCGAGCCGGCCCTGCTGGCGGCGCTGACCCAGTCGGTGATCGATGCCCACGACGTGGACCCCGATCGCGTCTACGTCGCCGGCCTGTCGGCCGGCGGTGCGATGGCCGACATCCTGGGGCGCAGCTATCCCGACCTCTTCGCGGCGGTCGGCGTGCACTCGGGGCTGCCCAGCGGTGCGGCCAGCGACCTGATGTCGGCCTTGGCCGCGATGAAGAGCGGCCCCTCGGCGGCCGCATCGAACGCGACGGGCGGCCCGGGCGTGCCCACCATCGTCTTCCACGGCGATGCCGACGGCACCGTCCACGCCCGCAACGGCGAGGCGGTGGTCCAGGCCGCGCTGGCGGCCCAGGACGGCGCCGCCACCCAAGTGCAGGCGTCGGACGGACGATCGGCGCAGGGCCGCGCCTACACCCGCCGCGTGCATGTGGACGCGCACGGCCTGGCGGCGGTCGAGCAGTGGCTGCTGCACGGCGCCGGCCACGCCTGGTCCGGGGGCAGCGCGCGCGGCTCGTACACCGACCCTTCCGGTCCGGATGCGAGCGCGGAAATGCTGCGCTTCTTCCTGAGCCACCGGAAGGTGGCAGTCGCCGCCACGCACTGAGAAGGCGCGGTCGACCTGCAGCCGGCCGCAAGCTCGGCTTACACGCGGTTGCCTTCAAGGGCGAAATATTTCGTTGCTTTGCAAAGCGGATGCCGTCGCGCATCCGCTGTAGTGCGTTGAGTGCAAAGAGACGAAAGAAAGCCCTCGATGATGCACCGTACCCCCCTCCTTTCCGGCCGCGCGGCCAGCTGGCTGCTCGGCCTGGCACTGCTGCTGGCCGGGCTGCCGGCCTTCGCCCAGCCAGACCCGCCCGGGCGGGTCGGCCGCCTCAACGACCAGCAGGGCACCGTGAGCTTCTCGCCGGCGGGCGCCGACGACTGGTTCGAGCTGGGCCCGAATCGCCCGATCACCACCGGCGACCGCCTCTGGATCGACCGCAATGCGCGCGCCGAGCTGTCGCTGGGCGCCACGGCGCTGCGCCTCGACGAGCAGACCGCCATCACGCTGTCCGAGCTCGACGACGTCACCGCCCGCATCACCGCCGCCCAGGGCCGGCTGCAGCTGCGGGTGCGCGAGGACCTGGCGGGCCAGCGCATCGAGGTCGACACCGCGAACCTCGCCATGGTGATCGACAGTCCGGGCGACTATCGCATCGAGACCGACCCCGCGGCCGGCACCACCCGGGTCGCCGTGGCCGCCGGCCAGGTGACGCTGTTCGGCGAAGGGGGCGAGTCGGTCGCCCTCGGCGCCCAGCAGCAGCTCACCACCGCGGGGCGCAACCTCGAGGCCGTGAGCGGCGCACCGGTGCGCGCCGGCACCGGCTTCGATCGCTGGGTGGCCGAGCGGGACCGCATCGAGGACCAGTCGATCTCGGCGCGCTACGTCTCGCGCGACGTGGTCGGTTACCAGCAGCTCGACGCCTATGGCGACTGGCAGAACGACCCGGGCTACGGCAGCGTCTGGTATCCGCGCAACGTCGATGCCGACTGGGCGCCCTACCGCGACGGCCAATGGGTCGAGGTGGCGCCCTGGGGCTGGACCTGGATCGATGCTGCGCCCTGGGGCTTCGCGCCCGCCCACTACGGACGCTGGGCGCGCATCGGTCCGCGCTGGGGCTGGGTGCCCGGGCCGCGGCAGGCGCGCCCGATCTACGCGCCGGCGCTGGTCGGCTTCGTCGGCGGTGCCGCCGGCGCCAACCTCGCGATCGGCAACGGCCGGCACGGCGTCGGCTGGTTCCCGCTGGCGCCCGGCGAGCCCTGGCGACCAGGCTACCGCGCCAGCCAGCGCTATGTCGACGAGGCCAACCGGGCCGCCTTCCAGCGGCAGCTGGCGGCGCGCAATGGCGGCTTCGCCAACCAGCAGCTGCCCGGCGCCGTCACGGTGGTCCCCACCGACGCCTTCGGTCGCGGTCCGATCGGCCGGCGCGACATGGTCCGGCTGCCGCCCGCACAGCTGACGGGGGTGCCGGTCGGCATGGGCGCGCCGGTGCCGACGGGCGACCGGGGCCATGGCGGTTTCGGCCGCCCGGCCACGCCGCCGCCGCCGCAGGCCGCGCTGCAACTGCGGCAGTTCCAGCAATTGCAGCAGGCACAACAGATGCAGCAGACGCCGCAGTTCCAGCAGGCTCCGCAGCTTCAGCAGCAACAACAGCAGCGCGCGGCGCAGGCACAGGTGCAGGCGCAGCAGATGCAGCAGGCACAGCAACTGCAACAGCAGCAGGCGCAGCAGGCGCAACGACAGCAGATCGAAGCCCAGCAGCGTGCCGCCCAGGCGCAGGCGCAGGCCCAGGCACAGGCCCAACAGCAACAACAACTGCAGGCACAGCGCCTGCAGCAGGCCCAGCAGTTGCAACAGCAGCAGGCCCTGCAGATGCAGCAGGCGCAACAGGCGCAACGGCAGCAGATCGAAGCCCAGCAGCGAGCAGTCCAGGCACAGGCACAGGCACAGGCTCAACAGCAGGCCATGCACCTGCAGCAGGAAGCGCAGCAACGCGCGGCCCAGGCGCAGGCCCAGCAGCTGCAGGCGATGCAGCAGATGCAGGCCCAGCGCGCGCAGCAGCAGCAGCAGATGCAGGCGCAACAGCAGATGCTGCAAGCCCAGCAGGCGCAACAGGCCAACGCGATGCGCCAGGCGCAGGAAGTGCAGCAGCGCGCCCAGCAGATGCAGCAGCAGCCCCGGGGACCTGGCGAGCCGCGCGGCCCGCAGCGCAGCGGCGTTCCGGGCCAGCAACAGCCACAGCCGGACCGCCCGTAGCCCGCGCAGCAGGAACGCCCCGCGCCGGCTACAGTCGGCGCGAAGGAGTTCCCATGCGCACATTCGACTTCGACCTGTTCGTCATCGGCGGCGGCAGCGGCGGCGTGCGCGCCGCCCGCATGGCCGCCCAGCGCGGTGCTCGCGTGGCGCTGGCCGAATGCGCGGAACTGGGCGGCACCTGCGTCAACGTCGGCTGCATTCCCAAGAAGCTCTACAGCTACGCCGCCGGCTACGCCGAGGCCTTCGAGGAGGCGACCGGCTTCGGCTGGGACCTGGGCGAACCGCGCTTCGACTGGAACCGCCTGAAAAGCAACCGGGCGCGCGAGATCCAGCGCCTCAACGAGGTCTACCGCAGCCTGCTCGAAGGCGCCGGCGCGACCCTGGTCCAGGGCTGGGCGCAACTGGCGGATGCCCATACGGTCCAGGTCGGCGAGCGCCGCTTCACGGCCCAGCACGTGCTGATCGCGACCGGCGGCATGCCCTTCGTGCCCGACCTTCCCGGCCGCGAGCACGTGGTCGTCTCCGATGCGATGTTCGACCTCGACCCCTTCCCGAAGCGGCTGCTGGTGGTTGGCGGCGGCTACATCGCCTGCGAGTTCGCGTCGATCTTCAACGGCCTCGGCGCCGAGGTGGTGCAGTTGCAGCGCAGTGCGCATCTGCTGAACGATTTCGACGAGGACATCCGCGAATTCCTGGCCAAGGAAATGCGCCGCGCCGGCGTCGACATCCGCTTCAACGCCGAGATCGCCTCGATCCGCCGCCTGGACAGCGGCCTCTGCGCGATCTTGTCGCGCGGCCAGCGGGTCGAGGCCGACGACATCCTGTTCGCGACCGGCCGGGTTCCGAACACCCAGGGCATGGGCCTCGAGGCGGCCGGCATCGCGCTCGACGCCCAGGGCCGGGTCGAGGTCGACGCGCGCTACCGCAGCTCGGTGCCATCGGTCTACGCCGTGGGCGACGTCTCGACCCGGCAGCAGCTCACGCCGGTGGCACTGGCCGAGGCGATGGCCGTGGTCGACACGCTGTTCGGCACCGGCAAGCGCCGGCTCGACTACTACTACACGCCGACCGCCGTCTTCACCCATCCGAACATCGGCACCTGCGGCTACACGGAGGCCGCCGCGCGCGCCAGGTTCGGCGCGGTGACGCTGTACTCGAGCGAATTCCGCGCGCTGCGCCATACGCTCTCCGGCAGCGCCGAGCGCACCTTCATGAAGCTGATCGTCGACAAGGCCAGCGACCGCGTGGTCGGCCTGCACATGGTCGGCCCCGACGCCGGCGAGATCGTGCAGGGCTTCGCGGTGGCCATGCGCGCGGGCGCCACCAAGGCGATGTTCGACAGCACCATCGGCATCCATCCGACGGTGGCCGAGGAGTTCGTGACGATGCGCGAACCGATGCCGGGCTGAGCCACAATGGCTTCATGCCCTACATGCCCGCCTTCATCGCGCCCGCCCGCTTCACCGATCCCGATGCCGCCCTGGCGCAAGTCCGACTGATCTACAACGGCGGCCTGCAGCACCTGCGCGATGCGATGCTGCGCTTCGTGGCCGGCGAGAGCCTGCCGGGCCGGGTGCGGGCCTGCTACCCCTTCGTGCGGGTGCACACCCATACGGTCTCGCGCCGCACGCCGGCCGCCAATGCCGGGCTGAGCTACGGCTTCGTCTCCGGGCCCGGCCGCTTCGAGACCACGCTGACCCGGCCCGACCTGTTCTCGCGCTACTACCGCGACCAGTTCCGCCTGCTGCTCGAGAACCACCAGGTCGAACTCGAGATCGGCACCAGCACGCAGCCGATCCCGATCCATTTCTCCTTCGCCGAGAACGACCACATCGAGGGCACCATGAGCGCCGAGCGGCGGGCGCTGATGCGCGACGTGTTCGACCTCCCCGACCTCGGCGCGATGGACGACGGCATCGCCAACGGCACCTACGAGGCCAAGGCCGGCGAGGCGCAGCCGCTGTCGCTCTTCACGGCGGCGCGGGTCGACTACTCGCTGCACCGGCTGCGCCACTACAGCGGCACGGCGCCCGAGTGGTTCCAGAACTTCGTGCTGTTCACCAACTACCAGTTCTACATCGACGAGTTCGTGCGCCTCGGCCACGAGGCGATGACCGACGAGAACAGCGAATACATCGCCTTCATCGAGCCGGGCAACGTCATCACGCGGCGCCGCGGACTGGCGGCGGGTTCGAGCTCGATGTATGGCGAGCTGCTCGACGGCTCGCAGGGCACGCCGCCGCCGCGCCTGCCGCAGATGCCCGGCTACCACCTGGTGCGCGAGGACTGCACCGGCATCAGCATGGTGAACATTGGCGTCGGGCCGGCCAACGCCAAGACCATCACCGACCACGTGGCGGTGCTGCGGCCGCACGCCTGGGTCATGCTCGGCCACTGCGCCGGGCTGCGCCAGGGGCAGCAGCTCGGCGACTACGTGCTCGCGCATGCCTATGTGCGCGAGGACCACGTGCTCGACGAGGAGCTGCCGCTGTGGGTGCCGATCCCGGCGCTGTCCGAGATCCAGCTGGCGCTCGAGAAGGCGGTTGCCGAGGTCACCGGCACCCAGGGCACCGAACTCAAGAAGATCATGCGCACCGGCACCGTAGCCAGCACCGACAACCGCAACTGGGAGCTGCTGCCGGGCAACCAGCCGCAGCGGCGCTTCAGCCAGAGCCGGGCGGTCGCGCTCGACATGGAAAGCGCCACCATCGCGGCCAACGGCTTCCGCTTCCGGGTGCCCTACGGCACGCTGCTGTGCGTCAGCGACAAGCCGCTGCACGGCGAGATCAAGCTGCCGGGCATGGCGAACCAGTTCTACCGCGAACGGGTCGAGCAGCACCTGCGCATCGGCATGGCGGCGATCGACATCCTGCGCCAGGAAGGCTCGAGCCGGCTGCACAGCCGCAAGCTGCGCAGCTTCGCGGAAGTGGCTTTCCAGTAGGCCGACGGGGCCGGACGCTCAGGCCAGCCCGAACAGTTCCGGCATCTCGCGCGCGGCCTTGGGCGTCAGGGCCAGCGCCCGGCCGTCGAGGTCCTGCCGCACCCAGCCGCGGCGCAGCGACAGCTGCAGGCAGGCCGCCCCCAGCGCACCGCCCAGGTGGGGCCGGCGCTCGCTCCAGTCGAGGCAGGCACAGGCGAAGCGGCGTCGGGCGGCGCGGGCCTGCGCCACGTCCAGGCCCAGGCTCTCGAGCGCCATCGCACCCGCCGGCGTGAGCACGTAGTCGCCGCCCTCCGAGGTCGCCCGCAGCCAGTCCTGGGCATGCAGGCTGTCGTGCAGCGCCACCCCTGCGCTGCCGGCCATGTGGTCATAGCAGGTGCGCGCGGCGCGCAGCCGGCTGGGTGTGGTCGGGCGAAACTCGCCGCGCGGCGCGCCGGCCACCACCAGCAGGCCCTCCAGCGCGGCGGCCACCTCGGGACCCGCGAGCCGGAAATAGCGGTGCTTGCCCTGCGCCACCGCATGGACCAGCCGCTGCTCCTTGAGGCGCGCCAGGTGCGCGCTGGCCGTGGACGGCGCGACCTCGGCGACGGTGGCGAGTTCGGTCGCGGTGCGGGCATGGCCGTCCATGAGGCAGCACAGCATGCGCGAGCGCGCGGGCTCGGCGATCGCGCTCGCCAGGCGCGAGAGATGGGAATCGGCGGTGGAGGCGGCATCCATATTTCGATCGTAGACGAAGCGTGTCGGCATGAAAAGTCCAGACTGCGGGGCATGAACTCCATGGCCCCGCCCCCCGACGCGATCGCCGCCGTGACCCACGGCAACCCCTACCCCTGGTATGCCGGCCTGCGCAGCGGGCCGGCGCTGGTCTTCGACCCGAGGCTGAAGCTCTGGATCGCCAGCCGCGCCGAGGTGCTGCATGAGATCTTCGCCAACGATGCGCTGCGCGTGCGGCCGGTGGCCGAGGCGGTGCCACGCGGCATCGCGGGCACGCCGGCCGGCGAGCTGTTCGGCCTGCTGGTCCGCATGAACGACGGCGCGCTGCACACGGCCCACAAGCCGCTGCTGCAGCGCGCGCTGGCGGGCGTCGACCTCGAAGCGGCGCATGCCGCCACGCTGCGCGTCGCCGCAGCGATGCCCGCCATGACGCTGGCCGACCGGGCCTTCGCGCTGCCGGTCAGCGCGGTCGCGCACCTGCTCGGCTTCGCCGACGGCGAACTGCCGCAGGTCGCGCGATGGACGCGCGACTTCGTCGCCTGTCTCTCGCCCCTGTCGACCGACGGCCAGCTGGCATCGGCGAGCGCCGCCGCGGCCCGGCTCATGGACCGCTTCGAAGGGCTGGTCGCTGCCCGGCCGGCCCGCCACGGCAGCCTGCTCGCCACCATACAGGCCGACGCGCCGGCGCCACTGTCGCGGGCGCTGCGCGCCAACCTGGTGGGCCTGCTGTCGCAGACCTGCGAGGCCACGGCCGGACTGCTGGGCAACGGCCTCGCCGCGCTGGCGCGGGAACCTGGCCTGCGCCGGAAGATCGGCGACCGCCTGACGCTGATGCCCTTGTTGGTGGCGGAGGTCGCGCGGCACGACCCCGCGGTCCACAACACGCGGCGCTTCGTCGCCGCGCCGACCACGGTCGCCGGCCAGGCGCTGGCGCCGGGCGACGCGGTGCTGCTGGTGCTGGCGGCCGCCAACCGCGACCCGGCGCTCAATCCCGCCCCCGCGACTTTCGAACTGATGCGGACCGACCGGCGCTGCCTGGGTTTCGGCCACGGCCGCCATGCCTGCCCGGGGCAGGCGTTGGCCGGCACCCTCGCGGCCGCCGGCCTCCAGGCGCTGCTGGCCGAGGGGCTCGACACCGATGCGCTGCTGCGGCGCGGCTGGCACTATCGGCCGTCGGTCAACGCGCGGATCCCCGTCTTTCACTGAGGCTCAAGCAGCTTCCGGCCACCGCCCGGTGGGCGCGAGAAAGGGCGACGGCGCGGCGCGGCCCCAGCGCAGCGGCAGTGCCGCCGGCCGGTGCAGCACCGACACCACCTGCATCCGCAGCAGGCGCTCGGCGCCCGCGAAGGCGGCCAGTTCCGGCCCGTCCCAGAGCACCTCCGCCCTGACCGCGAGTTGCAGCAGGTCGCCGCGTTCGAAGTCGATGAACAACAGTCCGGCGCGCGGATTCACCGCGATGTTGCCGAGCGTGTTGAAGAACGCGTTGCCGACGAAGTCGGGCGCTGTCAGCGTGCCTTCCCCGCTCACCTGCACGAAGCCCGGTCGGCCGCCCCGGTGCGAGACGTCCACTCCCTGCGCCGCGCCGCCCCGTCCGGCCGACGGATGTGCCGTCGCGATGAAGAAGGTGTCGGCCTGGCCGATCAGCCGCCGCGCCGCGGCATCGAGGCGGTCGGTCCAATGGGGCGCCGCGGCCGCCGGCGCGCGCTCGACGAACACCGGCTCGCGCGCCTGGATGTACTTGGGGCAGTTGCCGAAGCTCTGCTGCACGTCGACCGAGAAGCCGGCGCCATCGACGCTCGCCACCACGCCGTTCATGCGGTTGCGCCGGCGCGTGTGCGGCTCGATGCCGAGCAGGCCGATCGGCGCGTCGGGCGCCAGGGCCTGCGCCAGCGGATCGCCTTCCGCGGGCAAGGCGTCGATTCGCAGCAACCGCGGGTCGGGCGAATGCGCGAAGCCCGGCGGCGCCGCCAGCACGCTGGCCCACGGCTGCGAAGCGGCATCCAGGCTGCCGACGACCAGGAACGGCAGCTGGGCGAAGAAGTCCCGGTGCTGATCGGGCATGTAGTCGCGCAGCACGCGGGCGCCGAAGGCCTCCATCCGCTCGCGCACGCCAGCGAGCGTCTGCATCGCGCGTTCGCCCTCGTGCCAGGGGGTGAGGGTGGCATTCATGACGCCAGCCCGATGCGCGAGGCCGCCATCGGCACGAAGCCCGGCAGCGCCTCGATCCGCGCCAGCCAGGCGCGCACCTGCGGATAGGCCTCGAGCGAGACATTGCCTTCCGGCGCATGGGCCACGTAGGTGTAGTTGGCGATGTCGGCCAGGGTGGCGGACTCTCCGGCAAGGAACGGACGCCGCGACAGTTCGCGCTCCATCACGCGCAGCAAGTCGTGCGAGCGCGCGATCACCTCGGCCGGGTCCCGCGCCAGGCCGAACAGCACGATCACCCGGGCCACCGCCGGGCCGGCCGCGAGCTGGCCGGCGGCCACCGACAGCCAGCGCTGAACCTGCGCCGCGGCGAGCGGATCGCGCGGATACCAGCGCGCCGGGTCGGCCGCATAGCGCTCGTTGAGGTAGACCATGATCGCGTTCGAGTCGCACACGGTGACCTCGCCGTCCTCGATCACCGGCACCTGGCCGAAGGCGTTGCGTTCCAGGAAGTCGGGGCGCTTGTGCGCGCCCGCCCCCAGATCGACGTCGACGGTCTCGAAAGGCAGGCCGAGCAGCGAGAGGAACAGCCGGACCCGGTGCGAGTGGCCGGAAATCGGCGAACTGTGGACCTTGATGGGTGCGGCGGGACGGGGTGCGGTCATGGGCTTCTCCTGGATCGGTGGGGGATGCCGCCATTCTTGTTTGTTCCCCCGCTCGAAGTAATGGCGTCGCCTGCATTTGACTGCTGCGTTTTCCGGTTTAATCGACCCATGGACCGCCTCAAAGCCATGCAGACCTTCGTGCAGATCGCCGACCAAGGCAGCCTGACCCGGGCCGCGGATGCGCTGGGGAGCTCGCTGCCGGCGGTGGTGCGCGCGCTGGCCGCCCTCGAAACGCACCTGGGCGTGCGCCTGATCCACCGCACCACGCGCCGCATCTCGCTGACCGAGGAGGGCCGCAGCTACCTGCACAGTGCGCGCGAGGTGCTGGCCGCCGCCGACGCCGCCGACCGCGCGCTCACGCTCGACGCGGCCGAGCCCGCCGGCCATCTCACGGTCACGGCGCCGGTGCTGTTCGGCCACATGTACGTGGCGCCGGCCATCGTGCGCTTCCTGCAGCGCCATGCGCGCATGCGCTGCAGCGTGCTGCTGCACGATCGCCCGGTGAACCTGCTCGAGGAGGGCGTCGATGTCGGCATCCGCATCAGCGCACTGGAAGACTCCTCGCTGGTCGCCCAGCAGCTCGGCAGCATCCGCCGCGTGGTGGTCGCGAGCCCGGACTGGCTGCGCGCCAACGGCCGCCCCGCGCATCCGCGCGATCTGGCGCGCGCCAACTGCGTGTGCGTGGTGCCGAACTCGTCCGGGCAATGGATGTTCCGCGAGAACGGCCGGCCGCTGCCGGTGGCGGTCAAGGGCAACATCGAGTTCAACCACATCGCACCGGCGATCGAGACCTGCGCCGCGGGCCTGGGCTGCGGCTTGTTCCTGTCCTACCAGGTGCTGCCCCTGGTGGCCCAGGGCCGGCTCGAGATCCTGCTCGAGGGCTTCGAGGCGCCGCCGCGGCCGGTGAGCGTGATCTACCCGCACGCCCGGCTGCTGCCCGCGCGCACGCGTGCCTTCATCGACTGGATGAAGGCCGAGTTCGACGGCCTCGCGCTCTGACCCGGCCCGGCGGCGCATGCGACACAATGCCGCCGTGCCGCATCCCCTCTTCCAAGCCCGCCACCTTCGCAAGCGCTACGGCACCGCCACCGTGGTGGACGACCTCTCGTTCGAGATCGCACCGGGCGAATGCCTCGGCGTGATCGGGCCCAACGGCGCCGGCAAGACCACCACCATCCGCATGTGCCTCGGCCTGACGGCGCCCGACGAAGGCAGCATCGAGGCGCTCGGCGGCCTGTCGATGCCGCGCGATGCGCGCGCCATCAAGGCGCAGCTGGGCGTGGTGAGCCAGTTCGACACGCTCGACCCCGACTTCAGCTGCGCCGAGAACCTGATGGTCTATGCGCGCTACTTCGGCATGCGCCGGCGCGAGATCGCGCCGCGCATCCCGCAACTGCTCGAGTTCGCCGCGCTCTCGCACAAGGCCGACGCCAAGCCGGGCGAGCTCTCGGGCGGCATGCGCAGGCGGCTGTCGCTGGCGCGCGCGCTGGTCAACGATCCGAAGCTGCTGATGCTCGACGAGCCCACCACCGGGCTCGACCCGCAGGCGCGGCACCTGATGTGGGAGCGGCTGCAGGTGCTGCTGCAGCAGGGCAAGTCGATCCTGCTGACGACCCACTTCATGGACGAGGCCGAGCGCCTGTGCTCGCGGCTGCTGGTGCTCGACCATGGCCGCAAGATCGCCGAAGGGCGCCCGCGCGACCTGATCGCCGAGCACCTAGAACCCGACGTGGTCGAGTTGTACGGGGACGGCGCGCTCGAACTCGCGCAGTCGCCGCTGAAGGACTTCGCGGCCCGGGTCGAGGTCAGCGGCGAGACCGTGTTCTTCTACACCCAGGATGCGCGCGGGCTGATGGCGGCCCTGGGCGACCGCAGCGGCCTGCGCACCTTCCACCGGCCGGCCAATCTCGAGGACCTGTTCCTCAAGCTGACAGGCCGCCAGATCCGCGAGGACGGCTAGATGAGCTCTAACGCAATGATCACTTCCTCGGTGGCCACGGCGCCTTCGGTCTGGCGCCCGCCCGAACTCTCGATGCGCTGGTGGCCGGTGTTCCTTCGCAACCTGCTGGTGTGGCGCAAGCTGGCGATCCCGAGCCTGATCGGCAACATCGCCGAGCCGCTGATCTGGCTGGTGGCCTTCGGCTACGGCATGGGCGCACTGGTCGGCGAGGTGCAGGTCGGCGGCACCGCCGTGCCGTACATCCTGTTCCTGGCCAGCGGCTCGGTCTGCATGAGCGCGATGAACGCGGCCTCGTTCGAGGCGCTCTACTCGGCCTTCTCGCGCATGCACGTGCAAAAGACCTGGGACGGCATCATGAACGCGCCGGTCGGGCTCGACGACGTGGTGCTGGCCGAGATGCTGTGGGCCGGCTTCAAGGCGATCTTCACCACCACCGCGATCATGCTCGTGATGCTGGCGCTGGGCATCAGCCACAGCCCGAAGCTGGTGGTCGCCTGGTTCGTGCTGGTCGGGGTCGGCATCACCTTCTCGTGCATCGCGCTGATCTTCAATGCGCTGGCCAAGGGCTACGACTTCTTCACCTACTACTTCACCTTGTTCATGACCCCGATGATGTTCCTGTCGGGCGTCTTCTTTCCGCTCGAGCAGCTGCCGGGCGTGGTGCGCGCGGTCGCCGCCTGGCTGCCGCTGTCCAATGCGGTGGCGCTGGTGCGGCCGCTCTTCATGGACCAGTGGCCGGCCGACTGGTGGCTGCATGCGCTGGTGCTGGTGGCCTACACGATGGCGGCCTACTGGGTCGCCCTGGGATTGACCCGAAAGCGCTTCAGGGCCTGACTCGGCTTGTCTCATGCGTGACTGCAAACCGGGCCTGCGCTGTTAGGGTCCGGTCACAACGAGGAGACGACATGAACCGCATCCTGAGCGGCGCCCTGCTGGCGGCCACACTCGCATTCGGCGCCTGCACCACCACAGCGCCGCCGCCGACCCGTCCCACCGGCTGGGCGCCGCCCGAGGCGATCGTCGCGCCCTCGTCCTTCGCCGGCGTGCACGGCCTCGCGATCGACGGCAAGGGCCGACTGCTGGCCGGCTCGGTGGTCGGCAACACCCTGTGGGAGGTCGACCGCCAGAGCGGTGCCGCCCGCGTGCTGGTCAAGGGCCCCGAGGGCCAGGCCGACGACATCGCGGTCGGCCCCAAGGGCGAGCTGGCCTGGACCAACTACCTCGTGGGCGCGCTGCGCATGCGCGACAGCGACACGGCGCCGATGCGCGTGGTCGCCAAGGACCTGCCGGGCCTCAACTCGCTCGACTTCGACCGCCGCAACGGCAAGCTCTATGCCTCGCAGGTGTTCCTCGGCGACGCCCTCTGGGAGATCGACCCCGCCGGCCAGAAGCCGCCGCGCCTGATCAAGAAGGACATGGGCGGCTTCAACGGCTTCGAGGTCGGGCCCGACGGCATGCTCTACGGCCCGCTGTGGTTCAAGGGCCAGGTGGTGAAGATAGCTCCGTCCGACGGCGCCATGACCGTGATCGCCGACGGCTTCAAGATCCCGGCGGCCGCCAATCTCGACGGCAAGGGCAACCTGTGGGTGGTCGACGCCCGCAGCGGCGAACTGGTGCGGGTCGATCTCGCGAGCGGCCGCAAGACGGTCGCCAAGCAGCTCAAGTCCTCGCTCGACAACCTGGCGATCGCGCCCGAAGGCACGATCTACGTCTCGAACATGGCCGACAACTCGGTCGAGGCCTTCAACCCCGCGACCGGCGAACTGCGGCTGCTCACCGGCGGCAAGCTGGCGGTTCCGGCGGGCCTCAAGATCGACGGCAACGACCTCTGGGTGGCGGACATCTTCGGCTTCCGCCAGGTCGATGCCACCACCGGGGCGGTGCGCGACATCTTCCGCATGCAGCGCGACCCCGAGCTCGAATACCCGTTCGCGGTCGGCCTGTCGGCCACGCACTTCGCGCTCACCTCCTGGTTCACGGGCACGGTGCAGCTGGTCGACAGAAAGACGCTCAAGACCACCGGCATGCTGCACGGGCTGAAGGCACCGGTCGATGCGATCCCGATGGCCGACGGCAGCGTGATCTACGCCGAGATCGCGACCGGCAGCGTGACCCGCGCCAGCGGCCCCAAGTTCGAGGACCGGCAGGTGCTGGCCAGCGGCCTCGGCGGCCCGGTGCAGATGATCCTCGGGCGCGACGGCGCGCTCTACGTGACCGAGGCCGCGGGCAAGCTGACCCGCATCCCGCTCGACGCCAGTGCGCCGCTGCGCCCGGTGGCCGAAGGGCTGGCGATGCCCGAAGGCGTGGCGCAGACGCCGTGGGGCAGCTTCATCGTGGCCGAGACCGCGGCGCGGCGGCTGGTCGAGATCGACCCGGTCGGCGGCAGCCGCCGCACCGTGGCCGACAACCTGCCGATCGGCCTCGAGCCCGGGCCCGGCATGCCGCCGCCCTACGTGCCGACCGGCGTGGCGGTCGGCAGCGACGGCACGATCTACATGACGGCCGACCGCAACAACGCGCTGTACCGGATCCGGCCGCAGCGTTGACGCCCGGGCCGCCCGGAGGTCATTCGCTGCAGTAGGCGGTGAAAGCCGTCACCAGGTGGGCGAAGGTGGCGCGCACGCGGCGGATGCGGCGCAGGTCCTCGTGCATCGTGATCCAGGTCTCGAAGCCGAAGTCGATGGCCTCCGGCAGCACCGCGACCAGCGCCGGGTCGCGCCGCGCGATCGCCTTCTGGCAGAAGCCGATGCCGAGGCCGGCGCGGATCGCGCTCAGCTGGGCCAGGTGGCTGTCGGTGCGGCAGCTGAAGTTCGGCCGCGGCAGCCGCAAGCCCAGTGCGCCCAGGGCACGCAGGTCGGCCACCTCGCGGTCCGGGCCGATCAGCGCAAAGCGGCCCAGGTCGTCCAGGTTCGCCGGCGTGCCGTTCTGCCGCAGGTAGTCGGCGCTGGCGAACAGGCCCAGCGCGACGACGCCGGCCCGCGTGGCGACCATCGCGGCCTGCGTGGGGCGCACCATGCGCACCGCGATGTCGGCCTCCTGGCGCAGCAGGTCCTCGTTGCGGTTGGTCAGGCTGAGCTCGAACACCAGCCCCGGCTGGGCCGTCCGCAGCCCGGCCAGCATCGCCGGCAGGACCTCGACACCGACCATCTCGCTGGCGGTGATGCGCACCGTGCCGCGCACGGCATCGGTGTCGGCCGAGGCGGCCCGCGCGAAGGCATCGGCCGCGGCCGCCATCGCCTCGGCGTGGCCGCCGAGTTCGCGCGCGGCGTCGGTCGGCGACAGGCCGGCGGGCGAACGGGTGAAGAGGGCGACGCCGATCGAGCGCTCCAGCGCCTCGAGCCGGCGCCGCACCGTCGGCTGCGCGACTCCCAGCGCGCGCGCCGCCGCCGACAGGCTGCCGCCGCGCAGAACGGCGAGAAAGGCGCGCTGGCTTTCCCAGTCCAATGGATTCAGGCTCATACATTTCATACTAGCCGATAGCACCGTTATGACAATTGTGCTTATCGGTGCCGCGACCAAGAATCGATGCCTCAACACCAGGAATCGACATGGAACAAGCAACGGCATTGGTGCTCGGCGCGACGGGCGGAATCGGCGGCGAAACGGCGGCGGCGCTGCTGCGGCGCGGCTGGCAGGTGCGGGCGCTGGCGCGCGACCCGGCCCGGGCGGCGGCGCAATGGCCCGCCGGCACGGCCAAGCCGCAATGGCTGGCCGGCGACGCGATGGACGCCGACAGCGTCATCGCCGCGGCCCACGGCGCCTCGTTGATCGTCCATGCGGTCAACCCGCCCGGCTACCGCCACTGGGGTTCGCTGGTGCTGCCGATGATCGACAGCACGATCCGCGCGGCCGAAGCCACGGGTGCGCGCATCGTGCTGCCCGGCACCGTCTACAACTACGGGCCCGACGCCTTTCCCTTCATCGCCGAGGATGCCCCGCAGCATCCGCGCACCCGCAAGGGCGCGATCCGCGTGCAGATGGAACAGCGCCTGCGCGCGGCGGCCGACCGCGGCGTGCGCACGCTGATCGTGCGGGCCGGCGACTTCTTCGGCCCGCGTGCCGGCAACAACTGGTTCTCCCAGGGCCTGGTCAAGCCCGGCCGGCCGCTGGCCGCGATCGGCGATCCGGCGCGGCCCGGCGTCGGCCACCAGTGGGCCTACCTGCCGGATGTCGCCGAGACCATCGCCCAGCTGGTCGAGCACGAAGCTGCGCTGCAGCCCTTCGACACCTTCCACATGGGCGGCCACTGGGACGCCGACGGCACCCGGATGCAGGCCGCGATCCGGCGCGCCAGCGGCCGGCCCGGGCTGCCGGTGCGGCGCTTCCCGTGGGGGCTGATGGCGTTGGCGTCGCCCTTCGTGCCGCTGCTGCGCGAGCTGCGCGAAATGCGCTACCTGTGGCAGCAGCCGGTGCGGCTGGACAACGCGCGGCTGCTGGCGCTGCTCGGCAGCGAGCCGCACACCGCGCTCGACGCCGCGGTCGGCGCCACGCTGGAAGGCCTCGGCTGCCTGGCGCCCGGGGCCGGCGCGCTGGCGGCGGGACACCCCTAGCCACTTGCCGCAAGCGCGGCCGGCCGCCTCGCCCTAGAGTGGCCGACGATGACCGCAGCCACGACCGGAGACCGGACTTGAACTACACGCACGAACACCTCGAGATCCAGAAGACGATGCGCCGCTTCATCGACGAGCGGATCAATCCCCACGTCGATGCCTGGGAGGCCGAAGAGGCCTTCCCGGCGCACGAGGTGTTCGCCGGCCTCGGCGCGCTCGGCCTGCTCGGACTCAACAAGCCCGAAGCCTACGGCGGCGCCGGCCTCGACTATTCCTACGCCATGGCGCTGGCCGAGGCGCTCGGCCACGTGCGCTGCGGCGGCGTGCCGATGGCCATCGGCGTGCAGACCGACATGTGCACCCCGGCGCTGGCGCGCTTCGGCAGCGACGAGCTGCGCCGCGAATTCCTGGCGCCGGCCATCGCCGGCCAGACCGTCGGCTGCATCGGCGTCAGCGAGCCGGGCGCCGGCAGCGACGTCGCCGGCCTCAAGAGCCATGCCCGCAAGGACGGCGGCGACTACCTCATCAGCGGCCAGAAGATGTGGATCACCAACAGCCTGCAGGCCGACTGGATGTGCATGCTGGTCAACACCAGCGACGGCCCGGTGCACCGCAACAAGTCGCTCGTGATGGTGCCCATGGACAGCCCCGGCATCGAGAAGGCGCAGAAGATCCGCAAGATCGGCATGCATTCGAGCGACACCGGCCTGATCTACTTCGACGAGGTGCGGGTGCCGCAGCGCTATCGCATCGGCGAGGAGGGCCAGGGCTTCGTCTACCAGATGCAGCAGTTCCAGGAAGAGCGCCTGTGGTGCGCGGCGAGCTCGCTGGTGCCGCTCGACGACTGCATCGCCGAGACCATCGAATGGGCCCAGCAGCGCAAGCTCTTCGGCGGCACGCTGGCCGACCAGCAGTGGGTGCAGTTCAAGCTGGCCGAACTCAAGACCGAGGTCGAGGCCCTGCGCGCCCTCACCTACCGGGCCTGCGACCTGCATGTGCAGGGCCAGGACGTGACCGAGCTGGCCTCGATGGCCAAGCTCAAGACCGGCCGGCTCACGCGCGAGGTGGCCGACACCTGCCTGCAGTTCTGGGGCGGCATGGGCTTCACCTGGGACAACCGGGTCTCGCGCCTGTACCGCGACGGCCGGCTGGCCTCGATCGGCGGCGGTGCCGACGAAGTCATGCTGGGCATCCTCGCGAAGACGATGGGCATCGCCAAGCGGCCGCCGCGCGAGTGACGGCGGCGGCGCGGCCGTGGAGAATCGTCGCATGCACGCGCGTCCGCCCCCGACATCGCACAGCGTCCACCACCCCGCCCTGCGCACGCGCGACGGCAGCGAAGCCAAGGTCAGGTACGAAGAGCTGTTCTTCGATCTGGTCTATGTCTTCGCCGTCACCCAGCTGTCGCACTACCTGCTGGCCCACCTGACGCCGCTCGGCGCACTCGAGACGCTGCTGCTGTGGTTCGCGGTCTGGCTGGGCTGGCAATACACCTGCTGGGTGACCAACTGGTTCGACCCCCGGTCGGCGCCGATCCGGCTGATGCTGTTCGGCGTGATGCTGGCCGGACTGGTGATGTCGGCCGCCATCCCCGGCGCCTTCGCGGAGCGCGCGCAGGTCTTCGCCGCCGCCTTCGTGGCCATCCAGGTCGGCCGCTCGCTGTTCATCTGCCTCCTGCTGCCCCGGCACCACGTGCTGGCCGCGAACTTCCGCCGCATCCTCGGCTGGAACTGCATCGCCGCGGTGTTCTGGATCGCGGGCGCGCTGAACGCCGGGCCGGCCCGAATGGCCTGCTGGGCCGTGGCGATCGCCTGCGAGTACGTCTCGCCGATGTTCGGCTTCCGCCTGCCCGGGCTCGGGCGCTCGCGCACCGCCGACTGGACCATCGAGGGCGGCCACCTGGCCGAGCGCTGCCAGCTTTTCGTCATCATGGCGCTGGGCGAATCGATCCTGCTGACCGGCGACACCTTCGCCAAGACCCACACGCTCGGCAGCCTCTCGACGGTCGCCTTCCTGAGCGCCTTCGCCGGCAGCCTGGCGATGTGGTGGCTGTACTTCGACACCAGCAGCGAGCACGGCAGCCACGTGATCGCGCATGCCGACGACCCGGGCCGCCTCGGCGCCTACTTCCACTACGTGCACGTGCTGATCGTCGGCGGCATCATCGTCACCGCCGTCGGCAACGAACTCGTGATCGCTCATCCGCACGGCCACATGGCGCTGCCGGAGCTGATCGTGATGCTCGGCGCGCCGCTGGCCTACCTGCTCGGCAACGGGCTCTACAAGCGGATCGTGTACGGCGCCTTCCCGGCTTCGCACGCGGTCGGAATGGCGGCCACCGCGGCGCTGGCGGTCGCTGCGCCGCGGCTCGATCTGCTGGCCATGAACGTGCTGACCACCGCGGTGATCCTGGCGGTGGCCGCCTGGGACACCTACCGTTCGCGCGCCGCCGTGCCGGTCGGCGCCTGAAGCGCGCGCAGCTTGTCCTTCTTGCTCGGCCGCTTGCCCTTGATGCCGCCGGTGCCCGGCTCGCCCGCCGGCGCGGGCGGCGGCGCCTCGGCCGGCTCGAAGCCGACCACCCGCTCGCGCGGCACGTTGAGGCCCTGGCGCTTCTCGATCAGCCTGAAGTGCGCTTCGGTGGCCGCGCTCACGAAGCTCACCGCGACGCCGCTCGCGCCGGCCCGGCCGGTGCGGCCGATGCGGTGCACATAGTCGACCGCCGAGCGCGGCAGGTCGTAGTTGACCACCACCGGCAGCTGCGCGACATCGATGCCGCGGGCCGCCAGGTCGGTGGCGACCACCACCTGCACCCGGGAGGCCTTGAAATCGGCCAGCACCTGCGTGCGCTTGCCCTGGCTCAGCAGGCCATGGAAGGGTTCGGCCTCGACCCCGGCGCGGCGCAGCTTGTCGGCCACCATCTCGGCGCCATGCTTGGTGGCGACGAAGACCAGCACGCGCGTCCAGCCGCTGCCCTTGACCAGCTGGCGCAGCAGCTGGGTGCGGCGTCCGGCATCGACCTCGATCGCCCGCTGCTGGATGGCGGCGGGCTCGCCGACCGGATCGTCCTGCGCCTCGACACGCACCGGGTCGCTCAGCAGGCGCTCGGCCAGCGACTGGATCGCCGGCGGAAAGGTGGCGGAGAACAGCAGGTTCTGGCGCCGCTCGGGCAAGAGCGCCAGGATGCGCCCGAGCTCCTCGGCAAAGCCGAGGTCGAACAACCGGTCGGCCTCGTCGAGCACCAGCATCGACACCGAGGACAGCCGCAGCGCGCGATGGTCGAGCAGGTCGAGCAGGCGCCCGGGCGTGGCGATCATGACGTCGGCACCGCCGCGCAGCGCCATCATCTGCGGATTGATCGAGACGCCGCCGAAGGCCACCGCGATGCGCATCGGCACCGGCAGCTGCTGCGCCAGGCTGCGCATCGATTCGCCCACCTGCGCCGCCAGCTCGCGGGTCGGCACCAGGACCAGCGCCTGTAGCCTGCGCGGCTGCTGGCGCCCGGCGCCCGCGAGCCGCTGCAGCAGGGGCAGCGAAAATGCGGCCGTCTTGCCGGACCCGGTGCGGGCGGCGCCCAGCAGGTCGCGGCCCTGCAGGATCGGCGGAATGGCCGCCACCTGGATGGCCGTGGGCGCGAGGTAGCCCTTGTCGGTGGCGGCCCGCACCAGGGAAGGATCGAGTCCCAGCGAATGGAATGGCATGAGCGGAGGGCCCCGCGAGGGGCCTGTGAACGAACGGGCGGCAACTGCCGCGGAGATCGAGGAGCATAGCCACCATGAACCCGGAAGACCTGGAAAAGCTCGTGAGCCGCGAAATGCCCTTCGGCAAGTACAAGGGCCGCCTGATCGCCGACCTGCCCGGCAACTACCTCACGTGGTTCGCCCGCGAAGGCTTCCCGCCAGGCGAGATCGGCCGCCTGCTGGGCCTGATGCACGAGATCGACCACAACGGCCTGAAAGCGCTCCTGAACCCCCTGCGCCGCCGTCCCCCGGGTTGAATTCGTCTCTTTTTTTGCGTTGCATCATCAAATAGCCTGAAATTTCAAGAAGAAATTTACCCAAAAGTTCCTTTGTGCATGACAATGCCGAAGCGTTTCGGGCAATTCCATGCCGGATTCGTGAACCGGTGATCGGTCAGTTTCGCGCCACAGCGCCATTTGTTTGTTGTGATTCTGGGACTCCATCGCTTTGTTTTTTTGGTTTGATTAGGAGTCCCTCCATGGGCAAGAAACTCTACGTAGGCAACCTCGCCTACTCCATCCGCGACAACGACCTCGAACAGGCTTTCAGCCAGTACGGCTCGGTCGCCAGCGCCAAGGTCATGATGGAACGCGACAGCGGTCGCTCCAAGGGCTTCGGCTTCGTCGAAATGGGCACCGACGCGGAAGCGCTGGCAGCCATCGAAGGCCTGAACGGCCAAGCTCTCGACGGCCGCAGCCTGACCGTCAATGAAGCCCGTCCGATGGAGCCCCGTTCGCCCGGCGGCTTCGGCGGCGGCGGCGGTGGCCGCAGCGGTGGTGGCGGTGGCTACGGCGGCGGCGGCGGCGGCGGTGGCGGCGGCTACGGCGGTGGTGGCGGCGGCAACCGCAGCGGCGGTGGCGGCTACGGCGGCGGCGGCGGTGGCCGCGGCGGCTACTAAGCACCCCTCGGCTTTCAGCTGAAAAAAGGCTCCTTCGGGAGCCTTTTTCGTTGCCGCGCCAGGCGACGCTACGTGGAAGTCCGTAGCGTCAAGTCAGCCAGCCGTCAGGCTCCGACGACGACCCTCGAAGGTACACAAAAGAGGGTCGAGACAATGCGTATCAAGAGTCAGGCGGACTTCTATTCAGGGGTCATGTTCACGGCGATAGGGGCGGCGTTTGCCGTCGGCGCCACCACCTACAACATCGGCGACGGGGCCCGCATGGGGCCCGGCTACTTCCCGCTGATGCTCGGCATCCTGCTGGCGCTGCTGGGTGCCGCCGTGATGTTCCAGTCGCTGGTGGTCGAGACCATCGACGGCGACCCGATCGGCAAATGGGCCTGGAAGCCGCTGTTCTTCGTGATCTTCGCCAACCTCGCCTTCGGCGTCCTGCTGGGCGGCCTGCCGAGCATCGGCGTGCCGGCCATGGGCATGATCATCGCGATCTACGCGCTCACCATCATCTCCAGCCTGGCGGGCGAGCACTTCAAGCTGCGCGACGTGCTGGTTCTCTCGACCATCCTGGCGGCAGGCAGCTACGTGGCGTTCATCTGGGCGCTCAAGTTGCAGATCCAGGTCTGGCCCACTTTCATTTCGGGCTGAGGAGACCATCGCCATGGAACTGTTCCACAACCTCGCGATCGGCTTCGGCGTCGCCTTCACCTTCACCAACCTGCTGTACTGCCTGGTCGGTTGTATTCTCGGCACGCTGATCGGCGTGCTGCCGGGCATCGGCCCGGTCGCCACCATCGCGATGCTGCTGCCGGCGACCTATGCACTGCCACCGGTGTCGGCCCTGATCATGCTGGCCGGCATCTACTACGGCGCCCAGTACGGCGGCTCCACCACCGCCATCCTGGTCAACCTGCCGGGTGAATCGTCCTCGGTCGTGACCTGCATCGACGGCTACCAGATGGCGCGGCAGGGACGCGCGGGCCCCGCGCTCGCGGCGGCCGGCCTCGGGTCCTTCTTCGCCGGCTGCGTCGGCACGCTGATCCTGGCCGCCTTCGCGCCGCCGCTGACCGAACTGGCCTTCAAGTTCGGTCCCGCCGAGTACTTCTCGCTGATGGTGCTGGGCCTGATCGGGGCCGTGGTGCTGGCCTCGGGCTCGCTGCTCAAGGCGGTCGCGATGATCGTGCTGGGCCTCCTGCTCGGCATCGTCGGCACCGACGTCAACTCGGGCGTCGCGCGCTTCAGCTTCGATGTCCCCGAACTGACCGACGGCATCGGCTTCGTGGTCATCGCCATGGGCGTGTTCGGCTACGGCGAGATCATCGGCAACCTGTCGCAGCCGGACGAGGAGCGCGAGGTGTTCACCTCGGAGGTCAAGGGCCTGTTCCCGACCAAGGATGACTTCAAGCGGATGGCGCCGGCCGTGCTGCGCGGCACGGCCCTGGGCTCCGCGCTGGGCATCCTGCCCGGCGGCGGTGCGCTGCTGGCTTCGTTCGCGGCCTACGCCCTCGAGAAGAAGATCCGCATGCGGCCCGGCGAAGTGCCGTTCGGCAAGGGCAACATCCGCGGCGTGGCGTCGCCCGAGTCGGCCAACAACGCCGGCGCCCAGACCTCCTTCATCCCGTTGCTCACGCTGGGCATTCCGCCCAATGCCGTGATGGCGCTGATGGTCGGCGCGATGACGATCCACAACATCCAGCCGGGCCCGCAGGTCATGACCAGCAACCCCGAGCTGTTCTGGGGTCTGATCGCCTCGATGTGGATCGGCAACGCGATGCTGATCATCCTGAACCTGCCGCTGATCGGCATGTGGATCAAGCTCCTGACGGTGCCCTACAAGTTCCTGTTCCCGGCGATCGTGCTGTTCTGTGCCATCGGCGTCTACTCGACCAACAACAACACCTTCGACATCTGGATGGTGGCGGCCTTCGGCTTCATCGGCTATCTGTTCATCAAGCTGCGGACCGAGCCGGCGCCGCTGCTGCTGGGCTTCATCCTGGGGCCGATGATGGAAGAGAACCTGCGCCGCGCCCTGCTGCTGTCGCGCGGCAGCTGGGCCGTGTTCGTGACCCGGCCGCTGTCGGCCGGCTTGCTGGTCGCGGCCTGCCTGCTGCTCGGCATCGTGCTGCTGCCGTCGATCAAGGCGAAAAGAGAGGAAGCCTTCGTCGAGGAATGAACGGCCCCAAGCCGGAATGAAAAAACCGCCCTCGGGCGGTTTTTTGCTGGGCGAAGCAATCGCTCAAGGTGCCAGGTAGTCGGACACCACCTTCCACTTGCCGTCGACGATCTGCGACAGCCGCGACTGGTCGTTGCCGAGTCGCTTGGTGGCGCTGAAGGTCATCTTCGGGCTGCCGAACATGTCGGGCTCGAAGGTGCTGCTGTCCATCGCCTTGATGAAGCTGTCGGTGGTCAGGTTCGGCCCGGCCTTGTTGGCCGCCTGGATGAAGTCCTGGATGATCGAATAGCCGTAGACCGAGAACACGGTCGGGTCCTCGTTGAACTTGGTCTTGTACTTGTTGGCCCAGAAGCGCAGCGGCTGCGACTGCTCGTCGGTGTAGGGGTTCTGCACCGTCATGGTGGCGTAGATGCCGTCCATCGGCTTGCCGCCCAGCTTGTGGATCAGGTCGGTGTAGGCCGCGCTGGACCCGAGGAAGGTCGGGTTGAAGCCGGTCTTGCGGGCCTCGCCCACGGTGCCGATGGTCTCGCGGATGATGGTGCCCAGCACCACCAGGTCGCAGTTGGCGGCCTTCATCTTGGCCACCTGTGACGAGAAATCGGTCGCTCCGCGCTTGAACGAAGTCTTCTCGGTGAGCTCCAGGCCGGCCGCCTTGAGGCCGGCCTCGGCGCCGCGCTGGACCTCGAGGCCGAACTCGTCGTCCTGGTAGATCGTGCAGACCTTCTTGGCACCCTTTTCCTTGACCAGCTTGGGAAGGGCGATGCGGATCTGGTCGTAGTAGGTGGCGGCGAACGAATACTTGAGCCGGTTGAACGGCTCGTACATCTCTCGGGCCGCGGTGATCGGGAAGAAGTTGACGATGTTCTTCTCGAACTGCACCGGCATCGCCGCCATGTTCTGCGCGGTGCCGATGTGGCCCGCCATGATGAAGATCTTTTCCTGGTTGACCAGCTTCTGCGCCGCCAGCACCGCCTTCTTGGGGTCGTAGCCCGAGTCCTCGACGAAGAGCTTGAGCTTGCGGCCGTGCACGCTGCCCTGCTCGTTGAGTTCGTCCACGGCCAGCTGCATGCCGTTGCGCGACTGCTTGCCGAAGCCGGCCAGTGGCCCCGAGAGATCCTGGATGGTGCCGATGCGGATCTCGTCCTTGCTCACGCCCTGCTGCTGCGCGGCGGCCAGGCCGGAGCCCAGCGCGAGACCGGCCGCGGCGGCCAGGGGGATCAATGTCTGGGTCTTCATACGGAGTCTCCTCTAGGTTGGCGAAAAAAAGCTAGGCGTACATGGCGTCGATGCGCTCGGCGTACTTGGCCTGCACCAGCTTGCGCTTGAGCTTCATGGTGGGCGTCAGTTCCTCGTCCTCGGCGCTCAGCTGGGTCTCGAGCAGGAAGAACTTCTTGATCTGCTCGACCCGGGCGAACTTGGCATTGACGCGGTCGAGCTCGGCCTGGATCAGGTCCTGCACCTGCTGCGTGCGCGTCAGGCTCTGGTAGTTGCTGAAGGGCACGTCGTGGTCCTGGGCGAACTTCTCGACGTTCTCCTGGTCGATCATCACGATCACCGTGAGATAGGGCCTGGCGTCGCCGATCACGACGGCATCCGTGATGTAGGGGCTGAACTTGAGCTCGTTCTCGAGTTCGCTCGGCGTGATGTTCTTGCCGCCTGCCGTGATGATGATGTCCTTCATGCGGTCGGTGATGCGGAAGTAGCCGTCGGCATCGACCGTGCCCACGTCGCCCGTGTGCAGCCAGCCGTCGGCGTCGATGGTCTCGGCGGTCTTCTCGGGCAGGTTCAGGTAGCCCATGAAGACGTTGGTGCCGCGCACCAGGATCTCGCCGGTGGCGGCATCGATGCGGACTTCGTTGTAGGCGGCCGCCGGCCCGATCGCGCCGGGCTTGATGCGCGCCGCAGGCACGCCGGTGGCCGCGCCGCAGGATTCGGTCATGCCCCAGACCTCCAGCATCGGCACGCCGAGCGCGAGATACCACTTGACCAGTTCGGGCGAGATCGGCGCCGCGCCGGTGACCAGGAAGCGCGCCCGGTGGATGCCGATCAGCTTGCGCACGTTGTCCAGCGCCAGCCAGCGCGCGATCCGGAACTTGAATCGCAGGGCGCCGCCGACCGGCTGGCCGGCCAGCACGCGGTCGGCGATCTCGGTGCCGACGCCGATGCTCCAGGCGTAGGCGGCCTGCTGCACGCGGCTGGCCTCCTTGAGCGCGATCATCACGCCGGAATAGAACTTCTCCCACACCCGCGGCACGGCCGTGAACACGGTCGGCGCGATCTCGCGCACGTTCTCTGGCACGGTCTCGGGGTTCTCGACGAAGTTGAGGATCGAGCCGGTGTACATCGCGAAGTACTCGCCGCCCATGCGCTCGGCGATGTGGCACAGCGGCAGGAAGCACATGCGCTCGTCCTGCTCGTCCTGCGCCACCAGCGTGTTGTAGCCGCGCGTGGTGTAGACCAGGCCGCGATGGCTGTGCATCGCGCCCTTGGGTTTGCCCGTGGTGCCCGAGGTGTAGACCAGGATCGCCAGGTCGTCGGGCCGGCAGGCGGCGACGCGCTGTTCGAGTTCCTGCGGATGTGCCTTGTTGTGGTCGCGGCCGAGCGCGCGCAGCGCATCGAGGCTGATGACGTCGGCGTCGTGCAGGTCGCGCAGGCCTTCCATGTCGAAGACCACGATCTTGCGCAGCAGCGGCAGCGCGGCGCGCACTTCGAGCGCCTTGTCGAGCTGTTCGTCGTCCTCGACGAAGAGCACGGTGGTGCGGGAGTCCTCGCAGAGGTAGTGGACCTGCGAGGCGGCGTCGGTCGGATAGATGCCGTTGGAAACGCCGCCGCAGCTCAGCACCGCGAGGTCGCACAGCACCCATTCGATCACTGTGTTCGAGAGAATCGAGGCGCACTCCTGCGGTGCGAAGCCGATCGCCATCAGGCCGCCGGCGATCTCGGCCACCGCGTCGGCGGTCTGCTTCCAGCTCCAGCTGCGCCAGATGCCCAGCTTCTTCTGCCGCATCCAGACGGTGTCGCCGCGCAGGCGGGCGGCGTTCCAGAACATCGCGGCCATGGTCTCGCCGGGCACCACGATGTCGGTGCGCGACTGGATGCGGCCGAGGTCCCAGAGGCCGGCGGGTGCCTTGGCGTGCGTGGTGTTCCGGGTCATCTCCAGGTCTTCTTTTTCTTCCAGCGCCGCTCGCCGCGCACGCCGTCGTCCTTGAGTCCGAGGTAGAACTCCTTGATGTCTTCCTTCTCGCGCAGGCGCTCGCAGGTGTCTTCCATGACGATGCGGCCGTTCTCGAGCACGTAGCCGTAGTCGGCGGCATTGAGCGCCATGTTGGCGTTCTGTTCGACCAAGAGGATGGTGGTGCCGCGCTCGCGGTTGATGCGCACCACGATCTCGAAAATCTCCTTGGTGAGCTTGGGCGAGAGGCCGAGACTGGGCTCGTCGAGCAGGATCAGGTGCGGCGCCGCCATGATGGCGCGCGAGATCGCGAGCATCTGCTGCTGGCCGCCCGACAGCAGGCCGGCGTCCTGCGTGGCGCGCTCCTTGAGGATCGGGAAGTAGCCGTAGACCGTCTCGATGTCGCGGGCGACGCCGTCGCGGTCGCGGCGGGTGTAGGCGCCCATCAGCAGGTTGTCGCGGACCGACAGCAACGGGAATACCTCGCGGCCCTCGGGCACGTGGCTCAGGCCCTGCTGCACGATGCGGGCCGGGTCCTGCGCCGTGATGTTGCTGCCCTTGAACTCGATGCTGCCCTTGCGCGGGTCGATGATGCCGGAGATGGTCTTGAGGATGGTGGTCTTGCCGGCGCCGTTGGAGCCGAGCACCGTGGCGATCTCGCCGGCGCGCACCTTGAGGCTGACACCGCGGATGGCCTTGATGGGGCCGTAGGCGCTTTCGACGTTGAGGAGTTGGAGGACTGTGTCTGTCATGAGGCAAGAACCTCCGACGCGAGTTCGGGGCGGCGATGGCGGGCGGTATGCCCTGGACCGGCCGACGTCACCGGCCCTTCGGGCTTCCCTGCGCTGCTCGCGACAGGCGGGGTCCGCGCAAACTCGCTCCGCTGCGCTCCACTCAAACACGCGCGGCCCTGATCCGCCTGCC
>NZ_JBFTHX010000013.1:0-181606 GCF_056394465.1 Variovorax sp. 10N432
ACCTGATGGACGTCAACGCCGGGCGCATCGCCGACGGCGAGGCCAGCATCGAGGAGGTGGGCTGGGAGCTGTTCAAGCTGATGCTCGATGTGGCCAGCGGCCGCAGGAAGACCTGGGCGGAGCAGTGGAAGCTGCACAACGCGCTGGTGYTKTTCAATCCGGCGCCGGTTACCTGAGACCTTGCGGGACAGACCAAGAAACTGCGCAGCAGTTTTTGCTCTGTCCTCAACTGATCAGATGCGGAACCGTCAAAAACAAAAAAGCCCGCACAAGGCGGGCTTCTTTCATGGCAGCGAGCGGCAACCAGCGCCGCTCGGCACCGACCTCAACGCGTCGGCTTGAACCCGCGCGGCTTTTGCGCATCGCGCGGCACGAACACCTTGCCGCCACCGCCGCCGGCATGGCCGCGCGGCGCGAAGCCCTCGCCGCGACCGGCGCCGCCACCACCGAAGCCCCCGCCGCGCGGAGCGCTGTCGCCCCAGCCCGGCTTGCGGCCGTAGCCGCCGCCGCCTTCATCGCGGCCACCGCCGAAACCGGCATTGCCCGCATTCTGGAAGCCGCGCGGCGCACCGGCGCCCGGGCCGCGTGCATTGCGGTCGTTGAAGCCGCTGGCACCGGCATAGTTGCTGCCGCCGCCACCGAAACCACCGCCATTGCCGCCGCGATGGCCACCACCGCCGCCGCCGAACTTGCGGTCGCGCGAATGGCTGTCACGGCTGTCGCGGCCGCGGAAGTCGCCCTGCGGCGCACGCGATTGCGGCGCACGCTGCTGCGGCTCGAGGCCGGGGATGACTTCGGACTTGAACTGCTGGCGCGTGTAGCCCTCGATGTCGAAGATCCGGCGGCGGTCACGCTGCTCGGCGAAGGTGATCGCCAGGCCGTCGCGGCCGGCACGGCCGGTGCGGCCGATGCGGTGGGTGTAGTCCTCGGCCTTCATCGGCAGGCCGTAGTTGAAGACGTGCGTGATGGTCGGCACGTCGATGCCGCGCGCGGCCACGTCGGTCGCCACCAGGATCTGCACCTGGCCCTGGCGCAGCGCCATCAGGCGGCGGTTGCGCAGGCCCTGGCTCAGGGCACCGTGCAGCGCCACGGCGCTGAAGCCGTCTTGCTGCAGGTCGTTGGCGAGGCCGTCGCATTCGACTTGCGTGCTGGCGAAGACGATCGCCTGGTTGATGGTCGTGTCGCGCAGCCAGTGGTCGAGCAGCTTGCGCTTGTGCTGCATGTTGTCGGCCCAGAACAGGCTCTGCTTGATGTTGGCGTGCTTTTCCTGCGGGCTGTCGATGGTGACCCGCTGCGGCTCGCGCATCACGCGCTGGGCCAGCTGCTGGATGCGCGGCGCGAAGGTGGCGCTGAACATCATGGTCTGCTGGCGTTCGATGGTCAGCTGGTTGACTTCGGCCAGGTCGTCCGAGAAGCCGAGGTCGAGCATGCGGTCGGCTTCGTCGACCACCAGGAACTTGACCTGGTCGAGCTTGATCTGCATCGAGCGCTGCAGGTCGAGCAGGCGGCCGGGCGTGGCGACCACGAGGTCGGCGTTCTGCAGCTTGGCGATCTGCAACTGGTAGGGCATGCCGCCCACCACGTTGGCGATGCGCAGGCCGCG
This sequence comes from Variovorax sp. 10N432, assembly GCF_056394465.1. Taxonomy (NCBI): domain Bacteria; kingdom Pseudomonadati; phylum Pseudomonadota; class Betaproteobacteria; order Burkholderiales; family Comamonadaceae; genus Variovorax; species Variovorax sp. 10N432. The sequence goes on from NZ_JBFTHX010000013.1 coordinate 1,604, forward strand.
GCAATGCTTGACCAGGTCGATGGCGTCATGTGCCACCTGCTGGGCGAGTTCGCGCGTCGGGCAGAGGATCAGGGCGCCGGGCGTGGCGGCCTTGAAGTGACGCGAGTTGGTCGGGTCCTTGCGCTTCGGCTTCTTGGGCGGTGCTTCGCCGCGTGCGGCGGCTTCGGCGGCCAGGCGCTGGAACTCGGCCTTGCTGGCGGCTTCGGCTTCGGCCTGCCGCTGCAGCAGCGTGTGCAGCACGGGCAGCAGGAAGGCCGCGGTCTTGCCGCTGCCGGTCTGGCTCGAGACCATCAGGTCGACGAAGCGGGTGGCGCCGTCGGCACCGCCGCTGGCGGTCATGGCGCGCGGGATCACCTGCTCCTGCACGGTGGTCGGCTGGGTGAAGCCCAGGTCTTCGACCGCGGCGATCAGCTCGGGCGCCAGGCCCAGCTTGACGAAGCCATTCGGCAGCTTGGGTTCGGCGGCGGTCTCGACTGCGTCGAGCGCCTCGAGCTCGGGCACTTCGGCGGCAACGGAAAGCGACTCGCTGACCACGGGGGAAACAGCGAAATCATCGGATTGCACAGGCGCGAACTCGCCCTGCGCTTCAAAAGCGTCGGTCATTTATTCAATCTCAAACGCGAGCGCTGCCGTAGGCGGCGCCCCGTCGGGTGGTGAAAAACATCAACCATCCAACGACGTTCAGCCGTCGACTCTCGTCGGGGCTGCGGCCCGTGATTCAGTCACTCGAATGACTCAGTCACTCAGTGGCTCGGGCGCGATGTGCAAGATAGGGAGATGCAAGAAAACGCTGAAAGCTCTTTCAGCGAAGCCCGCAATTATCGCATGAACTCGGGTTTTCACCTAATCCTTAGTCCACAAGCCTCAGAAAAGTCTCCCGGTAGTGCGCCAGTTCGTCGATCGACTCGTGCACATCGGCCAGCGCCGTATGGGCCTGCTGCTTCTTGAAGCCGTTGTAGGCCGCGGGCTTCCAGCGCTTGGCCAGCTCCTTCAGCGTGCTCACGTCCAGGTTCCGGTAGTGGAAATAGGCCTCCAGCTTGGGCATGTACTTGACCAGGAAGCGCCGGTCCTGGCCGATCGTGTTGCCGCACATCGGCGAGCCGCTCTTGGGGATGTAGCGCGAGATGAAATGCATCAGCTCTTTTTCGGCCGCCGCCTCGTCCAGCGTCGAGGCCTTGACCTTGTCGATCAGGCCGCTGCGGCCGTGCGTGCCCTTGTTCCAGGCGTCCATGGCGTCGAGCAACTCGTCGCTCTGGTGGATCACCAGCACCGGCCCCTCGATCCGCGGCGTCAGGTCGGGTCCGGTGACGACCACCGCAATTTCCAGCAGGCGCTCTTTCTCGGGGTCCAGGCCGCTCATCTCGCAATCGAGCCAGACGAGGTTCTGGTCGCTCTTCTTGAGTGTGGCGGGGGCGGTCGGTTCGGTGGTTTCGGGCATCGGGCGATTGTCGTCGATGCCCCGGCGCCGCCCGCGCGCCGGACGCCCCTGTTGCCAGCAGGCCGACCGGCCCGCCCGGCTGGAGGCCCGGCAGGCGGGGGGCTAAACTCGACCGCCATGCCCACCCCCCTGCCCGCCTCCCTCATCCTCACGATGGCCTTCGCGCTCGCGCTGGTCGCGGGCCTGGTCGTGAAGTTCTGGCTCGCCAGTCGCCAGGTGCGACACGTCGCTCGCCACCGCGGTGCGGTGCCCGCCGCCTTCCGGCAAGCCATCACGCTCGACGCCCACCAGAAGGCCGCCGACTACACGGTCGCCAAGACCCGCTTCGGCCTGCTCGAACTGGCCTGGGGCGCGGCCGTGCTGCTGGCCTGGACCCTGTTCGGCGGGCTCGACCTGCTGAACCGCCTGCTGCTCGACCTCCTGGGCGGAGGCATGTGGCAGCAGCTGGCACTGCTGGCCGCCTTCGCGCTGATCGGCGGCCTGGCCGAACTGCCCTTCACGCTGTGGCAGACCTTCAGGCTCGAGGAGCGCTTCGGATTCAACAAGATGACCTGGCGCCTGTGGCTCACGGACGCGGTCAAGGGCGTGCTGCTCGGGGCGCTGATCGGCCTGCCGATCGCGGCGCTGATCCTCTGGCTCATGGGCGCCGCCGGCAAGCTGTGGTGGCTGTGGGCCTGGGCCGCGTGGATGGGCTTCAACCTGCTGCTGATGCTGGTCTATCCGACCTTCATCGCGCCGATCTTCAACAAGTTCAAGCCGCTCGACGACCTCGCCTTGAAGGAGCGCGTCAACGCACTGATGCAGCGTTGCGGCTTCGCGGCCAAGGGCCTGTTCGTGATGGACGGCAGCACCCGCAGCGCCCACGCCAACGCCTACTTCACCGGCTTCGGCGCCAGCAAGCGGGTGGTCTTCTACGACACGCTGCTGCGCCAGCTCAGTGCCGGCGAGGTCGAGGCCGTGCTCGCGCACGAACTGGGGCACTTCCGCCACAAGCACGTGATGAAGCGCATGGTCGCGATGTTCGCCCTGAGCCTGGCCGGCTTCGCCTTGCTCGGCTGGCTGTCGGCCCACAGCTGGTTCTACACCGGCCTGGGGGTGCAGCCCAACCTGATGGCGCCCAACGACGCGCTGGCGATCCTGCTGTTCATGCTCGCGATGCCGGTGTTCGGCTTCTTCGTGGCGCCGCTGCCGGTGCTGGTGTCACGCAAGCACGAGTTCGAAGCCGACGCCTATGCCATCGCACAGACCAGCGGCGCCGACCTGTCGGCGGCCCTGCTCAAGCTCTACCAGGACAACGCGTCCACCTTGACGCCCGACCCGCTGTTCGTGAAGTTCTATTACTCGCATCCGCCGGCTTCCGAGCGCCTCGCGCGCATGGCCGCTGCCTGAACCGAAAGCCGATCATGAGCAGCATGCTGAAAACCAAGGACTGGAAGACCCAGGCGCGCCGCGCGCTGAGCGCCACCGAGATCGTCGCCGCACTGGCGCGGCTCGAGGGCTGGAAGCTCACCGGCGACGGCAAGGACGTCGCGATCGAGAAGAGCTTCTCCTTCGCCAACTACTTCGAGACCATCGCCTTCGTCAACGCGCTGGCGCTGGTGGCGCACCGGCACGACCACCATCCCGACCTCTCGGTGCATTACAACCGCTGTGTGGTGCGCTTCAACACGCACGACGTCGGCGGCCTCTCGGCGACCGACTTCGAGTGCGCGGGCCTGGCCGATGCCCTGCTCGCCTGATCTCCGAATGGAAAGCACCCTTGGCTAAGCAGCAGCGCGGCGGCAACACCGGCGCTGCCCTCCACGACGGCCTGGTGGTCGCCAGCCATGGCCGCCATTGCATGGTCGAGACCCCCGACGGCACGCGCCTGATCTGCCATCCGCGCGGCAAGAAAAGCCAGGCCCTGGTCGGCGACCGCGTGCAATGGCAGGCCAGCGAGGACGAGGGCACGATCGAGCGCGTGCTGCCGCGCAAGAACCTGTTCTATCGCCAGGACGAGATCCGCACCAAGTCCTTCGCGGCCAACCTCGACCAGGTGCTGATCCTGATCGCGGCCGAGCCCGAGTTCTCGGAAACCCAGCTGACCCGCGCCCTGATCGCAGCCGGCGCCGAGCGCATCACACCGGTCATCGCGCTGAACAAGAGCGACCTGGCCGTGCCCTTCGAGCGCGCCTCGAAGCGGCTGGAGCCCTACCGCCGCATGGGCTATCGCGTGCTGCCGATGTCGCTCAGGGCCGACGGCGGCGCCGGCCATGGCGAACTGACCGAGCTGCTGGCGGGCAAGGTGACCCTGGTGCTGGGCCCCTCGGGCGCGGGCAAAAGCACGCTGATCAACCTGCTGGTGCCCGGCGCCAGCGCGCTGACCGGCGAAATCTCCCAAGCGCTGAATTCGGGCAAGCACACCACCACCAGCACCACCTGGTACTGGGTCGACGCCGAGCGCTCGACCGCGCTGATCGACTCGCCGGGCTTCCAGGAATTCGGGCTGCACCATATCGAGCCGATGCAGCTGGCGCACCTGATGCCCGACATCGCCCAGGAAGCCACGGCCTGCAAGTTCTACAACTGCAGCCACCTGCACGAGCCGGGCTGCGGCGTCATCGCGCAGGTCGAGTCGGCGACGCAGGCCGGGACGATCAGCGCCTCGCGCTACCGCATCTACGGCGAGCTGTTCGCCGAGCTGAGCCAGACCCGCTATTGAGACGTTGCGGGATCGCTCAGGATCTCGCCCAGCGCGCCAACCAGCGCACTGCACTGCTCCCTGCTGCCGACGCTGATGCGCAGGTACTGCGCGATGCGCGGCTGGGCGAAATGGCGCACCAGCACCGCGCGGGCGCGCAGCGCCGCGGCCAATGCCGCCGCGTCGTGCTCGGGATGGCGCACGAAAAGAAAGTTGGCTTGCGAAGGCAGCACCTCGAAGCCCAGGTCCTCGAGCTGCAGCGCCAGGCCCTCGCGGGTGTCGACCACCGCATCGCGGGTCTTCGCGAACCAGGCCTCGTCCTCGAGCGCGGCCACGGCGCCGGCGCTGGCGAGCCGGTCGATCGGGTAGGAGTTGAAGCTGTTCTTGACCCGCTGCAGCCCATCGATCAGCGGCGCTTGCCCGCAGGCGAAGCCGACCCGCAGGCCGGCCAGCGAGCGCGACTTCGACAGCGTCTGCACCACCAGCAGGTTGGGATGCCGGGCGATCAGGGGCAGCGCGCTCTGGCCGCCGAAATCGACGTAGGCCTCGTCGACCAGCACCACGCGCTCCGGGCAGGCCGACAGCAGCGTCTCGATCTGCGCCAGCGGCAATCCCCTGCCGGTCGGTGCGTTCGGGTTGGCGACCACGATGCCGCCGCAGCCCGCCTTGGCACGCGCGGCCAGCGCGTCGGCGTCGATGCGCAGGGCTTCGTCGACCGGCTGCAGCGCGCAATCGATGCCGTAGAGCTGCGCGTAGACGCGGTAGAAGCTGTAGGTGATGTCGGGCAGCAGCAGCGGCGCGTCCTGCTGGAAGAAGGCGAAGAAGGCATGGGCCAGCACTTCGTCCGAGCCGTTGCCGACGAACACCTGCCGGATGTCGAGCCCGTGGCGGGCGGCGATCGCCTCGCGCAGCACGGTCGATTCAGGGTCCGGGTAGCGCTCCAGCCCCTCTTCGGCGGCGCGCTGGATCGCATCGATCGTGCGCGGCGATGGCGGATACGGGTTCTCGTTGGTGTTGAGCTTGACCAGGTTGGCGATGCGCGGCTGTTCGCCCGGCACGTAGGGCTCGAGTGCCGCGATGCGCGGGCTCCAGAACGTCGGCGTCATCCGAGCAGGCGGGCGAGCGTCAGCAGCGCCAGCAGCACCATCCACATCACGACCGAACGCCAGACCAGGCCGACGACGCTGCGCAGGTGGCCGGGCTCGGGCTCGCGCCCGGGTGTGCTGCCGCCATCGGGCAAGGCCCCGCCGCCGAACGATTCCCCGGCTTGTGCGCGCGACAGCGGATCGTTGACCGGCACCGTGCTCAGCGTGCCGCCGCCGAGGCTCACGTTGACTGCGCCGGAGGTGGCCGCGAGGATCACGCCGTCGTTGCCGTTCGGGAAGCGGCGGGCGTCATTGCGCCAGCAGTCGATCGCCTCCTCGAAGCTGCCGACCACCGCGAAGCCCAGCGCCGTGATCCGCGCCGGCAACCAGTCGATGACGCCCCAGGCGCGCGCCGCGGCCTGCTGGACCCAGATGCTGGACGGCTGCATCGAGGCGCCGTTCTTGTGGGCCCAGTAGCGCGAGACGAACTCGCTCATCCGATAGAAGACCGCGCCGGCCGGACCGAGCCCGATCGCCGCAAGGATCGAGAACCACGCCAGCACGCCGAACACGTGCCGATGCGCCGCGATCACCGAGTGCTCGATCACATGGCGCACGATCTCGCTGCGCGGCAGGTTGGCCGCATCGACCTGCTGCCAGTGGGCCAGCAGCGACCGGGCCAGCGGCTCGTCGCCTTCGTCGAGGGCATCGCGGATGCCGGTGAAATGGTGGCTGAACTGGCGAAAACCCAGCGTGACATAGAGCAGCGCGATGCTCCACAGGACCGCGAACGGCAGCCCCAGCGTAAGGATCAGCGCCCAGTGGACCGCCAGCGCCAGCAAGGTCGGCACGCCCACCGCGAGCGACCACGCGACCCAGCCGTGGTGCGGCTTGCCGGCATCGAAATTGCGGCTGGTCCAGCGCGTCCACGCCAGCACGCCGCCGTAGACGGGGTTGTGGTACGCCAGCGGGCGCACCTGCTCGATCAGCAATGCGCAGAGGATCGCAAAGAAGCTCATTGCTCGATGATAGCGACTGCCCAGGGGCGGTTCGGACGCCCCCGCGTCCGCCGTCAAGCGCTGAGGAAGCGGTAGAGGTTGCGCAGCATGCCGGCGGTCGCGCCCCAGACGAAGCGCTCGTGCGGGCCATCCTGGTAGGGCATCGACAGCCACTCGCGCGCGGTCGCGTCCGCGCCGACCATGGCATGGCGGCGATGGTTGGCGGGATCCATCAGGAAGGCGAACGGCACCTCGAAGGCCTCTTCGACCTCGTAGGGATTGAGGTTCAGTTCGAAGCCCGGACGCACCAGGGCCACCACCGGCGTGACGATGAACGAGGTGACCGTGGTGTAGGTCGGGAGGCTGCCGAGAATCTCGATGTAGTCCGCCGACAGGCCGACTTCCTCCCAGGCCTCGCGCAGCGCAGCGGCGGCGATGTTGGCGTCCTCGGGGTCGACCCGACCGCCGGGGAAGGCGACCTGCCCCGAGTGATTCTTGAGGTGCGAGCTGCGCTCGGTCAGCAGCACCGTCGGCTGCTCCCGCATCACGATCGGCACCAGCACCGCGGCCTGCGCCGGCGCGCGGTCGAACATGCGCGGCTCGCGCCGCACCTCGGGCGTCCAGGCCGGCGGCGTGGCGAAGCGCGCGCGCAAGGCCCGGGCCCCGAGCTGCGCCGGATCGACAGCGGGCAGGCCGCTGTCGACACCGATCGGTGGCACCTCGCGCGGATCGAAGGACTGCAAGGCCGTCGGGACGACGGCGTTGATGACTTCGACGGGAGAGGCGCGCATGGCCGGCGGTGAGGTGGTCAAAAAAATAGATCTCTACAAATAAAACGCAAAAGGCCCCGGCGCGACGACCCAGGGCACACAACTAAATCACGAACCGCCCGCCCGCACGCGGCGCCAATGCAAAAAGCCGCCTCGGACGGCGGCTTTCTGCACGGCAAGGGCGCTCTCTGCTTACTGAGCGGCCGCAGCGGACGGGGCCTTGCCCGGCAGCTTTTCCTTGATACGTGCCGAACGGCCGCTGCGCTCGCGCAGGTAGTACAGCTTGGCGCGGCGGACGTCGCCGCGGCGCTTGACTTCGATCTTGGCGATCAGCGGGCTGTAGGTCTGGAAGGTGCGTTCCACGCCTTCGCCGCTGGAGATCTTGCGCACGATGAAGCCGCTGTTGAGGCCGCGGTTGCGCTTGGCGATCACGACGCCTTCGTAGGCTTGCAGGCGCTTGCGCGAGCCTTCGACGACGTTCACGCTGACGATGACCGTGTCACCGGGCATGAAATCGGGAATCTGCTTGTTGAGCCGGGCGATTTCTTCCTGCTCGAGGGTCTGGATGAGGTTCATGTTGTCCTGGATTCGATCTTGTCCGCGCTACACAAAAGGCGCTGTGGGTTCTCTGGAGTGACCCTTGGGTCGCTTCACTGAACCCGGCGCGGCCGGCCAGAGGATCGGGGAACCCGAGATTATAGCTTTTTTTTGAGCGTCTTCTCGTCGATCGCGCTGAGGCGTCCGGCGACCCTGGCCGCGTCGATCAGATCGGGACGCTTGTCGCGGGTGACGGCGAGCCGCTGGTCGCGGCGCCAGCGCTCGATCTGGACGTGGTGTCCCGACATCAGCGGCGCCGGCACGCCCTCGCCCCGCCATTGCTCGGGGCGGGTGTAGTGAGGGCAGTCGAGCAGGCCGTCGAGCGCCGGATTGAAGCTGTCCTGCACGTGGCTGGCCTGGTCGCCGAGCACGCCCGGCTGCAGCCGCGCGACCGCATCGAGCAGGGCCATGGCCGGGATCTCGCCGCCGGAGAGAACGAAGTCGCCCAGGCTCAGCTGGAGCGTGACGCGGGCGTCGATGAAGCGCTGGTCGATGCCCTCGTAGCGGCCGCAGACCAGCACCGCGCCCTCGCCGGCCGCCCATTGCTCGACCGCCTGGTGGCGCAAGGTCTCGCCGATCGGCGAGAACAGCAGCACCGGCGCCGCGGCGCCGCGGGCGGCCAGTGCGGCGTCGAGGCAGGCCGACAGCGGCTCGGCCATCATGACCATGCCAGGGCCGCCGCCGAAGGGCCGGTCGTCGACGCGCCGGTAGTTGCCCTCGGCGAAGTCGCGCGGATTCCACAGCACCACCTCGACCTGCTTCGATTCGTAGGCGCGGCGCGTCACGCCGCTCGCGAGAAAAGGCGCGAACAGCTCGGGGAAGAGAGTGATGACGTCGAAGCGCATGGCGGCACCGGTGCCGGGCCCGGACGGCTCAGTAGTCGGGCTGCCAGTCGACCGTGATCAGCCGACCTGCCAGGTCGACCTTGTCGACGAAGGCCGAGACGAAGGGCACCATGCGCTCGACCGGCTTGCCGTCCTCGATCGCATCGAGCACCAGCGTGGTCTGCGGGCCGGTGGCCAGCAGCTCGCGCACCTTGCCGAGCGCCACGCCTTCGCGGTTGACCACCGCCAGGCCGATCAGGTCGACCCAGTAGTACTCGTCGTCGCCGGCGGTCGGGAAGCTCGAGCGCGGCACGAACACGCGCGCGCCGCGCAGTGCCTCGGCCGCATTGCGGTCGGGCACGTCCTCGGACGAGGCGACGATGACGTCGGAATGTTCCTTGGCTTCGCGGATCGCGAGCTTGAACGCCTGGCTGCCCGCGGCGCCCGGGGGCTGGAGCAACCATCGCTTGGAAGAGAACAGCGCCTCGGGTTCGGCGCTGTGGGGCAGGACCTTGAACCAGCCCTTGATGCCCCAGGCATCGGCGATGCGCCCTACTTCGATCGCATCCGCCGGCAATTCGGCGGCTTCGAGTGATGGCAGCATCGCCTCAGTCAGCTACAGCTTAGGCTGCTGCCTTGGGAGCCGCGGCAGCGGCTTGCTTGATCAGGCGGGTGACCGTGGGCGAGGCTTGCGCGCCGACGCTCTTCCAGTAGGTCAGGCGGTCCTGGGCGATACGGATGCTTTCCTCGTTTTCCTTGGCGGTCGGGTTGTAGAAACCCAGGCGCTCGATGAAACGGCCATCGCGGCGAACGCGCTTGTCCGACACGACGATATTGAAGAACGGACGGCCTTTGGAACCGCCGCGGGAGAGTCGAATGACGACCATGATTTATCCTTGGGGTGGTGCAGCAAACCCGCAAGGTTCGCCCACAGTGTTCTTTCAGCGTCGAGACACGCGACATGGCCACCCGGCCAGCGACACGCTGAAAAGCCCATGATTATAGCCCGCTCTCCCGATTCTCCAATTCTCGGCCGCGCCGAGTCCCCCGAATGACACAGATCCGACCCAGCCGTGACGAAGACGTCGCTGCCATCACCACCATCTACGCCCACCACGTGCTGCACGGCACCGGCACCTTCGAGACCGAACCGCCGAGCGCCGCCGACATGGCCGCGCGCCGCGCCGACGTGCTGTCGAAGAACCTGCCCTACCTGGTGGCCGAACGCGACGGCGAACTGCTCGGCTTCGCCTACTGCAACTGGTTCAAGCCGCGCCCGGCCTACCGCTTCTCGGCCGAGGACTCGATCTACCTGGCCGATGGCGCCCGCGGCCAGGGCCTCGGCGCCCAGCTGCTGGCGGCGCTGTCCCAGGCCGCCGAAGCGGTGGGCGTGCGCAAGCTGATCGCGGTGATCGGGGACTCGGCCAACGCCGGCTCGATCGGCGTGCACCGCGGCCAGGGCTTCAGCCACGTCGGTGTGCTGAAGGACTGCGGCTGGAAGTTCGGCGAGTGGCGCGACGTGGTGCTGATGGAGAAGGTGCTGGGCGAAGGCAGCACCACCCGCCCCGAATGAAAAACAAGACCGTGGCCGCATGGCTGGCCTTCCTCGGCGGGCCGCTGGGCCTGCATTGCTTCTATCTGCGCGGCTTTTCGAGCACGCTCGGCTGGCTGCTGCCGATCCCGACCGCACTCGGCCTCTACGGCCTCGAACGGGTGCGCCTCTATGGCAGCGACGACGGCCTGAGCTGGGCCTTGCTTCCGCTGCTGGGCTTCACGATCGCGGGCTGCGCCCTGACCGCCATCGTGTACGGGCTCATGACGCCCGAGAAGTGGAATGCACGCTACAACGCCGGCCGCACCGGCGACGCCACGGCCGGCAACACCAGCTGGCTGACCATCGGCGCCGTGGTGCTGGCACTGTTCTTCGGCAGCACGATCCTGATGGCCAGCATCGCCTTCAGCTTCCAGCGCTACTTCGAGCACGAGATCGAAGCCGGGCGGAAGATGTCGCAGTAGCTCAGGCAAGGGGCGGGCTCACGCCGACGGTGTGCTCTGCTCCGCGAATGTCCCCCGCCCTTCGGGCTCCTCCTTTATTTCGCTGCGCAGAGCACACCATCGGCGCGAGCCGTCAAGTCGGTGGTTCATCCTCGGCCAGCACCCCGCGGCGCTACCCGTGCCGAGGGGACCGGGTGGCCCCCGCAGCGAAATAAAGGAGGAGCCGAAGGCGGGGGACATTCGCGGAGGGGGCCACCCGGTGCCCTCGGTACGCACCCCTGCAGGCCCCCGGATGAAACACCCCGAACGGCCCCCAAAAATCTCTCAAAAAACCTGGATCCCGATCCAGTATGCAATCGCCGCCACGAAAGCCGAGGCCGGGATCGTCAGCACCCAGGCCCAGACGATGTTGCCGGCCACACCCCAGCGCACCGCGCTGGCGCGCTGCACCGAGCCGACGCCGACGATCGCGCCGGTGATGGTGTGGGTGGTCGACACCGGGATGCCCAGCGCGGTCGCCAGGAACAAGGTCAGCGCCCCCCCGGTCTCGGCGCAGAAGCCGCCGACCGGCTTGAGCTTGGTGATCTTCTGGCCCATCGTCTTGACGATGCGCCAGCCGCCGAACATGGTGCCGAGCGAGATCGCGGCATAGCAGACGACGATGGTCCAGGTCGGCGGCAGCGCCGCATCGGCGGCCGCGTAGCCGGTGGCGATCAGCAGCATCCAGATGATGCCGATGGTCTTCTGGGCATCGTTGCCGCCATGCCCGAGGCTGTAGGCGCCGGCCGAGATCAGCTGCAGCGTGCGGAACCACCGGTCCACGCGCGACGGCGTCGAGCGCCGGAACACCCAGGCCACCAGGATCATCATGAACGAGCCGAGCAGGAAACCGAGCAGCGGCGAGACGAAGATGAAGGCCACGGTCTTCCAGATGCCGGCCGCGATCAGCGAGCTCGAGCCGGCCTTGGCGATCACCGCGCCCACGATGCCGCCGATCAGCGCATGCGAGGAACTGCTCGGAATGCCGTAGTACCAGGTGACCAGGTTCCAGCTGATGGCGCCCACCAGTGCGCCGAACACCACGTGCACGTCGACGATGCCCGGCTGCACGATGCCCTTGCCGATCGTCGCCGCCACGCTCAGGTGGAAGACGAAGATCGCCACCAGGTTGAAGAAGGCCGCGAACACCACGGCCTGGCCGGGCTTGAGCACCCCGGTCGAGACCACGGTGGCGATCGAGTTCGCCGCGTCGTGGAAGCCGTTCATGAAATCGAAGGCGATGGCCAGTACGACCAATCCCACCACCACCCAGAGGGCGACCTGAACCGTTGCCATTCGAAAGATCCGTTGCTTCAGGAGTTCTCGAGGACGATGCCCTCGATGACGTTGGCGACGTCCTCGCACTTGTCGGTGATGGTTTCGAGCAGCTCGTAGATCGCCTTGAGCTTGATCACCTCGCGCACGTCGGGCTCCTCGCGGAACAGCTTGCTCATGGCGCTGCGCATCACGCGGTCGGCATCGGATTCGAGCCGGTCGATCTCCTCGCAGGTCTTCAGCGTCGCCTCGGCCGTGGCCGGGTCGGTGATCTTCGAGAGGAACTTGACCGCGTCCTTGACCCGCTCGCAGCACTTCACGCTCAGCGTGGTGAGGCGCGTGATCTCCTCGGTCATGTGGCGCACGTCGTAGAGCGCCATGGTCTCGGCCGAGTCCTGGATCAGGTCGGCGACGTCGTCCATGGTGTTGATCAGCTTGTGGATCTGCTCGCGGTCGATCGGCGTGATGAAGGTCTTGTGGATCAGCCGGTTGACGTCATGCGTCACGCGATCGGCGGCCCGCTCGGCGTTGTCGACATCGCGGTTGTACTGCTCCCGAAGGTGCAGGTCGTTGTAGTTGGCCACGAGCTGCTCGAACGCGCGCGCGGCTTCGACGATGCGGTCGGCGTGCTGATTGAACATCTCGAAAAAATTCCCCTCGCGGGGCAGCAGCTTGCCGAACATGGCGCTCTCCTGGGTTCATGGGTCGTCGCAGGCACATGCCTGTGACGCCATCGTGAAAAACCGCGCAAGTGTAATGGGCGGGCCCGAAACGGCTCTCAGAGCCGCTCGATCCGCTGGTCCGCCACCTGTGCGAGTTGCTGGGACGTGACCTGCTCCGGGGCGATTTCCGCCAATGGCAGCAGGACGAAGGCGCGCTCGGCCAGCCGCGGATGCGGCAGGCTGAGCTGCGGGGTTTCGAGCACCGCGTCGCCATGGCGCAGCAGGTCGAGATCGAGGGTGCGCGGGGCGTTGCGATAGGGCCGCTCGCGGCCGGCGCCGGCTTCGAGGCGATGCAGCTCGGCCAGCAGCGCGTGCGGATCGAGCCCGGTCTGGAGCGCCACCACCGCGTTGACGAAGTCGGGGCCTCCCGCATCCACCGGTGCGCTCCGATAGAGCGACGAGCGGGCGCTGACGCGGGTGCGCGGCAGCCGGTCCAGGTCGTCCATGGCCCGGAGCACCGTGGCGCGTGCGTCGCCGAGATTGGCGCCGATCGCGACGAAGGCCCTACTGTCCATTCACTCGGCCGCCGCCACGCCGCCGGCCTCGCCGGCACCGCCGCTGCGCGGCTTGCGCCGGCGGCGGCGCTTGCGCGGCGCATCCGAGGCCTCGCCGTCGGGGCGCGGCGCAGTCTCGGCGTCCTCGCGCTCGCCCTCGTCCGGGCCGCTGGCGCGGCGCTCGGCGGACGCCGGGGCCGGCGTGCGCGCGGGCACCCGCTGGCGGGTCTTCTTGTGCTGTTCGTCGCGCACCTGGTCCATCAGGTCCTGGCGGCGCAGGTCGTCGGCGGTGCTGAACTCCTGCCACCACTCGGCGATCGCCTCGCCGACTTCGCCGACGTCGGCGCGCAGGCGCATGAAGTCGAAGGCGGCACGGAAGCGCGCCTGCTCGACCAGGCTGTGCGGCGTGCTGCCGCTGCGCTTGTCGAAGCGCGGCTGCATCATCCAGATCTCGCGCATGTCGGCGGCCAGCTTGCCGCGGCCCGACACATCGCCGATGCGGGCATTGAAGACATCGTCGATCGCGTCCTGCAGGGCCGGGAACGGCGCCTGCGGGCGCTGGCCGTGCCGGCCTTCGAGCCGCTGGGCCCAGCCGTCGCGCACGTCGGCCCACAGCACGCAGGCCAGCAGGAAGCTCGGCGCCACCGGCTTGCCCTCGCCGACCCGGCGGTCGGTGTCCTGCAGCGCGGCCTGGACGAAGGGCGTGTCGGCGCGCTCGACCACGACGTCGAGCAGCGGATAGATGCCGGTCGCGAGGCCGAGCTTGCGCAGCTGCGCCACCGTCGCGACCGCGTGACCGGTCTGCAGCAGCTTGAGCATCTCGTCGAACAGCCGGCTTTGCGGCACGTCGGCCAGCAGCCGGCTCGATTCGACCAGCGGCGCCGCGGTCTTGGGCTCGAGCTTGAAGCCCAGCTGCGCCAGCTTGGCCGAGAAGCGGATGGCGCGGATGATGCGCACCGGGTCCTCGCGGTAGCGCGTGATCGGGTCGCCGATCATGCGCAGCGTGAGCTTCTTCGCGTCCTTGATGCCGTTGTGATAGTCGACCACGATCTGGCTCGCCGGGTCGTAGTACATCGCGTTGACCGTGAAGTCGCGGCGTGCGGCGTCTTCTTCCTGCGGGCCCCAGACGTTGTCGCGCAGCACCCGCCCGCTGGCGTCCACGGCGTGCTTCATGCCCGCCAGCTCGCCCTTGCTGGTGCGCTCGTTGCCGGCCACCTGCTCGGCGCCGGCGTTGTCCATGTAGGCGCGGAAGGTCGACACCTCGATCACCTCGTGCTCGCGTCCGCGGCCGTACACCACGTGCACGATGCGAAAGCGCCGGCCGATGATGAAGGCGCGGCGGAACAGGCCCTTGACCTGCTCCGGCGTCGCGTTGGTGGCGACGTCGAAATCCTTGGGACGCAGCCCCAGCAGCAGGTCGCGCACCGCGCCGCCGACCACGTAGGCCTCGTAGCCGGCCTGCTGCAAGGTGGTCACCACGTTCCTGGCGCGCTCGTCGACCAGCGCCGGGTCGATGCCGTGGACCGAGGCGTCCACCTCCTGGCGCTTGCCGAAGCGGGCCTTGCCGCCGGAACCGGGAGCGCCGGATTTGCCGAGGAGTTTGTCGATGAATTTCTTGATCATTGGAGAGAGGGGTTGAGCCCTATTCGTTTTCGAGCATCGACCGGATCAGCGGGATGGTGATCGCGCGCTGGGTCTGCAAGGCATAGCCGTCGAGCTGCGCGAGCAACTCCATCAGGCTGCCGAGGTCGCGGCTGAAGCGGTGCAGCATGTAGTCGAGGACTTCGTCGGACAGCGCAACGCCGCGGTCGTCGGCCGCCTGGCGCAGCACAGCGCGCCGCTCGGCTTCGCTCAACACCTGCAAGTGGAACACATGGCCCCAGCCCAGCCGGGTGCGCAGGTCCTCGCGCAGCGGCAGGTCGGCCGGCGGCAGGGCGCCGGCGGCGACCACGCCGCGCTGCAGGCTCTGGGCGTTGATGAACCAGTTGAAGGCCGCGTGCTGCTGCACCGCGGTGTAGAGATGGACGTCGTCGAGCAGCACCGCGCCCCAGCGTTCGTCGAACTCGGGCGGGTTGACGGCCGCGGGGTCGAGCCAGCCGACGCTGGCGCCCTGCTCGCGCAGCGCGCCACGGACCGCCTCAAGCAGGTGCGTCTTGCCGCTGGCGCCTTCGCCCCAGAGGTAGGTCGGCACCGGCGAATGAAGGGTGGGCGCGCGCGCGTCGCCGACCCACAGCTGCAGGTGGCGCAGGGCCGGCTCGTTCGGACCGGCGAAGAAGCCCGCCAGGGTCGGACCGGTGGCGATGCCGATATCGAGCGCGAGCTGCTTCATGCCAGGGCCGCCGGGGGCGGCTGGAAGGGCGCGGACGACGCGAAGGAAGGGTTCATGAGGGATTGGCGCAGGACACGAAGTGGCAAGCGGGGGCCGGGTCGACCGGCGCCCTTAAAATCGTGGCGAATTCTATCGGCCCGCCCAGATCGGTTGCCGGCCCTCATTGTCCTCCTCCTTCCGCCCTCCCTTCTTCTGCCCGGCCCGACCATGAACTCCAACTCCACCACCCCGCTCAGCTACAAGGACGCCGGCGTCGACATCGATGCCGGCGACGCGCTGGTCGACCGCATCAAGCCGCTGGCGAAAAAGACGATGCGCGAGGGCGTGCTGGCCGGCATCGGCGGCTTCGGGGCCCTGTTCGAGGTGCCCAAGCGCTACAAGGAACCGGTGCTGGTGAGCGGCACCGACGGCGTCGGCACCAAGCTCAAGCTGGCCTTCGAATGGAACATGCACGACACCGTCGGCATCGACCTGGTGGCCATGAGCGTCAACGACGTGCTGGTGCAGGGCGCCGAGCCGCTGTTCTTCCTCGACTACTTCGCCTGCGGCAAGCTCGACGTCGACACCGCCGCGGCGGTGGTCGGCGGCATCGCCCGCGGCTGCGAACTGAGCGGCTGCGCGCTGATCGGCGGCGAAACCGCCGAAATGCCCGGCATGTACCCGGCCGGCGAATACGACCTGGCCGGCTTCGCGGTCGGCGCGGTCGAGAAGTCGCTGATCCTCACGGGCAAGGACGTCAAGCCCGGCGACGTGGTGCTCGGCCTGGCCTCGGCCGGCGTCCATTCCAACGGCTTCAGCCTGGTCCGCAAGGTGATCGAGCGCGCCGGCGCCGACCTGCCCGCCACGCTCGACGGCAAGCCCTTCCGCGAGGCTGTGATGGAACCCACGCATCTCTACGTCAAGCCGGTGCTCGAGGCGCTGGGCAAGCACCCGATCAAGGCGCTGGCCCACATCACCGGCGGCGGCCTGCTCGAGAACATCCCGCGCGTGCTGCCCGAAGGCACGGCCGCCCACCTCCGGAAGGGCAGCTGGCCGCAGACCGAGCTCTTCGCCTGGCTGCAGAAGGTGGCCGGCATCGACGACATCGAGATGAACCGGACCTTCAACAACGGCATCGGCATGGTGGTGGTGATCGAGGCCGCCCAGGCCGCCGCCTGCGCCGCGACGCTGCAGGCTGCCGGCGAGACCGTGCACACCATCGGCGTGATCGCCGAGCGCGGCACCGGTGCCGCCGTGGTCGTCGCCTGAAGCGCCCCGCCCGCGTGAGCGACCCCACCGCTGCCCCTTCGCGTTACGTCGTCACGGCGAGCTACCTGCTCATGGCGGCGGGGCTGCTGCTGATCATGTGGCAGGGGCTGCTGCCGGGTTTGCTGTCCGCCTGCATCGGCTACCTCGGCACGCGCTGGCTGACGCGGGCTTTCGATCTGGCGCTGCGCCGGCGCCGCAAGATCAGCGCCAACGACCCGGCCTGGAGCGCGGCACCGGCGCTGCCGCGGGTGACGGCGGCGACGCTGGTGATGCTGGCGCCGATCGGCCTCCTGATCCTGGGCTTCTCCGAGGCCCGCGAGTTCGTGCTGAACGCGCCCGATCAGTACAAGGAACTGCTCGACTACATCGCCCGCACGGTGCTCGAACTGCGGCTCAAGCTGCCGCCGGACATCGGCGCCTACCTGCCGGAGGGCTCGGGCGAGGTGCAGCGCATGATCGCCAACTACCTGCGCGGGCAGGCCGGTTCGCTGGCGCTGACCGGCCGCGCCTGGCTCGGCGGGCTGCTCTTCGCCTATGTCGGCCTGATCGTCGGCTCGCTGGCCGCGGTGGCCATCCAGCCACCCTCGCGCCGGCCGCTGGCGCGCGAGCTGCGCGCGCGCATCGTGCTGTTCGGCGAGGCCTTCGGCCAGATCGTCGCGGCACAGTTCTGGATCGCGGCCTTCAATACCTTCCTGACCGCCCTCTTCCTGCTGTTCCTGCTGCCGCTGTGGCAGATGGAACTCCCCTACACGCCGGCGCTGATCACCCTCACCTTCGTCGCCGGCCTGGTGCCGATCGTGGGCAACCTGATCTGCAACACGGTCATCACGCTGGTCGGGCTGTCGGTGTCGCCGCTCACCGCGCTGGTCTGCCTGGGCTTCCTGATCCTGATCCACAAGGCCGAATACCTGATCAACGCCAAGGTGGTCGGCAGCCGCACGCAGATGTCGGTCTGGGAGCTGCTGGCCGTGATGTTCGTCGCCGAAGCGGTGTTCGGGCCGGCCGGGCTGGTGGCGGCACCCCTGTTCTACGCATACCTCAAGAAAGAACTGAAGACGGCGGGCCTGGTCTGATGTCCGAAAGTGATCGATTCCGGTCCGCCGCGGCCGGGACGACAAGCCGCATATCCTGAAAAATTGGGCGCATCATCCACTTTCGTTTCCGGAGATGCCCCCATGACCAGCTGTCTGATAGTGATCGACGCGCAGGAGTCGTTCCGCCACCGCCCTTATTTCGACGCGCGCGGCCTGCCGGCCTACCTGGCGGCGCAGAACGCGCTGATCCAGGGCTTCGCCGCCGCCGGTGCGCCGATCGTCCGGGTCTTCCACACCGACGGGCCGGCCGTCGCCAGCAACGCCTTCGCGATCGAATCGGGCCATGTGCGCCCGCTCGAAGGGCTCGCGCCCTTCGAGGCCGCCGCCACCTTCACCAAGCGCCGCCACAGCGCGCTGGTCGGCACCGGACTCGACGTCTGGCTGACCCAGAACCGCATCGAGCGGCTGGTGGTCAGCGGCATCCGCACCGAGCAATGCTGCGAGACCACCACGCGCCATGCCTCCGACCTGGGCTGGCAGGTCGACTACGTGACCGAGGCGACGCTGACCTTCGACATGGTGCAGCCCGACGGCCGGCCGCTGACGGCGGCGGACATCCAGGCCCGCACCGCCACCGTGCTCGACGGCCGCTTCGCCAAGGTGTGCAGCGCCGAAGAAGCGCTGGCCCGCCTCGCGGAATCAAGGCCATGAGCGCCCGGACGCTGCAGGTCGCGATCCTCGCCTTCGATGACGTCGAGGCCCTGGACCTGGCGGGTCCCTACGAGGTCTTCACGACCGCGTCCCGCATGCACCAGCGCGACGCGGCCGGCACGGCGCCGCCTTTCGAGGTGAAATGCGTCGCCCGCACCACGGCGCCGGTGCGCATGCGGGCCGGCCTCCAGGTGCTGCCGGACCGCAGCTTCGACGACCCGCATGCGGCCGACGTGCTGATCGTGCCGGGCGGGGTGGTCGATGCCGCGATGGCCTGCGGGGCGACCCGCGACTGGATCGCCCGCGCCAGCCTGGAGGCCCGCCTCACGGCCTCGGTCTGCACCGGCGCCTTCCTGCTGGCCGCCAGCGGCGTGCTGCAAGCCGGGGCATCCGTGACCACCCATTGGGAAGACATCGACGACCTGCGCCGCGGCTTTCCGGCTCTGGACGTCCGCGAAGGCGTGCGCTGGGTCGACCAGGGCCGCATCGTCACCTCGGCCGGCATCACGGCCGGCATCGACATGAGCCTGCACCTGGTCGCCCGCCTGGCGGGCGAGCCGCTGGCGCTGCGCACCGCGCGGCAGATGGACTTCGCGTGGACCCGAACCCCACCCTGATTCGCGTCGTCTTCGCGCTGCTGCCGCACAGCCTGGTGCTCGACTGGGCCGGCCCGGCAGAGGCGCTGCGCATCGCCAACCAGCTTCGGGCCGCCGCCGGGCTGCCGCCCCGTTTCGAACTGGTGTTCGCGAGCCCGGAGCCCGAATCCGCCAGCTCGGTCGGCGTCCGGCTGGCCGGCCTGCAGCCGCTGCCGTCGGACTGGCGCATGCCGACCTGGGTGGTGCTGGTCGGACTGCCGGGCGATGCCATCGCGGTCGACAACCCGCCGGCGCGGGCCCTGCTGCACTGGCTGCGCGGCCTGCGGCTCGAGCCCGGCCGGCTCGAACTCGTCACGGTCTGCGCCGGCACGCTGCTCGCCGCCCACGCCGGCCTGCTCGCGGGCCGGCGCGCGACCACCCACCACCACCACCTGGACGAACTGAAGCAGGTCGAACCGCGCTGCGACGTGGTCGCCAACCGCGTCTTCGTGCTCGATGCGCCGCTCTACAGCAGCGCCGGCGTCACCACCTGCATCGACCTGATGCTGCACCGCATCGGCCAGACCTGCGGCGAGACACTGGCGGCCCGGGTGGCCCAGACCATGGTGGTGGCGATCCGGCGCGGCCCGCAGGACCCCGAGCTCTCGCCCTTCCTGGCCTATCGCAACCACCTCCATGCGGCACTGCACCGGGTCCAGGATGCGGTCAGCGAGGCGCCGCAGACCGACTGGACGGTGCCGCGCATGGCCGAGGTCGCCCACACCTCGCCGCGCCACCTGACGCGGCTGTTCGTCGAGCACGCCGGCGTCGCGCCGCTGGCCTACCTGCGCCGGCTACGGCTGGCCACGGCGCAGCTGGCGCTGCATTCGGGCGCCAACGTCACGCAGGCGGCAGAAATGTCGGGCTTCGGGTCCGACACGCAACTGCGCCGCGCCTGGCGCCAGTTCGGACTTCCAGGCTCACCCTCGACGCCAACCTGAATGCGGCCGGCGCAGCCCGGCCGTGTTCGGGAAACACCGAGGAACCGGCTTTGCCGGGCCTCTGGTGTTGCCCCCGGTAGGGGGTGGGCGGGCTACACGCAGTGAGCCCAACCTGGGGGCGAGCTACAGATAGCCGCAGAAGCGGAGGATGTGCCCGTCGGGCTCCCGGATGGCGAATTCGCGCAGGCCCCAGGGCTGGGAGGTGGGCGCTTCGACCACGTCGACCCCGCGTTTCACGTAGGCCGCATGCAGGCCGTCGATGTCCTGCCCGACATGGATCACGATCTCGCCGCGCCACGGGCTGGCCTCGCGCCGACCGCACTGCCAGAGGCGCAGGTAGACCGGGTCGCCATAGCTTCGGTCGCCCTTCTTGACTCGCGCATAGCTCGGCGGCTCGCCGGCGATGAAGTCCAGGTCGAAGCCCAGCACGTCGCAGAAATAGCGCGCCGCGCGCGCCGCATCGGCCACAGGCAGCACCGGCTGGACGCCGTGGAACTGGTGCCGGGTACCAAGGTCGGCCAGCGGCGCCTTGGCGGATTCCATCAGAACTCCGCCCGGCGCAGCGCGGCCACCCGCTCGGCGATCGCGTCGAGGTCGAGCGCGTCCTCGGCATGCGCGAGGTAGGTCTCGAGGTCGCGCACCGCCAACGCGGCATTGCCCTGTTCGGCGTGGGCCAGCCCGCGGTCGCGGTGCTCGCCCCAGGCTTCGGGCAGCAGCGCCACCAGTCGGTCCTGGACCGCGATGGCACGCTGCCAGTCTTCCTGGGCCTGGTGGATTTCCTTCAGGTTGCGCAGCATTCGCCCGATGATCTCGCGCGGCGTCGCCGGCTGCAGGTACAGGCCGAGCGGAACGTCGAAATCGCCGACCAGGCCGTTGCTGCGCTTGTAGGGCTCGAGGCGCTCGCTGAGCTCTTCGCGCGAGAGCGACTTGCCGGTGAAGGGATCGATCACCACCTGCCCCTTCGGCAGCGTGACCTTGAGCATGAAATGGCCCGGAAAGCCGACGCCGCGGGCCTGCAGGCCCAGCCCCTGCGCCAGCTCCATCCAGAGCACCGCGAGCGAGATCGGGATGCCGCGGCGGGTGCGCAGCACCGCGTTGAGGTAGCTGTTGTCGGGGTCGTAGTAGTCGTTGACGTTGCCGCCGAAGCTCAGGTCATGGAAGAAGAACTGGTTGAGAGAGCGCAGCCGGTGCAGCGGCGCCGCGTCGGCCGGCAGGCGCCGCTTGAGGCGCGCGAGCAGCTGGTCGACATCGCCCAGCACCTGCTGGACGTCGAGTTCGGGGTATTCGTCCTGCGCCAGGCTGGCGGCCGCCTCCAGCAGCGGGAACTGCTCGTCGCTCTTGACGAGCGATTCGAAGTATTCGAGAGCGGTGGGCGTCGAGAAGCGGAACGTCATGTGTCTTTGTAGAGGAGCGGACGGAGACCGTCAAGGCGCGAGCGAAAACGCGTCGATCAGCGGCGCACGAAGCTGCGCAGCTTGAGCCCGGTCAGCGCCAGCACCGCGAAATAGAGCAGCGCCCCGCCCGCGACCAGCGCGGCCAGCAGGCCGATGCGCTGCAGCCGATGCGCCTGCAGGCCGATCCAGTCGAAATGGCGATCGCCCCAGACCAGCAGCGCGCCGAGCACCAGGCTGGCGAAAAGCACCTGGAGCACGAATTTTCCCCAGCCCGGCAGCGGCCGGTAGCTGCCGCGCCGGATCAGCCCGACCAGCAGCCACAGCGCGTTGACCAGCGCCCCGATGCTGATCGTGAGTGTCAGCGCCGCGTGCTGCAGCAGCGGCACCAGGAAGACGTTGAGAATCTGGGTCAGCACCAGCACCCCGACCGCGATCAGCATCGGCGTGCGGGTGTCCTGCTTCGCGTAGTAGCCGGGCGCGAGCACCTTGATCGCCACCAGGCCGACCAGGCCGACGCCGTAGCCCATCAGCGCCACGCTGGTGCGCTGCACATGCAGCGCGCTGAATTCGCCGTTGTGGAAGAGCACCGCCACCAGCGGGCGTGCGAACACCAGCAGCGCCAGGGCGCAGGGCACCGCCAGCAGCACCACCAGGCGCAGGCCCCAGTCCAGCATCGCCGAATAGCGGGCGTCGTCCTTGGCGGCGCGGGCGCTGGCCAGCTGCGGCATCAACACCACGCCGAGCGCAACGCCCAGCATCGCGGTCGGGAACTCCATCAGCCGGTCGGCGTTGGTGATCCAGCTGACGCTGCCGGTCGCCAAGTGGGAGGCGATCTGGGTGTTGATCAGCAACGAGATCTGGGCCACGCTGACGCCGATCAGCGCCGGCAGCATGAGCCGCATCACGCGGCGGGTGGTCGGGTCGCGCCAGGCGTCGCGCAGCGCGCCGAAGCTGGCGCCGATGCGCGGCATCATTCCCAGGCCGCGCAGGGCCGGGACCTGGATCGCCAGCTGCAGCATGCCGCCCACCATCACGCCCACGCACTGGGCATAGATCGGCTCGATGCCCAGGCGCCTGAACAGCGGCGCCCCTCCCACGATCGCCGCGATCAGCGCCAGGTTCAGCAGCACCGGCGAGGCCGCCGGCACCGCGAACTTGCGCCAGGTGTTGAGCACGCCGCCGGCCAGGGCCACCAGCGACATGAAGCCGATGTAGGGGAACATCCAGCGCGTCATGACCACCGCGGCGTCGAAGCCCTGCGGGTTCTTCTGCAGGCCGCTGGCCATGGCCCAGACCATCAGCGGTGCGCCGACGACGCCCAGCGCGCAGACCACCACCAGGGTCCAGGTCAGCAGGGTCGCCACGTGATCGACCAGCGCCTTGGCGCCGGCGTCGCCGTGTTCGGTCCGGGAGGCCGCCAGCACCGGCACGAAGGCCTGGCTGAAGGCGCCCTCGCCGAACACCCGCCGGAACAGGTTCGGGATGCGGAAGGCGACGTAGAAGGCGTCGGTCATCGCGCTGACGCCGAACACCGAGGTCATGAGGACGTCGCGGATGAGGCCGGTCACCCGGGAGGCGAGCGTCAGGAGCGAGACGGTGGAGGCGGATTTGAACAGGGACACGGAGCAGAAGTGTAGGCGCCCGCGCGTGCTCTCCCGGCGTCTGGCGACGGTTTGCCGCAACTCGCCTATAATGGAGGGCTTTGCTGCATCATCCCCAGACCCTCAAGGAACACTGAATATGGCATCCGCCAAGCCCAAGAAGAAGAACCCGCGCCTCGCGTCGGGCCGTAAACGCGTCCGCCAGGACGTCAAGCTCAACGCCGCGAACACCTCGCTGCGCTCCAAATACCGCACCGCCGTGAAAAATGTCGAGAAGGCCGTGCTGGCCGGCGACAAGACCAAGGCGGCAGAAGCCTTCGCGAAGGCCCAGAGCATCGTCGACACCGTCGCCGACAAGGGCATCTTCCACAAGAACAAGGCCGCTCGCGACAAGAGCCGCCTGTCGGCCAAGGTCAAGGCCCTGGCCCTCGCCCCTGAAAAGGCAGTCGCCRCCTGACGCTATCAGGCAAACAGCCCGGATTGGTTCACCGATCCGCCGTTTGATCGGGGTGCGCTGCAGCAAAGTGAAAAACCGCCTTCGGGCGGTTTTTTCATGGGCGTTCGATTCAGGCGGAGGTCTTGGGCAGGGTCGGCGCGTCGGGCACCAGGCAGGCCTCGGCCACCTGCAAGCCGTTGTCCTTGGCGAAGTTGACGCAGAAATCCCAGGCCATCGGCTCGAAATCGCGCAATTCGCGGTTCACCACCACGCACTTGATGCCGTTGATCACGGTCGGCACGCACCAGGGCGAATAGTTCAGGTGGCTGCCGGGCTGCGGGCCGCCGGGGCGGAAAGAGCACATCACGCCCGCCAGTCGCTCGGCCCAGTCGCTGGGACGAAAAGTGCGGCCATCCTGGGTGATTCCCTGAATGAAGATTTCTTTGGCGTTTGGAGAGACCATCTGTTGGCGAGAGAAAAGCGCGAGCAGTTGCTGCGCCGCACAAGATTCTATCCGGGGGTCCCCCGGGCGACACGCCTGGGGGCATTGCTGTGATGCGCAATCCTCACTGAACTGTCGCGACCGGCCGCCTAGAATCCGCGTTCCCTTTTCCGGAGATCCGCATGAGCGCCAATGTTGTCCCCTCGTCGCCCCACGTCATGAACACCTACGGTCGCCTGCCGATCGCGCTGTCGCACGGCCAGGGCTGCCGAGTCTGGGACACCAACGGTCGCGCCTACCTCGACGGCCTGGGCGGCATCGCGGTCAACACTCTGGGCCACAACCACCCCGAACTGGTGCCCGCGCTGCAGGACCAGATCTCGAAGCTGATCCACAGCTCCAACTACTACCACGTGCCGGGCCAGGAGCAGCTCGCGACGAAGCTGACCGAGCTGTCGGGCCTGACCAACGCCTTCTTCTGCTGCACCGGCCTGGAGGCCAACGAAGCCGCGCTCAAGCTGGCGCGCAAGTTCGGCCATGACAAGGGCATCGAGCGGCCCGAGATCGTGGTCTACGAGGCCGCGTTCCATGGCCGCAGCATCGCCACGCTGTCGGCCACCGGCAATCCCAAGGTGCAGCAGGGCTTCGGCCCGCTGGTCGAGGGCTTCATCCGGGTGCCGCTGAACGACATCGACGCGCTCAAGAAGGCCACCGAGGGCAATCCGAACGTGGTCGCCGTGTTCTTCGAGACCATCCAGGGCGAAGGCGGCATCCATCCGATGCGCTGGGAATACCTGCGCCAGGTGCGTGCGCTCTGCGACCAGCGCGACTGGCTCATGATGATCGACGAAGTGCAATGCGGCATGGGCCGCACCGGCAAGTGGTTCGCCCACCAGTGGGCTGGCATCAAGCCGGATGTGATGCCGCTGGCCAAGGGCCTGGGCTCGGGCGTGCCGATCGGCGCGGTGGTCGCCGGCCCGCGCGCCGCCCACATCTTCGGCCCGGGCAACCATGGCACCACCTTCGGCGGCAACCCGCTGGCCATGCGCGCCGGCATCGAGACCATCCGGATCATGGAAGAGCAGAACCTGCTCGAGAACGCCGCCACCGTCGGCGCCCACCTGAAGGCGGCGCTGGAGCGCGAATTCGCGGGCCTGGCCGGCGTGAAGGAAATCCGCGGCCAGGGCCTGATGCTGGGCATCGAGCTCGACCGTCCCTGCGGCGTGATCCTCGGCCGCGCCTGCGACGCCGGCCTGCTGCTGAGTGTCACGGCCGACAGCGTGATCCGGCTGGTGCCGCCGCTGATCCTCAGCATCGCCGAAGCCGACGAGATCGTGGCGATCCTGGCGCCGCTGGTGAAGGCCTTCCTCGCGGAGCCTCAACCATGAACACCACCGCGATCCGGCACTACCTGCAATTCTCGGATTTCGATGCCGGCGACTACGCCCACCTGTTCGCGCGCGCGGCGCTGATCAAGAAGAAGTTCAAGGCCTACGAGCGCCACCAGCCGCTGGTCGACCGCACGCTGGCGATGATCTTCGAGAAGGCCTCCACGCGCACCCGCGTGAGCTTCGAGGCCGGCATGTACCAGCTCGGCGGCAGCGTGGTGCACCTCACCACCGGCGACAGCCAGCTGGGCCGCGCCGAGCCGATCGAGGACAGCGCCAAGGTCATCAGCCGGATGGTCGACCTGGTGATGATCCGCACCTACGAGCAGACCAAGATCGAGGCCTTCGCCGCCCATTCGCGGGTGCCGGTCATCAACGGCCTGACCAACGAGTTCCACCCCTGCCAGATCCTGGCCGACATCTTCACCTTCATCGAGCACCGCGGCTCGATCGCGGGCAAGACCGTGGCCTGGGTCGGCGACGGCAACAACATGGCCAACACCTGGCTGCAGGCGAGCGAGATCCTGGGCTTCAAGGTGCACGTCAGCACGCCGAGCGGCTACGAGGTCGACCAGTCGGTCGCCGGGCTGCGCTCGAGCGCCAGCTACCAGGTCTTCAAGGACCCGATGGAAGCCTGCCGCGGCGCCGACCTGGTGACCACCGACGTCTGGACCAGCATGGGCTACGAGGCCGAGAACGAGACCCGCCGCGCCGCCTTCGCCGACTGGTGCGTCGACACCGAGATGATGCGCGTGGCCCAGTCCGATGCGCTCTTCATGCATTGCCTGCCGGCGCACCGCGGCGAGGAGGTCGAGGCCGACGTGATCGACGGCCCGCAGTCGGTGGTCTGGGACGAGGCCGAGAACCGGATGCACGTGCAGAAGGCGCTGATGGAGTTCCTGCTGCTGGGGCCGGTCGCCTGAGCCCGCTGCATCTTCGTTTCAAAGCCTGTTGGAAATAACCGACACCACGACCCTTCGCATGGCGCTAACTTTGCGCCATGTCGAATCAACGCCTCTGGGATATCTCGCCGCCGGTGCATGAAGGCGCGCCGGTCTTCCCCGGCGACACGCCCTACCGGCAGCGCTGGGCCGCGACGATCGCGCCCGGCTGCCCGGTCAACGTCAGCGAGATCAGCCTGTCGCCGCACGTCGGCGCCCATGCCGACGCACCGCTGCACTACGACCCCGCCGGCGCGCCCATCGGCGAGGTCGATCTCGCGCCCTTCCTCGGCCGCTGCCGCGTGATCCATGCGATCGAGCGCGGCCCGCTGATCGAGTGGGCGCACATCGCCCACGCCCTCGACGACCTGCCGCCGCGGGTGCTGGTGCGCACC
The DNA here is from genome assembly GCF_056394465.1 of Variovorax sp. 10N432. NCBI lineage: Bacteria > Pseudomonadati > Pseudomonadota > Betaproteobacteria > Burkholderiales > Comamonadaceae > Variovorax > Variovorax sp. 10N432. The sequence goes on from NZ_JBFTHX010000013.1 coordinate 28,016, forward strand.
TATCGGCGGGCGCCGGTCGAGCGCTGGGACGGCGCCCTCGCCGCCTACGCGCCGGCCACCATCGAGCGCCTGGCGGCCCTCGGCGTGACGCTGGTCGGCATCGACACCGCCAGCATCGATCCGGCCGACAGCAAGACCCTCGACAGCCACCAGGTGATCCGCCGGCTCGGCCTGCGCGTGCTCGAGAACCTGGTGCTCGACGAGGTGCCCGAGGGCGACTATGAACTGATCGCCCTGCCCCTGAAACTGGTGAGCGCCGATGCCTCGCCGGTGCGCGCGGTCCTGCGCGAACTCAATCCGGAATCCCCATGACACTCGATGATTGCCGGCGCCTCGACGCCGAAGACCCGCTGGCCGCGCTGCGCGACCGCTTCCTGCTGCCCGAGGGCGTGATCTACCTCGACGGCAACTCGCTCGGCGTGCTGCCGAAGACCGCGCCGGCCCGCATCGCCGAGGTGGTCGCCAAGGAATGGGGCGAAGGCCTGATCCGTTCCTGGAACAGCGCCGGCTGGTTCGACCTGCCGCAGCGGCTGGGCGACAAGGTCGCGCGGCTGGTCGGCGCCGCGCCGGGCGAGGTGGTCTGCACCGACAGCACCTCGATCAACCTCTACAAGGTGCTGTTCGCGGCCCTGAGCCAGGTGCTGCTGGCGACACCCGACGCCAGCCCGCAGCGCCGCGTCGTGCTCAGCGAGCGCAGCAACTTCCCGACCGACCTCTACATCGCCGAGTCGATCTGCCGCGAACGCGGATTCACGCTCCGGCTGATCGAGGCCGACGAGCTGCCCGCGGCGCTCGACCAGCAGGTCGCGGTGCTGATGCTGACCCACGTCAACTACCGCACCGGCGCCATGCACGACATGAAGGCCGTCACGGCCGCGGCCCACGCGGTGGGCGCGCTGACGGTGTGGGACCTCGCCCACAGTGCCGGCGCGGTGCCGGTGGCGCTCAACGACAGCGAGGCCGACTTCGCGATCGGCTGCGGCTACAAGTACCTGAACGGCGGCCCCGGCGCGCCGGCCTTCGTCTGGGTGCACACGCGCCACGCCGGCCAGTTCACGCAGCCGCTTTCGGGCTGGTGGGGCCATGCGGCGCCGTTCGAGTTCACGCCGCACTACCGGCCGGCGCCGGGCGTCGCCCGCTACCTGTGCGGCACCCAGCCGATCATCGCCTTGGCCGGGCTCGAATGCGGGCTCGACAGCGTGCTGGCCGCCGAGCCCTTCGACGCCGGTCAGGGCCCGATGGCGGCGCTGCGCGCCAAGTCGCTGGCGCTGACCGACACCTTCATCACGCTGGTCGAGCAGCGCTGCGCCGGGCGCTTCGCGCTGGTGACGCCGCGCGAGCATGCGCGGCGCGGCTCGCAGGTCTGCCTGGCCCTGAACGACGGCGGGCCGGGCGCCTATGCGATGATGCAGGCGCTGATCGCCCGCGGCGTGATCGGCGACTTCAGGGCCGGCGATGCGCAGATGCCCGACATCCTGCGCTTCGGCTTCACGCCGCTCTACCTCGGCTTCGAAGATGTATGGAACGCGGTCGAGCACCTGGTGCAGGTGCTCGACCGCGAAGAATGGAAACGACCCGAGTTCAACCAGAAGCTCGCGGTGACCTGAGGCCAAGGACTGTCATGAGTACCGAACAAATCGTCCACGACGAAAAGGCGCAGCTCGACTTCAGCGCCTCGATGAGCTACAGCGACTACCTGAGCCTCGACCAGATCCTGACCGCACAGCATCCGCGCTCGCCGGCGCACGACGAGCTGCTGTTCATCGTCCAGCACCAGACCAGCGAGCTCTGGATGAAGCTCATGCTGCACGAACTGCGCGCCGCTATCCGCGCCATCGCCGAGGACGACCTCTCCAGCGCCTTCAAGATGCTGGCGCGCGTGTCGCGGATCATGGAGCAGCTGGTGCATGCCTGGGACGTGCTGGCGACCATGACACCGCCCGAATACAGCGCCATGCGGCCCTACCTCGGCGCCTCCAGCGGCTTCCAGAGCTGGCAGTACCGCTGCATCGAATTCGCGCTCGGCAACAAGAACGCCGCGATGCTCAAGCCCCACGCGCACCGCCCCGAGCTGCTGGCCGAGGTCGAGGCCGCCTGGCGCGCGCCCTCGCTGTACGACGAGGCGCTGCGGCTGCTGGCGCGCCGCGGCCTCGACGTGCCGGCCGACCACCTGGAGCGTGACTGGTCGAAACCCTACGAGGCCAGCGACGGTGTCGAGCAAGCCTGGCTGGTCGCCTACCGGGAGCCCAAGAAGCACTGGGAGCTCTACCAGCTCGGCGAAGAACTCACCGACCTCGAAGACGCCTTCCGCCTCTGGCGCTTCCGGCACGTGACCACGGTCGAGCGCGTGATCGGCTTCAAGCGTGGCACCGGCGGCACCGGCGGCGTAAGCTATCTGCGCAAGATGCTCGACGTGGTGCTGTTTCCGGAAATCTGGAAGCTGCGGACCGACCTCTAGGCAGACCGCGCGACGTCCTTCGCAGCTTCGCATCGACAACAAAGAGAGGAGACAACGATGGACAACGATTTCTTCGGGGATGACGAACTCGCGCAGCTGCGCTCGCACGGCATCGCGCTGTTCGCGCGCCGCGTGATCTTCGACGCCCGCCCGCCGATGGACGAAGCCCAGGTCGCGGCGCTGCAGGCCCAGTGCGCCGGGCCGCTGCCGCCGGAGCTGCTGTCGCTCTGGCGCCTGACGGCCGGCGGGCGCATCGACTACGACCTCCACCTGCACATGAACGGCAACGAGGAGTCGGTGGTCTGGAGCGAGCTCTTCTACAACGGCGGCGATGGCCCGCGCGACCTGCAGGGGTGGATCGAGCACGAGCGCCAGGGCGCGCAGGAAGCCGCCGCGGACAGCGGCGAGGCCTGGGACGGCAAGCTCACGCTGCTGCCCTTCGGCGGCTTCGAGGACTGCGACCGGGTCTACGCCGTGGTCGAGCCCGGCCCCGACTACGGCCACGTGCTGGCCTGGAAGCAGGGTCTGCCGGCGCCCTGGGCGCACGAGATGCACGAGGACGGCATGACCACCGTCGCCCACGACCTGTGCGCCGCCTTCGAGGCGCTGCAGCTCGACGAGGACCCGCTGGCGCCGGCGGGCGACTACTTCACCGGCCAGGCGCTGCTCGAATACCTCGACCAGCGCCACCAGGAGCACGGCCTGTCGCTGGAGCTGATGGACCGGCTGATCGCCTTCTACCGGCGCGCCATGGTCGACTGGCGCACGCCGCTGGCGGCCGGCACGCTGGCACAGGACGCCCCGCTGGCACGCGTCGCGCTGCGGCATGCCATCGCCACCGACGACGCCGAACTGGTCGCGCGCCTGGCGGCCGCCGAGGTGACGCTCGACGGCCCGCTGCTGGGCAGCGCGATCGCCACCGACCTGGCCCTGAGCCACGGCGCCCACCAGGCCGCGCAGGCGCTGGTGCAGGCGGGCGCACCGGTGGCGCACGATGCGCTCGACTACATCGACAGCGCGGTCTCGCCCGAGCTGGTCGGCCTGCTGCTGGAGCGCGGGGCCGAGCCCAGCGCCACCGCGATCGCCGAATGCGTGGCCTGCGGCGCGCCGGCGGCCGCACGCTTGATCGCCGAAGCCTACGGGCGCTCGCACGACGACCTGGCGGGCCGCTATGCCGCCGCCCGGGACGGCATGCTCGCCGAGCTCGAATCCGCCCTGGTCGAAGTGCATGCGGGCCGTCTCACCCACTACCTGGGCCCGGCGGGCCTGGCCAAGCGGGTCGACCATCTGCAGAGCTTCAGCCTCTGATCAACCCTCGTAGAGCCACGGCACGTCGAGCAATCGCGCCCCCAGCAGCCGCAGGGCGGCGTCGCGCCCGAAGCGCACCAGTCCGGTGGCATGGAAGATCCCGCCATTGCGCCGGGCCCGGGCCTGCACCAGGGCATTGCGCTGCCAGCGCGTCTCGGCAAAGCGCATCAACGCCGCCGGCACCGCCGCCGCGTCGCCGCCGTCCAGGGCCTCCGCCAGCGCCACGGCGTCCTCGATCGCCATGCCCGCCCCCTGGGCGAGGTAGGGCAGCATCGGATGCGCCGCATCGCCAACCAGGGCGATGCGTTCGCCCGCCATCTGCGACGGACTGGCGAGGGGCGGCCGGTCGTTGAGGGTCCAGGCCCGCCAATCGGGCACTGCCTCCAACAGGGCCTGGAGCGCGCCGCTGGTGCGCCCGGTCGCGGCCTGCAACGCCGCCAGGCTGGAGGACTGGTCCCAGTCGCGCGCATCGCCAGCGGGCGCCGATTCGGCCAGCACCACCACGTTGAGCGCATCGCCGCGGCGCACCGGATAGGCCACCGCGTGCAGCCGCGGCCCGAGCCAGACCGTGACCTGCGTGCTGCGCAGCGCGGCCGGCAAGGCCGACTGATCGACCAGCGCTCGCCACGCCGTGTGGCCGGTGGCCCGGGGCGGCGAATCTTCCAGCACGAACGGCCGCACCGTGCTCCAGAGGCCGTCGGCGCCGATCAGCGCATCGCCCTCCCAGGCCCGGCGCTCGGTGCTGGACACACAGACCGCATGGTCGCGCGCGACCACGCCGGTGACCCGGGCCGCGGTGGTCAGCGTGACGGCCCCGGTGCCGCGCGCCGCCGCCAGCAGCACCCCGTGCAGGTCGGCGCGATGGACGCAGAAATAGGGGGCGGCGTAGTTGTGCAGCATCGCGTTGCCGAGCGGCATGCGGGCGATCTCGCGGCCGTCGGTGGCGCTGCGAACCACCAGCGCATCGGGCCGCGCGGCGATCCGCACCAGCGGCTCCCAGACCTCCAGCTGCTGCAGCCGGCGCGTCACGTTGGGACCGAGCTGGATGCCGGCGCCGACCTCGCCGAAGGCCACCGCCTGCTCGAGCAGGTCGACCCGGTGGCGCCGCCGGGCCAGCGCCAGCGCGCTGGCGAGGCCCGCGATGCCACCGCCCGCAATCAGGACATGGGCTGGCATGGGCCGCGCTCAGCGGGAGTGCGTGGCAGCGGTCTGGACGTCGGCTTGGGCCTTCCGGCCGGCGCTGCCGCAACTGCCGCAGCTGTCGCAGGCGCCGCAACCCGAAGCCTTGCCGAGCGAAGCCGCCAGCTGCTGCGCCCGCTGGGCATCGACCAGGCCGGCGCGCTGCGTTCCAGCGGCCACCTTGCCCGCGGCCGCGCGGCGCCAGTTGGCAGGCATCCAGCGCCACAGCGCATAGAACGCGGCCAGCGCGACGATCAATCCGACAATGATTTCCTGCGTCATCTCATCCTCCTGTGAGCGCCAGTGCCACCCGATAGGTGATCCAGCACGCAATGTAGGCGAGCGCGAACAAATAGCCAGCCATGATCCAAACATAGCGCCAGGAGCCGGTCTCGCGTTTGACCGCGGCCAAGGTCGAGATGCATTGGGGCGCAAACACATACCAGACCAGCAGCGACAGCGCCGTGGCCAGCGACCAGCTGCCGGCGATCAGGGGCTGCAGCTGGCCGGCGACGTCGTCGCCGGTGGCGGACAGCGCATACACCGTGCCGAGCGCCCCCACCGCCACCTCGCGCGCCGCCATGCCCGGCACCAGCGCGATCGAGATCTGCCAGTTGAAGCCGATCGGCGCAAAGATGTGCTCGAGTCCGCGGCCGATGATGCCCGCCAGGCTGTACTGGATGGCCGGTCCGGTGGCGCCTTCGGGCGGCGACGGAAAGGTCGACAGGAACCACAGCAGGATGGTCAGCGTCAGGATGATCGTGCCGACGCGCTGGATGAAGATCCAGGCCCGTTCGTAGAGGCCCAGCGCCAGGTTGCGCAGGTTGGGCCAGCGGTAGGCCGGCAGCTCCATCATCAGCGGCGAGCGCTGCTGGCTGTCGCGGAAGCGCTTCATGACCCAGGCCACCGCCATCGCCGAGACGATGCCGAACACATAAAGGGCGAACAGCACCACGCCCTGCAGGTTGAAGACGCCGCCGACCGTGCGCGCCGGAATGAAGGCGGCGATCAGCAGGGCATAGACCGGCAGCCGGGCCGAGCAGGTCATCAGCGGCGCGATCATGATGGTCGTGATGCGGTCGCGCCAGTTGCTGATGGTGCGGGTCGCCATCACGCCCGGGATGGCGCAGGCGAAGCTCGACAGCAGCGGGATGAACGAGCGGCCCGACAGTCCGACAGTGCCCATCACGCGGTCGAGCAAGAACGCGGCCCGCGGCAGGTAGCCGGAATCTTCCAGCGCCAGGATGAACAGGAACAGGATCAGGATCTGCGGCAGGAACACGATGACCCCGCCGACGCCGGCGATGATGCCGTCGACCAGCAGGCTCTGGAGCATGCCTTCGGGCACGACGTGCTTGATCAGTTCGCCGAAGGCGGCGGTGGCGTCCTTGATCGCGTCCATCGGCACCGCGGCCCAGCTGAACACGGCCTGGAACATCAGGAACATCGTGACCGCGAGCACCAGCATGCCCCACACCGGATGCATCACGACGCGGTCGATGCGATCGCTGGTGGCCAGGCTGCCCGTCGGCTCGCGCACCGCCAGCCCCAGGATGCGGCGCACCTCGCGCTGGGTGTCGAGCACCTCGTCGAGGCCGGGCGCATGCCAGGACTGCGGCATGGCGGCGGCCACCGGCGCGTCGAGGGCTTCGAGCAGGCCCTGGGCCCCGCCGCTGTGGACGCCGACGGTCTCGATCACCGGCACCCCGAGTTCGCGCGACAGCACGGCCGCATCGACCGTGATGCCCTGCTTCTTCGCCATGTCGGTCATGTTGAGCGCCACCACCATCGGCAGGCCCAGCCGCCGGGCCTCGAGCACCAGCCGCAGGTTGAGGCGCAGGTTGGTGGCGTCGGTCACGCAGACCAGCAGGTCGGGCAGCGCCTCGCTGCTCTTGCCGGTGACGACGTCGCGCGTCACGGCCTCGTCGGCCGACAGCGCATTGAGGCTGTAGGCGCCCGGCAGGTCGAGCACGAAGACGCGCCGACCGCCCGCCGTGCGCGAGATGCCTTCCTTGCGCTCGACCGTCACGCCGGCATAGTTGGCGACCTTCTGGCGGCTTCCCGTGAGCAGGTTGAACAGCGCCGTCTTGCCGCAGTTCGGATTGCCGAGCAGCGCGACGCGCTCCGGCGGGCTCAGCGAGACGGCGGCGCCGGGCTGGAAGTTCAGGGTCGCTTCAACCACGGCCGACCGCTCCCGGGGTCACGCGGATCAGCGACGCCTCATGGCGGCGCAGCGCGAAGGTGGTGTGGCCCAGCCGCACCGCCAGCGGCTCCCGGCCGGGCACGCCGGTGGCGACGATGCGCACCGCTTCGCCCGGAACGAAACCGATCTCGGTCAGGCGCAGCACCAGCTCCCGCCCCTCCTTCTCGTCGGGACGCAGCACGTCGAGCACCGTGGCCCATTGATGGTTGGGAAGCTGATCGAGGCTGATGGCGGCCGAGGCCGCGCCGGTCATTGTGGTCACCCGCAGAATCCAGAGATTGCAAAATGAGAATTATTCTCGAAAACTCTGGCGTTTGGGGCGATGAGCCCAAGAATCCCTCGGGAACGCGCGGTCCGACCGCGCGAACGCCTCGGAAGTCAGGTCCTCGTCAGGCGGCCAGCAACTGCCGCAGCACGAACGGCAGGATGCCCCCGTGCTTGTAGTAGTCGACCTCGATCGGCGTGTCGATGCGCAGGCGCACCGTGACTTCCTGATGGCTGCCGTCCGGCCGGTGGACCACGATCTTGACGTCCATCTGGGGCTTGAGCTCACCGCCGATCACGACGTCGATCTTCTCGTCACCGGTCAGGCCCAGGCTCTCCCATGAATCGGCGCCGCGGAACTGCAGCGGCAGCACGCCCATGCCGACCAGGTTGGCGCGGTGGATGCGCTCGAAGCTGCGCGCCACCACGGCCTTGATGCCGAGCAGCTGGGTGCCCTTGGCGGCCCAGTCGCGCGACGAGCCGGTGCCGTATTCCTCGCCGCCGAAGATCACGGTCGGCACGCCCTGCTCGATGTACTTCATCGCGGCGTCGTAGATGAACATCTTCTCGTTGCCGGGCTGGAACAGCGTCAGACCGCCCTCCTCGCGCGAACCCTCGGCATCGGCCGGGATCATGAGGTTCTTGATGCGCACGTTGGCGAAGGTGCCGCGCATCATCACGTCGTGGTTGCCCCGGCGCGAGCCGTAGCTGTTGAAGTCGGCCTTCGAGACACCGTGCGCCTTCAGCCAGATGCCCGCCGGCGAGCTTTCCTTGATCGAGCCGGCCGGCGAGATGTGGTCGGTGGTGATCGAGTCGCCGAACAGCGCCATGATGCGTGCCCCGGCAAAGCCGGCGTCGCTCGCGTGCGGCTTCATCTTGAAGCCCTCGAAGAACGGCGGCTCGGCGATGTAGGTCGACTTGGGCCAGTCGTAGACCTGGCCCTGGGTGCCCTTGATGCTGCTCCAGAGCTTGCCCGGGTTGGCCTTGATCTGCTCGTAGTTCTGGCGGAATGCCTTGGCGTTCATCGCGAAGCGCAGGTTGTCGTCGATCTCCTTCGGCGTCGGCCAGATGTCGCCAAGGTAGACATCCTGGCCCTTCTTGCCCTTGCCCACCGGCTCGGTCATCAGGTCGACCATCACGTTGCCGGCGATCGCGAAGGCCACCACGAGCGGCGGCGACGCCAGGAAGTTGGCCTTGAGGTTCGGATGGATGCGGGCTTCGAAATTGCGGTTGCCCGACAGCACGGCGGCGCCGATCAAGTTGTTCTGGGTGATGGCCTCGTTGATCTCGGGCGTGAGGTCGCCGGCATTGCCGATGCAGGTGGTGCAGCCGTAGCCGGCCAGGTAGAAGCCCAGCTTCTCGAGGTAAGGCAAGAGGCCCGCCTTCTCGAGGTACTCGGTCACGATGCGGGAGCCGGGCGCCAGCGAAGTCTTCACGTGCGGCTTGACCGTCAGGCCCGCCTCGACCGCCTTCTTGGCCAGCAGGCCGGCCGCCAGCATCACGCTCGGGTTCGAGGTGTTGGTGCAGGAGGTGATGGCGGCGATCAGCACGTCGCCATTGCCGATCGTGACCTCGCTCTTCGGCAGCGGATGACGCACCTTCAGCGTGTCGGCCGGCTGGTTGAAGCCGTTGGCCTCGTTCGGCTTGCTATAGAGCTCGGAGAACTTGGTCGCCAGGTGGCCGAGGTCGATGCGGTCCTGCGGCCGCTTCGGGCCGGCCAGGCTCGGCGACACGGTGCCGAGGTCCAGCTTGACGACCTTGGTGTATTCCAGCTCGCCGGGCGCCGGCATGCCGAACAGCCCCTGGGCCTTGTAGTAGGCCTCGAAGCGCTCGACCTCGGCGTCGGTGCGGCCGGTGCCCTTGAAGTAGGCCACGGTCATCTCGTCGACCGGGAAGAAGCCCATGGTGGCGCCGTACTCGGGCGCCATGTTGCCAATGGTGGCGCGGTCGGGCACCGCGATCGAGGCGGCGCCGGGGCCGAAGAACTCGACGAACTTGCCGACCACCTTCTCGCCGCGCAGGATCGCCGTGACGTAGAGCACAAGGTCGGTGGCGGTGACGCCTTCGCGCAGCTTGCCGGTGAGCTCGAAGCCGACCACGTCGGGCGTCAGCATGTAGACCGGCTGGCCCAGCATGGCGGCCTCGGCCTCGATGCCGCCCACGCCCCAGCCGACCACGCCGATGCCGTTGATCATGGTCGTATGGCTGTCGGTGCCGACCAGCGAGTCGGGGTAGTACACCGGCGGATCGCCCTTGTCGTTGGGGCTCTTGTAGACGCCGCGCGCGAAGTACTCGAGGTTGACCTGGTGCACGATGCCGAAGCCCGGCGGCACGACGCCGAAGGTGTCGAAGGCCTGCATGCCCCACTTCATGAACTGGTAGCGCTCGTTGTTGCGCTGGAACTCGAGCTTCATGTTGAGGTCGAGCGCCTTGGGCGTGCCGTAGTAGTCGACCATCACCGAGTGGTCGACCACCAGGTCGACCGGCACCAGCGGCTCGATGGTCTTGGGCGACTTGCCGAGCGACTGCGCGACGCTGCGCATGGCGGCCAGGTCGGCCAGCAGTGGCACGCCGGTGAAGTCCTGCAGCACCACACGGGTGACGACGAAGGGCACCTCGTCGGTGCGCTCGGCATTGGGCGCCCAGTTGGCCAGCTGCTCGACGTGTTCGGCGGTCACCTTCTGGCCGTCGCAGTTGCGCAGCACCGACTCGAGCACGATGCGGATCGAGACCGGCAGCTTGGCGACGTTGGGATATTGCTTCGCGAGTTCCTTGAGCGACCAGTACTTACCGGCCTTGCCCGATGCGGTCTTGAAGGTCTTGAGCGTGGGGGCGAAGGCGTGTGCCGGGGCTTTGGCCATGTGGAAACTCCTGTGTTTTCGTGGAAGCTCCTCAAAGATAGCAGGGTTCGATGACCTCGGCTGCAGTCGCCCCACGGCCCGCGGCGCCAGGTCGATGACCTCGCAGGTCATGGCCGTCCTGCGCCGCTTCACTAGGATGGCGGCCATGAACACCCCGAGCAGCGCCCCCCCGACCGCGGCCGACCCCTTCGGCGCCCACCTCCGCCACTGGCGCCAGCATCGGCGCCTGAGCCAGCTCGACCTGGCCCACGAGGCGCAGGTGTCGACCCGGCACTTGAGCTATGTCGAGACCGGCCGCGCCGAACCCAGCCGCGAGATGGTGCTGCGGCTGGCGGAACGGCTCGACGTGCCGCTGCGCGAGCGCAACGCGCTGCTGGTGGCGGCCGGCTACGCACCCATGTACCGGCAGCGCTCCCTCGACGACCCGGCGCTGGCGGCGGCGCGGCGGGCCGTCGACCTGGTGCTCAAGGGCCACGAACCCTATCCCGCGCTGGCGGTCGATCGCCACTGGAACCTGGTGGCGCACAACGCGCTGGTGCCGATGCTGATGGCCGGCGCGGCCCCGCACCTGGTCGAGGCGCCGGTCAACGTGTTGCGCCTGAGCCTGCATCCCGACGGCCTGGCGCCGCGGATCGCCAACCTGGCGCAATGGCGGGCGCACCTGCTCGAACGGCTGCAGCAGCAGATCGCCGCCACCGGCGACGCCACGCTGGCCGAGCTGCACGACGAGCTGGCCGCCTACCCGCAACCCCAGGTGAGCCACGACGCGCCGGCCGCCGGCGGCGAACTCTCCAACGTGGTCGTGCCCTTCCAGCTCGTGACGCCGCAGGGCGTCTTGAGCTTCATCAGCACCACGACGATCTTCGGCACGCCGGTCGACGTCACCTTGCAGGAACTCGCGGTCGAATCCTTCTTTCCGGCCGATGCGCAGACCGCGAATGCACTGAGCAGGCTCGCCGCCCGCTGAAAGACCGGCGGCAGCGCGTCGCACGCACGTCGGTCCTGGACGACACGCAAATGCGCCCGCCCAGCGCATGCCGGCGCCCGGGACGGCCCTAGCGTCGGGGCTTCGATCCACCGACACACCGGAGAACCGCGAATGAGCCAGACCGACGAACAAGCCAAGCTGTGGGAACTGATCAAGGACACCCGCTTCGGCATGCTGACCCACCGCCACGGCGACGGCCAGCTTCACAGCCATCCGCTGACGACGCAGAACAAGAAGCTCGACGAGGGCGCGACCCTGTACTTCTTCATTCCGAAGGACGGGGAGATCGCGCGCCACGTCGCAACCGATCCGAGCGTCAACGTCGCCTACGCCGACACCGACGCCGACAGCTACGTCTCGGTCTCGGGCCAGGCCACGCTGCAGGAAGATGCGGCGAAGAAGGAGGAGCTCTTCAACACCATGGCCAAGTCCTGGTTTCCGAAGGGCGCCGGCGACCCGAACCTGGGCCTGCTGGCGGTGCGCATCGTCGACGCCGAATACTGGGACGTCGACGACAGCAAGATGGTGCAGCTGTTCAAGATGGCCAAGGCCGCCATCACCGGCAACCCGCCCACCGACATGGCCGAGCACAAGAAACTCAACGTCACCTGAGCAGGCCGCCCATGAAAAAAGCCCCGCGCGAGCGGGGCTTTGCTGGGGTCGGACGCGACAGGGAGCTCAGGCAGCGACCTTGTCGGCGATCTCCTTGTACTCGTCGATCTTGTCGAAGTTGAGGTACTGGTAGATCTGTTCGCTGGAGGCGTCGATCACGCCGACGTTGGTCATGTATTCCTCCTTCGTCGGAATGCGGCCGAGGCGCGAGCAGATCGCGGCCAGCTCGGCGCTGCCAAGGTACACGTTGGTGTTCTTGCCGAGGCGGTTCGGGAAGTTGCGCGTGCTGGTCGACATCACGGTCGCGCCCTCGCGCACCTGTGCCTGGTTGCCCATGCAGAGCGAACAGCCCGGCATCTCGGTGCGCGCGCCGGCATTGCCGAAGACGCCGTAGTGGCCTTCCTCGGTGAGCTGCTGCGCGTCCATCTTGGTCGGCGGTGCGATCCACAGCTTGACCGGGATGTCGCGCTTGCCTTCGAGCAGCTTGGACGCCGCACGGAAGTGGCCGATGTTGGTCATGCACGAACCGATGAACACTTCGTCGATGGCCGCGCCGGCCACGTCCGACAGCGTCTTGACGTCGTCGGGGTCGTTCGGGCAGGCCACGATCGGCTCGTGGATGTCGGCCAGGTCGATCTCGATGACGGCCGCGTACTCGGCATCGTCGTCGCCCTTGAGCAGCTGCGGGTCCTTGAGCCAGGCTTCCTGGGCGGCGATACGGCGCGCCAGCGTGCGGCCGTCGGCATAACCCTCGGCGATCATCCAGCGCATCAGCGTGATGTTGCTGTTGATGTACTCGATGATCGGTTCCTTGTTCAGGTGCACCGTGCAACCGGCGGCCGAGCGCTCGGCCGAGGCGTCGCTGAGCTCGAACGCCTGTTCGACCTTGAGGTCAGGCAAGCCTTCGATCTCGAGGATGCGGCCCGAGAAGATGTTCTTCTTGCCCTTCTTCTCGACCGTCAGCAGGCCCGACTTGATGGCGTAGAGCGGAATCGCGTTGACCAGGTCGCGCAGGGTCACGCCGGGCTGCATCTTGCCCTTGAAGCGCACCAGCACCGATTCGGGCATGTCCAGCGGCATCACGCCGGTGGCCGCCGCGAAGGCCACCAGGCCGGAGCCGGCCGGGAAGCTGATGCCGATCGGGAAGCGGGTGTGGCTGTCGCCGCCGGTGCCGACCGTGTCGGGCGTCAGCAGGCGGTTGAGCCAGCTGTGGATCACGCCGTCGCCCGGACGCAGCGACACGCCGCCGCGGGTCGCCATGAAGTCCGGCAGCTCGTGGTGCATCTTGACGTCGACCTTCTTGGGGTAGGCCGCCGTGTGGCAGAACGACTGCATGACCAGGTCGGCACTGAAGCCGAGGCAGGCCAGGTCCTTGAGTTCGTCGCGGGTCATCGGGCCGGTGGTGTCCTGGCTGCCGACCGAGGTCATCTTCGGCTCGCAGTAGGTGCCGGGGCGAACGCCCTGTCCTTCGGGCAGGCCGCAGGCGCGGCCGACCATCTTCTGAGCCAGCGAGAAGCCCTTCTTGGTGTCGACCGGGCTGACCGGCAGGCGGAACAGCGTCGAGGCGGGCAGACCGAGGGCCTCACGTGCCTTGGCCGTCAGACCACGCCCGATGATCAGCGGAATGCGGCCGCCGGCGCGCACTTCGTCGAACAGCACATCGCTCTTGACCGAGAACTCGGCAATCACCTTGCCGTCCTTCAGCGCCTTGCCGTCGTAGGGACGCAGTTCGACCACGTCGCCCATGTTCATCTGGCTGACGTCGAGCTCGATCGGCAGCGCGCCGGAGTCTTCCATCGTGTTGTAGAAGATCGGGGCGATCTTGCCGCCCAGGCAGACGCCGCCGAAGCGCTTGTTCGGCACGTAGGGAATGTCTTCGCCGGTGAACCACAGCACCGAATTGGTCGCGCTCTTGCGCGACGAGCCCGTGCCGACCACGTCGCCGGCGTAGGCCACCAGGTGGCCGCGGGCGCGCAGGTCCTCGATGAACTTCACCGGGCCGCGCTTGCCGTCTTCCTCGGGCACGATGCCGGGGCGGGCGTTCTTGTGCATCGCGAGCGCGTGCATCGGGATGTCCGGACGGGTGGTCGCGTCGGGCGCGGGCGACAGGTCGTCGGTGTTGATTTCGCCGGCCACCTTGAAGATGCTGACGGTGATGCTTTGCGGCACTTCGGGACGGCTGGTGAACCACTCGGCATCGGCCCAGCTTTGCAGCACGGCACGGGCGTTGGCATTGCCCTTGTCRGCCTTTTCCTTGACGTCGTGGAACTGGTCGAACATCAGCAGCGTCTTCTTGAGGCCTTCGGCTGCGACGCCGCCGACTTCGGCATCGTCGAGCAGGTCGACCAGCGGGCCGATGTTGTAGCCGCCGAGCATGGTGCCGAGCAGCTCGGTCGCCCTGGCGCGCGTCAGCAGCAGGCTCTTTTCGGTGCCGTGCGCGACGGCCGCGAGGTAGCTCGCCTTGACCTTGGCCGCATCGTCCACGCCCGCGGGCACGCGGTGCGTCAGCAGGTTGAGCAGGAACTCGGCGTCGGCGACGGCCGGCGACTTCATGAGCTCGATCAGCTCGGCGGTCTGCTTGGCAGTGAGCGGCAGCGGCGGGATGCCGAGCGCGGCGCGCTCGGCGACATGGTCAACGTAGGCTTGCAACATCTTCTTTTCTCCGGAAACACAAATGGGCGGGCGGCTCCCGCTCGGAAGCAAGAGCCGCGCCTTGGCGGGATTACTGCGTCTTGGCGGTCGGTGCCGCGTCGCCGCTTTCGAACAGGCTCTTGGGCGGGTTCTTCTTCATGTCCTCGGCCACCTCGAGCTGCTTGGCCGCCTGGCATTCGTCGGCCAGCCGCAGGCCCTGCTTCTGGCTCATGAGCATCGATTTGTTGCCGAGCTGCAGCCACATGGCCTCGCGCACCGGGTCCTCGAGCCGCACCGCGCCGGTGCGGCTGCTGACCGGGTGCAGGCGGTACTTGACGCCGGCGTGCGTCAGGGTGAAGAAGCCGGGCTTCTTGGGATCCGCCTCGATGTTCACGCTGGCACCGAGTTCGCACTTGATGGTGCCGGTCAGGATGGTCTCGGCCACCTTCAGGTCCTGCTCCGACAGGGTGACGTCGGTTTCTTCGCTGATGGGCTTGGCTTCTTCGACCCGCTTGATGATGCGCTTGGGCACCACCTTCTGGACGACCTTCTTGCCGGTCGTGTTGGCGGCCGGCTTCGCTGCGGAGCCGGTCGAGCCGGTGGAGCTGGTCTGGGCCATGGCGGCCATCGGCAGGGCCAGGGCAGCGGCGGCAATCAGAGCAATTGTCTTCATGGGAATGGTCTTTCGGGGGGGTTGGATTTCAGGATGAAGCGGGTGCGAACCACGGCTGCGCCTCGGAAGGCAGGCTGCGGCCGGTGGCGTGCGCCCGTTCGAGCACCTGCCAGAAATGGCGATAGCTGGCACGATCATGCAATGTGCCATCGATGCTGATCGGCGCCCACGCGGCAAGGGCGGCCGCGGCAATGATTTTTGTAGCGATTTGAATCTGCCGCTCGTCGGGCGCGAAGGCCTCGAGGATCGGGCGGATCTGGTTCGGATGGATGCTCCACATCCGCGTGTAGCCGAACTCGGTGGCGGCGCGGCGGGCCGAGGCGCGCATCGCGTCGATGTCCTTGAACTCGGTCACGACGCAATGCGAGGGCACCTTGCCATGCGCATGCGCGGCGGAGGCGATCTCGAGCTTGGCGCGTACCACCAGCGGGTGCGTGAACTGCCCGGCGGCGGCCATGCCGTCGGCCGGAATGGCACCGCCGTGCGAAGAGACGAAATCCATCAGCCCGAAGCTCAGAGACTGCACCCTCGGATGGGCAGCGATCTCGAAGGCATGGTGCACCGCCAGCGGCGATTCGATCAGCACGTGCAGCGGCAGCGCCTCGGCGCCGACGGCATCGAGCGCCAGCGCGGCCTCGCGCACATCGTCGATCGACTCCACCTTGGGCACCATCAGGTGGCTCAGGCGATGGCCGGCGCGGCCGGCGATCGTCATCACATCGGCCGGGAACGCGGCATGGTCGACCGGATGGACCCGGGCGCCGACACGCATGCCGGGCGCCGCCGACAGCGCGAGCTCGGTCACCAGCGCCGCATGCTCGGCCTCGCCGCCCACCGGCGCGCCGTCCTCGCAATCGAGCGTGACGTCGAACACGCAGGCGCCGAACTCCTGGGCCATCTCGGCTTGCAGCGCCAGGCTCTTGCGCATGCGCGCCTCGACACCGCTGTAGTGGTCGCAGACCGGCAGCGCGACGGCGCCGGCCTGGGCGCCGAGCAGCACCTCGCGCGGATGGGGAACGGCGTTGTCGGTGCTCATGCTTTCTTCTGCGCCACGATGAACATGCGCGGGAAGGCCAGCAGCAGCCGGCCGTCGGTGCGCGCCGGGTAGGCGCGGGCGATGCGGCGTTCGTATTCGGCCAGGTAGCTGGTCTTCAGCTCGCTGGGCAAGGGATCGACGAAGGGCTTCAGCCCGGTGCCGCTGACCCATTCGACGATGGCCGCCGCGGAGGCCATCGGATGCTGGTAGGCGGTGCGCCAGGCGTCGACCGCCGCGGCCTCGCCGGCCAGCAGGTCGTAGTAGCCGTCGATGCCCAGCAATTCGGTGCGCAGCCGGTCGGGGTTTCCGATGGCCTGCGCCCAGGGTGCCTCGGCCGCCACCTCGCGCATCAACCGATGCGTGGGCTCCTGGCGGTTGTCGGGCATCTGGATCGCCAGCACGCCCCCGGGTGCCAGCAACGCGAAGAGCCTGGGGATCAGGGTCTCGTGGTCGGGCACCCATTGCAGGGCGGCATTGGCATAGATGAGGTCGGGCGCCGCCTCGGGCGCCCAGGTGGCGATGTCGCCGAGCTCGAAGCGGGCCTGCGGCAGGCGCTGCCTGGCACTGGCGAGCATCGGCTCGGAATTGTCGGTGCCGACCACCGAGGCAGCCGGGAAACGCTGCACCAGCAGCTCGGTGGAGTTGCCCGGCCCGCAGCCGAGATCGAACACCCGCGTGGCCTGGGCCAGCGGCACCCGGGCCAGCAGGTCCCGGGCCGGACGGGTGCGCTCGTCCTCGTAGCGGCTGTAGAGCGCGGGGTTCCAGTCGAGCATGCCGGGTCGCGGCTTACAGCAGGTGGGCGACGCCGGCTTGCTCGTCGGTCAGTTCCTTGAGCGTCTTGTCGATGCGTTCCTGGCTGAAGGCGTCGATCGCCAGGCCGTCGACGACCTTGTATTCGCCGTTTTCGCAGGTGACCGGGAAGCCGAACATCACGTCCTTCGGAATGCCGTACTGGCCGTCCGACGGGATGCCCATCGTGACCCACTTGCCGTTGGTGCCCAGGGCCCAGTCGCGCATGTGGTCGATGGCGGCGTTGGCGGCCGAGGCGGCCGACGACAGGCCACGGGCCTCGATGATCGCGGCGCCGCGCTTGCCGACGGTCGGCAGGAAGGTGTTGGCGTTCCAGTCCTGGTCGTTGATCATCTTGGCGACGCTTTCGCCGTTGATGGTGGCGAAGCGGTAGTCGGCGTACATCGTGGGCGAGTGGTTGCCCCAGACGGTCAGCTTCTCGATGTCGGCCACGGCCTTGCCGGTCTTGGCGGCCAGTTGGCTGGCAGCGCGGTTGTGGTCAAGGCGCAGCATGGCGGTGAAGTTCTTGCGCGGCAGGTCGGGGGCGCTCTTCATCGCGATGTAGGCGTTGGTGTTGGCCGGGTTGCCGACCACCAGCACCTTGACGTTGCGGCTGGCGACGGCATTGAGCGCCTTGCCCTGGGCAGTGAAGATGGCGCCATTGACGGCCAGCAGCTCGGCACGTTCCATGCCCGGGCCGCGCGGACGCGAGCCGACCAGCAGCGCGTAGTCGGCGTCCTTGAAGGCGGTCATCGGGTCGCCGTGGGCTTCCATGCCGGCCAGCAGCGGGAAGGCGCAGTCGTCGAGCTCCATCATCACGCCCTTGAGCGCCTTCTGGGCCTTTTCGTCGGGGATCTCGAGCAGTTGCAGGATGACCGGCTGGTCCTTGCCCAGCATTTCGCCGGAGGCGATGCGGAACAGCAGGGCGTAACCGATTTGGCCAGCGGCACCGGTGACGGCAACGCGAACAGGCTTCTTGCTCATGGGAATACTCCAGGAAATGATGAAAACGGGGCACGGCCGCGGAGCGCGGCCACGAGGTCGGGCCGGGACACCAAGCCCGGCCTTCAGGCCGTCTTCGATTTTATGCCGATTTGAGCTTTCGGTGGCGCCTGTCTTATGTCTTATATAAGATGTGGGCCCGAAGCACCCTCGCGGTGCACCCACGAAACCCCATGGCCACCTCTCCCACCACTGTCGCCGAGCCCTCCACGCCGTCGTTCAGTCCGCTCTACCAGCAGATCAAGTCGCTGATCCTGCAGAGCCTCCATGCCGGCGAATGGAAGCCCGGCGAGCCGATCCCGAGCGAGATCGACCTGGCCGCCCGCTTCCGGGTCAGCCAGGGCACCGTGCGCAAGGCGATCGACGAGCTGTCGGCCGAAAACCTGGTGGTGCGCCGCCAGGGCAAGGGCACCTTCGTCGCGACCCACGCCGAGCAGCATGTGCAGTACCGCTTCCTGAAGCTGGTGCCCGACAGCGGCGACGTCGACAGCGAAGGCCCGGCCGAGCGCGAGATCGTCGACTGCAAGCGCCAGCGCGCCAGCGCCGACGTCGCCCGCGCCCTGGCCCTGCGCACCGGCGACGCCGTGCTGCAGGTGCGGCGGGTGCTGGCCTACCGCGGCACGCCGACCATCCTCGAGGAACTCTGGCTGCCCGGAACCCCGTTCAGGGGCCTGACCGCCGAGCGCCTCACCGCCTGGCACGGGCCGATGTACGCGCTGTTCGAGACCGAATTCGGCGTCCGCATGGTGCGCGCCGAGGAAAAGATCCGGGCGGTGCTGCCCGATCCTGCGCAGGCGGCGCTGTTGCAGGTCGTCACCTCGACCCCGCTGCTGAGCGTGGAGCGCGTGGCCTACACCTACCACGACACGCCCATGGAACTGCGCCGCGGCCTCTATCGCACCGACACCCATCACTATCGAAACGACCTCGGCTGACAGCGGCCTGGTGCGCCATCATCCGACCATCGCGGTGCGATGACCGGAGCGGCGAAAGCCGCGAGATGGTGCGTTGCAATAGAATTTTGAGTTGTTTGCTTTTCGCCAAAGAACAAGTAGCCCCTCGTAAAACCCGAAAGCCCCCATGACAGAGTTGGCCACCCCACCCCGACAGCCGCGGCGAGAGTTCCGCAATATCAACCCCCTTTCCGACCTGACCACCTACCGGCTGCCGCCGGCCGGCATCGTGTCGATCCTGCACCGCGTGAGCGGGGTGCTGATGTTCCTGCTGCTGCCGTTCATCATCTGGATGTTCGACACCTCGGTGTCCTCCGAGATCTCGTTCGCCCGCTTCACGGCCGCCTTCAATGTCGGGCTCGGCTTCGTCCCGGGCTGGTTCATCAAGCTCGTCGCCCTGGCGCTGATCTGGGCCTACCTGCACCACTTCATCGCCGGCCTGCGCCACCTCTACATGGACGTGAACCATCACGCGGTCGACAAGAAGTCCGGCAACAGCACCGCGCTCGCCACTCTCTTCCTGAGCATCCTGCTGACCGTCGTCCTCGGCGCCAAGCTGTTCGGTCTCTACTGATTGCGCAAGGAAACTGAAATGTCTGTGAACTACGGCTCCAAGCGCATCGTCGTCGGCGCGCACTACGGATTGCGCGACTGGCTCAGCCAGCGCATCACCGGCGCCCTGATGGCGCTCTTCACCGTCATCCTGCTGGCGCAGGTGATCTTCAAGCGCGGCCCGATCGGCTACGACCTCTGGGCCGGCATCTTCGCCGCTCAATGGATGAAGGTGCTCACCTTCGTGGTGATCTCTTCGCTTCTCTATCACGTCTGGGTCGGCATGCGCGATGTCTGGATGGACTACGTCCAGCCGGTCGGCATCCGCCTGCTGTGCCAAGTTTTCACCATCGTCTGGCTTGTGGGTTGCGCGGGTTGGGCCATTCAAGTGCTCTGGAGGCTGTAACCCCATGTCATACACAAAAGAACAAATCACCAAGCGGAAGTTCGACGTCGTCATCATCGGCGCCGGCGGCTCCGGCATGCGCGCCTCGCTGCAACTGGCACGCGCCGGCCTCAACGTCGCCGTGCTCTCCAAGGTGTTCCCGACCCGCTCGCACACCGTCGCTGCCCAGGGCGGCGTCGGCGCCTCGCTCGGCAACATGAGCGAGGACAACTGGCACTACCACTTCTACGACACGATCAAGGGCTCCGACTGGCTCGGCGACCAGGACGCGATCGAGTTCATGTGCCGCGAAGCGCCGAAGGTCGTCTACGAGCTCGAGCACTTCGGCATGCCTTTCGACCGCAATCCCGACGGCACGATCTACCAGCGTCCGTTCGGCGGCCACACCGCGAACTACGGCGAGAAGCCGGTGCAGCGCGCCTGCGCCGCCGCCGACCGCACCGGCCACGCGATGCTGCACACGCTCTACCAGAAGAACGTCGAGGCCCGGACCCAGTTCTTCGTCGAGTGGATGGCCCTCGACCTGATCCGCGACGCCGAAGGCGACGTGGTCGGCGTGACCGCGCTCGAGATGGAAACCGGCGACCTGCACATCCTGCAGGCCAAGACCGTGCTGCTGGCGACCGGCGGTGCCGGCCGCATCTTCGCGGCCTCGACCAATGCCTTCATCAACACCGGCGACGGCCTCGGCATGGCGGCCCGCGCCGGCATCCCGCTGCAGGACATGGAGTTCTGGCAGTTCCACCCGACCGGCGTGGCCGGCGCCGGCGTGCTGCTGACCGAAGGCTGCCGCGGCGAAGGCGCGATCCTGCTCAACAGCAACGGCGAGCGCTTCATGGAACGCTACGCGCCGACGCTCAAGGACCTGGCGCCGCGCGACTTCGTCTCGCGCTCGATGGACCAGGAGATCAAGGAAGGCCGTGGCTGCGGTCCCAACAAGGACTACGTGCTGCTGAAACTCGACCACCTCGGTGCCGAGACCATCCACAAGCGGCTGCCCTCGGTGTACGAGATCGGCGTCAACTTCGCCAACGTCGACATCACCAAGGAGCCGATCCCGGTGGTGCCCACCATCCACTACCAGATGGGCGGCATCCCGACCAACATCAACGGCCAGGTCGTGATCCAGAAGGGCGAAGACAACAGCGCCGTGGTCAACGGCCTCTACGCGGTCGGCGAATGCTCCTGCGTGAGCGTGCACGGCGCCAACCGCCTGGGCACCAACTCGCTGCTCGACCTGCTGGTGTTCGGCCGCGCGGCCGGCAATCACATCGTCCAGTTCAACGACAAGCTGAAGGAACACAAGGACCTGCCGGCCGATGCGGCCGACCGCACGCTGGAGCGCCTGAACCAGCTCGAGGCCTCGACCGCGGGCGAATACGCGCAGGACGTGGCCAACGAGATCCGCTCGGTCATGCAGCAGCACGCGGCCGTGTTCCGCAAGCAGGCCTCGATGGACGAAGGCGTGCAGAAGATCGCCGCCGTGCGCCAGCGCGTCGCCGCGGTCACGCTGAAGGACAAGTCGCGGGTGTTCAACACCGCCCGCATCGAAGCCCTCGAAGTCGACAACCTGATCGAAGTCGCACAGGCCACGATGGTGTCGGCCGCCGCCCGCAAGGAATGCCGCGGCGCCCACACGGTGGAAGACTACGAGCGTCCGGCCGACGACCCGGTCGCGCCGCTGGGCCGCGACGACGCCAACTGGATGAAGCACACGCTCTGGTACAGCCAGGACAACCGCCTCTCGTACAAGCCGGTCAAGCTGCAGCCGCTGACGGTGGCGTCGGTGCCGCCCAAGGTTCGGACATTCTGAGACTGACTAGAGGTATCCCACGATGAAGCGCACTTTTCAAATCTACCGTTACGACCCGGACAAGGACGCCAAGCCCTACATGCAGACCGTCGAGATCGAACTCGACGGCCACGAGCGCATGCTGCTCGACGCCCTCATGAAGCTCAAGGCGCAGGACCCGACCTTGTCGTTCCGCCGCTCCTGCCGCGAAGGCGTCTGCGGCTCCGACGCGATGAACATCAACGGCAAGAACGGCCTGGCCTGCCTGACCAACATGCTGACGCTCAAGGGCACGATCGTGCTCAAGCCGCTGCCCGGCCTGCCGGTGATCCGCGACCTGATCGTCGACATGACGCAGTTCTTCAAGCAGTACAACTCGATCAAGCCGTACCTGCAGAACGACACCGTGCCGCCCGAAAAGGAACGCCTGCAGTCGCCCGAGGAGCGCGACGAGCTGAACGGCCTGTACGAGTGCATCCTGTGCGCCAGCTGCTCGACCAGCTGCCCGAGCTTCTGGTGGAACCCCGACAAGTTCGTCGGTCCGGCCGGCCTGCTGCAGGCCTACCGCTTCATCGCCGACAGCCGCGACGAAGCCACCGCCGAGCGCCTGGACAACCTCGAGGACCCGTACCGCCTGTTCCGCTGCCACTCGATCATGAATTGCGTCGACGTCTGCCCGAAGAACCTGAATCCGACCCGGGCGATCGGCAAGATCAAGGAACTGATGGTGCGCCGCGCCATCTAGTCCTGACGAGAGCCCCGATGCCAGCCACCGACAACCCTTCCGAGCCGATCAGCGAGCGCGCGCTGAGCAAGCTCAAGTGGCGCTGCCGGCGCGGCTTGCTTGAAAACGACCTGTTCATTGCCCGCTTTTTCGAACGGCACGAGGCAAGCCTGACCTGCGGGCAGGCACAGGCACTGGAGACATTGATGGACCTGTCGGACAACGACCTGCTCGACCTCCTGCTCGCGCGAAAGGAGCCCGAGCCCGGATGGGCCGGGGCCGAGGTGGTCGAACTGCTGCGGCTGATGCGCAGCGACGGTGCGAAATCCCTATCTTCCTGATCCATTCTTTGAAAGACACTCGAAATGAAAGCATCCGAGAACAAGGCCACTCTGTCGTTCAGCAACGGCGGACAGAACGTCGAGCTGCCGATCTACAAGGGCACCCTGGGCCCTGACGTGATCGACATCCGCAAGCTCTACGCCCAGACGGGCATGTTCACCTACGACCCGGGCTTCATGTCGACGGCCTCGTGCGAATCGGCCATCACCTACATCGATGGCGACAAGGGCGAACTGCTGTACCGCGGCTACCCGATCGAGCAGCTCGCGACCAACTGCGACTTCCTCGAGACCTGCCACCTGCTGCTGTACGGTGAACTGCCCGACGAAGCCAAGAAGACCAACTTCACCAAGCTCGTGACCAACCACACGATGGTCAACGAGCAGATGCAGTTCTTCCTGCGCGGCTTCCGCCGCGACGCCCACCCGATGGCCATCATGACCGGCCTGGTCGGCGCCCTGTCGGCCTTCTATCACGACAGCACGGACATCAACAATCCGAAGCACCGCGAGATCGCCGCGATCCGCCTGATCGCCAAGATGCCGACCCTGGTCGCCATGGCCTACAAGTACACCGTGGGCCAGCCCTACATGTACCCGAAGAACGAACTCAGCTACGCGGGCAACTTCCTGCACATGATGTTCGCGACGCCGTGCGAGGAGTACAAGGTGAGCCCGGTGCTCGAGCGCGCGCTCGACCGCATCTTCATCCTGCACGCCGACCACGAGCAGAACGCATCGACCTCGACCGTGCGCCTGTGCGGCTCGTCGGGCACCAACCCCTTCGCGGCGATCGCGGCCGGCGTGGCCTGCCTCTGGGGCCCGGCCCACGGCGGCGCCAACGAGGCGGCGCTCAACATGCTCTACGACATCCAGAAGGCTGGCGGCGTCGAGAAGATCGGCGAGTTCATCAAGCAGGTCAAGGACAAGAACTCCAACGTCAAGCTGATGGGCTTCGGGCACCGCGTCTACAAGAACTACGACCCGCGCGCCAAGCTGATGCAGGAAACCTGCAAGGAAGTGCTGGGCGAACTGGGCCTCGAGAACGACCCGCTGTTCAAGCTCGCGATGGCGCTCGAGAAGATCGCACTCGAAGACGAATACTTCGTCTCCCGCAAGCTCTACCCGAACGTCGACTTCTACTCGGGCATCGTGCAGCGCGCGATCGGCATCCCGGTGCCGCTGTTCACCGCGATCTTCGCGCTGGCCCGCACCGTGGGCTGGATCGCCCAGCTGAACGAAATGATCGGCGACCCGGACTACAAGATCGGCCGTCCGCGCCAGCTCTTCGAAGGCTCGGTCAAGCGCGACGTCAAGCCGATCGCCCAGCGCTGATTGCCGTCAGGCCCTCATCCAGGAAAGCTGCCCACGGGCAGCTTTTTTGCGTCTTGGCTGACAAGCGCGCACACGGCAGGCGAATAACTTGGGCGCGTCAACCAACCGAGAAGGAGTTCCGCCATGAAGAAGCTTGCCGCCATGATCGCCGTCGCCTTTGCCTTCGCCGTGCCGCTCGCCGGCTGCAACACCATGAAGGGTGCCGGCCAGGACATCCAGAAGGGCGGTCAAAAGATGGAAGACGCCGCCACCAAGAAGCAGTAGCGAAGCGAGCCGCGGCGCCATCGCGCCGCGGCATCTTGGCCATCTCGTATCACGATGGCCAAAGCCTCGAAACAGGGGGAAAATGCGGGCTTCCATCTCTGAACGAGATGCCAAGCCCCGATGACCTCATCCGAACGCAGTTTTGCCCGCCGCATCGACCTCACGTCGCTGCAGTTGTTCGTGGCCGTCTGCGAGCTCGGCAGCATCGGCCGCGCCGCCGAGCGCGAATTCATCGCGGCGTCGGCGATCAGCAAGCGCCTGTCCGACCTCGAAGCCACGCTCGGAACGCCCCTGCTCTACCGCCATGCGCGCGGCGTCGACCTGACGCCGGCCGGCGAAAGCCTGCTGCACCATGCCCGCTCGGTGCTCTACAGCCTCGAGAAGATGCAGGGCGAACTGAGCGAATACGCCGACGGCGTGCGCGGGCATGTCCGGGTCCACGCCAACATCTCGGCGATCGTCCAGTTCCTGCCCGAGGACCTCGGTGCCTTCACGCGCGAGCACGACGCGATCAAGATCGACCTCGAGGAGCACCTGAGCAGCGAAGTCGTGCGGGCCGTCCATGAAGGGGCTGCCGACCTCGGCGTCTGCCATGTCGCCGAAGGCAGCAACGAACTCCAGAGCCTGCCCTACCGCGATGACGCGCTCGCGCTGATCGTGCCGGCCGGCCACATGCTGGCGTCCAGGCGCTCGATCGCCTTCGTCGATTCGCTCGACTACGACCATGTCGGCCTGCACAGCAACAGTTCGATCTACGTCGCGATGCATCAGGCCGCCCTGGCCGCCAACCGCAGCATCCGCCTGCGAATCCACGTGACCGGCCTCGACGCGATGTGCCGGATGATCGAGAACGGCCTCGGCGTCGGCGTGATGCCGCTGCGGGCCTTCGAGCTGATGCAGGGCGGCATCGGCCGCGGCCTGACCTCCGTGGCGCTCCAGGACGCCTGGGCGGCACGCCAGATCCGGCTCATCGCCCGCGACTTCTCGACCTTGCCGGTCGCCGCCCGCATGCTGGTCAAGCACCTGCACACGCCCGCTGCCGCGACGCCCGCGCAGCTGGCCGCATAAGACAATCACCTCCCCACGAAAGAGACCCATGGCACGCACGCTCTACGACAAACTCTGGGACGAACACGTCGTCCACACCGAGGAAGACGGCACCGCGATCCTCTACATCGATCGCCACCTGGTGCACGAAGTAACCAGCCCGCAAGCCTTCGAAGGACTGCGCGAGGCCGGCCGCAAACTGTGGCGCATCAGCTCGGTGGTGGCCACGGCCGACCACAACACGCCGACCACCGGCTGGGAGCGCGGCTACGACGGCATCGCCGACCCGACCAGCAAGGAACAGGTCACGACCCTCGACAGCAACATCAAGGAATTCGGCGCCGCCGCGTTCTTTCCGTTCCTGAGCAAGCGCCAGGGCATCGTGCACGTGATCGGGCCCGAGTCGGGCGCCACCCTGCCCGGCATGACCGTGGTCTGCGGCGACTCGCACACCTCCACGCACGGCGCCTTCGGCGCGCTGGCGCACGGCATCGGCACCAGCGAGGTCGAGCACGTCATGGCGACCCAGACGCTGCTCGGCAAGAAGGCGAAGAACCTGCTCGTGAAGGTCGAGGGCAAGCTGCCGCTCGGCTGCACCGCCAAGGACATCGTGCTGGCGATCATCGGCCGGATCGGCACCGCCGGCGGCACCGGCTACACGATCGAATTCGCCGGTTCGGCGATCCGCGACCTCAGCATGGAAGGCCGCATGACGGTCTGCAACATGGCGATCGAGGCCGGCGCGCGCGCCGGCCTGGTGGCGGTCGACGAAAAGACCATCGCCTACGTCAAGGGCCGTCCGCTGGCGCCGACCGGCATCGAATGGGACCTGGCGGTCGCGTACTGGAAGACCCTGCACTCCGACCCCGGCGCGCACTTCGACCTCGTGGTCGAGCTCGACGCCGCGCAGATCAAGCCGCAGGTCACCTGGGGCACCTCGCCCGAGATGGTGGTGCCGGTCGATGGCCGCGTGCCCGATCCCGACAAGGAGAAGGATCCCAACAAGCGCGGCGCGATCGAACGCGCCCTGGTCTACATGGGACTGGAGCCCAACAAGCCCATGAACGACATCTTCATCGACAAGGTGTTCATCGGCTCCTGCACCAACAGCCGCATCGAGGACATGCGCGAGGCCGCGGCCGTGGTCAAGAAGCTCGGCCAGAAGGTCGCCAAGAACGTCAAGCTCGCGATGGTCGTGCCGGGCTCCGGCGTGGTGAAGGCGCAGGCCGAGCGCGAAGGGCTCGACCAGATCTTCAAGGCCGCGGGCTTCGAGTGGCGCGAGCCCGGCTGCTCGATGTGCCTGGCCATGAACGCCGACCGCCTCGAGCCGGGCGAGCGCTGCGCCTCGACCAGCAACCGCAACTTCGAAGGCCGCCAGGGCGCGGGCGGGCGCACCCACCTCGTGAGCCCCGCGATGGCCGCCGCCGCCGCGGTGCACGGCCACTTCGTCGATGTTCGACAGTTCTCCTGAGACCTTGCGGGACAGACCAAGAATTGCGAAGCAATCTTGCTCTGTCCTCAACTGATTGGATCACCATGCAGAAATTCACCGTACACAAGGGCCTCGTGGCACCGATGGACCGCGAGAACGTCGACACCGACGCGATCATCCCGAAGCAGTTCCTGAAATCGATCCGCAAGACCGGATTCGGCCAGAACCTGTTCGACGCCTGGCGCTACCTCGATCCGGGCGAGCCGGGCCAGGATCCGGCATCGCGCAAGCCGAACCCCGACTTCGTGCTGAACCAGCCGCGCTACGCCGGCGCATCGATCCTGCTGGCGCGCCAGAACTTCGGCTGCGGCTCGTCGCGCGAACATGCGCCCTGGGCACTCGACCAGTACGGCTTCCGCGCGATCATCGCGCCGAGCTATGCCGACATCTTCTTCAACAACAGCTTCAAGAACGGCCTGCTGCCGATCGTGCTGCCTGAAGCGCAGGTCGCCGAGCTGTTCGACCAGACCTTCGCCTTCCCGGGCTACAGCCTGACGATCGACCTCGAGCGCCAGGTGGTCATCAAGCCGGACGGCGGCGAATTCGCCTTCGACGTCCAGGCCTTCCGCAAGTACTGCCTGGTCAACGGACTCGACGACATCGGCCTCACGCTGCGCCACAAGGACAAGATCAAGGCTTTCGAGGCGGCCCGCCTGGCGCAGAAGCCCTGGCTGGCCCACACCATGCTCGACGCCTGAAACCCTTTCATCTTTTTTCCAAGCCACCCCAGACACCATGAAAATCGCAGTCCTCCCCGGTGACGGCATCGGCACCGAGATCGTCGCCGAAGCCATCCGCGTGCTCGAAACGCTCGACCTCAAGTTCGAGATGGAATCGGCCCTGGTCGGCGGCGCCGCCTACGAGGCCCACGGCCATCCGCTGCCCGACGCCACCCTCAAGCTGGCGAAGGAAGCCGATGCCGTGCTGTTCGGCGCCGTCGGCGACTGGAAGTACGACAAGCTCGAGCGCTCGCTGCGTCCCGAGCAGGCCATTCTGGGCCTGCGCAAGAACCTTGGCCTGTTCGCCAATTTCCGCCCGGCGATCTGCTACGAGCAGCTGGTCGGCGCCTCCAGCCTCAAGCCCGAGCTGATCTCGGGCCTCGACATCCTCATCATCCGCGAGCTGACCGGCGACATCTACTTCGGCCAGCCGCGCGGCCGCCGGACCGCGGTCGACGGCCACTTCCCAGGCGCCGAGGAAGCCTTCGACACCATGCGCTACTCGCGCCCCGAGGTCGAGCGCATCGCCCACGTCGCCTTCCAGGCGGCGCGCAAGCGCAGCAAGCGCGTGACCAGCGTCGACAAGGCCAACGTGCTCGAGACCTTCCAGTTCTGGAAGGACATCGTGACCGAGGTCGGCAAGGAGTACCCGGACGTCGAGCTCGACCACATGTACGTCGACAACGCCGCCATGCAGCTGGTCAAGGCGCCGAAGAAATTCGACGTCGTGGTCACCGGCAACATGTTCGGCGACATCCTCTCGGACGAGGCCGCGATGCTCACCGGCTCGATCGGCATGCTGCCCTCGGCCTCGCTGAACGCCAGCAACCAGGGCCTCTACGAGCCCAGCCACGGCAGTGCGCCCGACATTGCCGGCAAAGGGGTTGCCAATCCTTTGGCTACAATCCTGTCCGCTGCCATGATGCTTCGTTTCTCCCTCAACCAGCCCGAGGCTGCCGACCGGATCGAGTCGGCGGTCCAGTCCGTGCTGGCCCAGGGGTTGCGCACGGCAGACATCTGGTCCGCGGGCACCACCAAGGTCGGCACCCGCGAAATGGGCGACGCCGTGGTGGCTGCCATCACCAAAAAGACGATTACCGGCTAAACCAGCCCGCTTCGTCACGCCCTCCCCGGCTCTGACGAGCCGGGCGCAAAGAGAAGTTTTTTCTTTTTTCACAAGGGCAAATTGAAATGGCGAACGCAAATCAACCTCTGGTCGGCCTGGTGGGCTGGCGCGGCATGGTCGGCTCGGTCCTGATGGACCGGATGCAGGCCGAAGGCGACTTCGGACTCATCGAGCCGGTCTTCTTCTCGACCTCCAACGCCGGTGGCAAGGCCCCGGCGATGGCCAAGAACGAGACCACGCTCAAGGACGCCCACGACATCGCCGCGCTCCAGAAGTGCGACATCGTCATCACCGCCCAGGGCGGCGACTACACGACCGAGGTGTTCCCCAAGCTGCGCGCCGCCGGCTGGAAGGGCCACTGGATCGACGCCGCGTCCACGCTGCGCATGAACGACGACGCGATCATCGTGCTCGACCCGGTCAACCTGCCCGTGATCCAGAACGCGCTCGCCAAGGGCGGCAAGAACTGGATCGGCGGCAACTGCACCGTCAGCTGCATGCTGATGGGCGTCGGCGCGCTCTACAAGGCCGGCCTGGTCGAGTGGATGACCAGCATGACCTACCAGGCGGCCTCGGGCGGCGGCGCGCAGCACATGCGCGAGTTGCTGACCCAGTTCGGCACGATCAACGCCGAGGTGCGCTCGCTGCTCGACGACCCGAAGTCGGCCATCCTCGAGATCGACCGCAAGGTGCTGGCCAAGCAACAGTCGCTGAGCGCCGCCGAAACGGCCAATTTCGGCGCCCCGCTGGGCGGCAGCCTGATCCCCTGGATCGACAAGGACCTGGGCGACGGCATGAGCAAGGAAGAGTGGAAGGGCGGCGCCGAGACCAACAAGATCCTCGGCCAGGGCGCGCAGTTCGGCACCGCGGCGACGCCGGTCGACGGCTTCTGCGTGCGCATCGGCGCGATGCGCTGCCACAGCCAGGCGCTGACCTTCAAGCTCAAGAAGGACGTGCCCGTGGCCGACATCGAGGCCCTGATCGCTGCTGACAACGAATGGGTCAAGGTGGTGCCGAACACCCGCGAGGCGACCGTCAAGGACCTGACGCCGGTGGCCGTCACCGGCACCATGTCGATCCCCGTCGGCCGCGTGCGCAAGCTCGCCATGGGCCCCGAATACGTCGGCGCCTTCACGATCGGCGACCAGCTGCTGTGGGGCGCGGCCGAGCCGCTGCGCCGCATGCTGCGCATCCTGCTGGAGGCCTGAACCGGCTTGCGGGCACCTTCAGGTGCCCGCGCCGTTGCTCAACAGCAACGGCAAATGCATGACGAAGTTTGCACGCACTGGGTAGATAAGCCTTGTCGCCTTGTCAGTGCAGGGTGTTGATGTTAACGTCCCCTTACACTTTTGGGCCGAGCTGCCCCTACCAGCATGACACGACAACCGTTGCCTGCGGCCCGCCTTTCGGCCACCCCCTCGAGTTCGACGACCCCTGGCCGGAGTCAGCTCACGCTGCTGAGCGCGGCGGTCGCCCTGACTCTGGGCGGCGGCCTGGCCGCTGACGCCAGCGCACTCGCGCTGGGACGGCTGAATGTTCAGTCGGCGCTGGGCGAACCCCTGCGGGCGGAGATCGAGGTCACCGAGATCACGGCCGCCGAAGCCGACAGCCTCAAGGTCAACATCGCCTCGTCCGAGGCCTTCCGTGCCGCCGGCGTGCCCTACAACGCGGCGCTGTCGGACGTCCGCGTCGGCGTCCAGAAGCGCGCCGACGGCCGCTACGTGGTCCGCCTCACCAGCAACCGCCTGCTGAGCGAGCCCTTCGTCGACCTGCTGCTCGAAGCCAACTGGGGTTCGGGACGCGTCGTGCGCGACTACACCGTCCTGCTCGACCCGCCGACCAGCCGGCAGGCAGCCGCGCCGGTGGCCCCGGTGGCACCGCAGATCTCCGCCGCACCCCCGCAGCGCGTCCTGCCGGCCGAAGTGCAGGCACCTCCCGTGCGGCGCGAACGCCCGGTCGCCGCGGCGGCGCCCGCACCCGCGCCCGCCGCTGCGGACAGCGGCACGGTCCGCACCTCGAACGGCGGCGAGCAGGTCAAGGTCCAGCCGGGCGACACCGCCAGCAAGATCGCGGCCGCCTACAAGCCGGCCGAGGTCTCGCTCGACCAGATGCTGGTGGCGCTGCTGCGCGCCAATCCGAACGCCTTCATCGGCGGCAACGTCAACCGGATCAAGGCCGGCGCGGTGCTCGAACTGCCCGGCGCACCCCAGGCGGAGGCCGTCCCGGCGGCCGAGGCCCGCCGCACCGTGACGGCCCAGAGCCAGGACTTCGGCGAATACCGCCGCCGCCTGGCCGACAATGCGCCGACCTCGAAAGTCGCCGACGCCGATCGCCAGACCTCCGGCAAGCTGCAAGCCAATGTCGAGGATCGCAATGCGGCGAACGCATCCAGCGACAAGCTCAAGATCTCCCAGGGCCTCGCCCCGGGCCGCCCGACCGAAGAGCAGATCGCCCAGGCGAAGCAGGCGCAGGCCAGCAATGCGCGCGTGGCCGAGCTGTCCAAGAACATCTCCGAGCTGAACAAGATCCAGGCCGCCACCGGTGCCGCGCCGGCGCCCGCGGCAGCGGCTCCAGCCCCAGCGGCGGCTCCCGCGTCGGTGGCACCCACGGCCTCGACGGCGCCGGCCGCTGCGACGCCTGTGCCGGCCGCTGCCGCACCTGCGCCGGCCGCCAGCCCTGCGCCCGCAACCCCGGCCGCGGCGACAACGCCGGCCGTGGTCGCGCCGACGGTGGCTGCAGCCGCCGCGCCGGCCGCCGTCGCACCCGCGGCGGCGCCGCCCGCCGCTGCCGCCAAGCCGGTCGTCAAGGCGCCGCCTCCGCCGCCGCCCGCGCAGCAGAGCTTCTTCTCCGAACTGCTCGACAACCCGCTGATGGCCGGAGCGGCCGCCCTGATCGCCCTGCTGATCGGCTTCCTGCTCTACCGCGTGCTCGGCCGCAAGCGCCGCGATGCCGGCGACAGCGTCTTCATCGAAAGCCGCATCCCCAAGGACTCCTTCTTCGGCGCCAGCGGCGGCGAATCGGTCGACACCAAGAACCGCGGCAACTCCGTGGTGTCGTCGCTGTCGTACTCGCCGAGCCAGCTGGACGCCGGCGACGTCGATCCGGTGGCCGAAGCCGACGTCTACCTCGCCTATGGCCGCGACCTGCAGGCCGAGGAAATCCTGCGTGAGGCCCTGCGGGTCAATCCGGAACGCACCGCCATCCACCTCAAGCTGCTCGAGATCCACGCCAAGCGCCGCGACCTGCGCGCCTACGAAGCGCTCGCGGCCGACGTCCACAAGCTCACCGGCGGCACCGGCAGCGACTGGAATCGCGTGGTCGAGCTCGGCAAGGAGCTCGATCCGGGCAATCCGCTCTACGAGACCGGCAGCCGGGGTGGCGTGTCCGCCGCCGAAGCCGCCGCCTTCGCCGGCACGCTGGCCGCTGCCAGCGCCCCCGCCCCGCTCGCGCCCGCGCCGGAAGTCGAAGCGCCGCCGCCGGCCTTCGTGCCCTCGGTGGCACCGCTGGACTTCGATCTCGAACTGAGCACGCCACCGGCCGCGACCGCCCCGGCACCCATCACGGCCAGCCTGCCGATCACGCCGGCCCCGGTGCACAAGCCGGTCCCGGCCGCCGCCGAACTGCCGAGCACCGTCACGGCGCCGCTCAACGGCCACCGGCCGGCCGCCCCGGCCATCAGCCGCCTCGACCTCGAGAACGACTTCGATACAGCGCCCGGCGCGCTGGAGCCGATGGCGCGTTCCTCGGCCCACGCCGACGAGGAACGCACCCAGCCGGCACCGCTGCGTTCCGGCCTGCCCGCCGACTCCGGCTTCATCGAATTCGACATGAGTTCGCTGGCCGGCCTGTCGAACCGCAACCCGCCCGACACCGAGCGCGGCCGCCTCGAGACGATCGACGACAGCAGCGAGAACCCGCACGCGATCAAGCTGTCGCTGGCGCGCGAACTGAAGGCGCTGGGCGACGTCGAAGGCGCCCGCTCGCTGGTCGAGGAAGTCGCCGCCGAGAGCGCCGGCGACATCAAGGCCGAAGCCAAGCAACTGCTCGGCCAATTGCGCTGAGCGGCCATGCGGCCGCCGATTCCGCTGTGAGGCTGGCCCTCGGTATCCGCTACAACGGACAGGCCTACCAGGGCTGGCAAAGCCAGCTCTCGGGCCTCACGGTGCAGGACAAGCTCGAGGCGGCCCTGGCCCAGTTTGCCGCCCAGCCGATCTCGACGCTGTGCGCCGGCCGCACCGACACCGGCGTCCACGGCCTGATGCAGGTGGTGCATTTCGATACCTCGGTCGTCCGCACGCCCTTCTCCTGGGTCCGCGGCACCAACCGGTTCCTGCCGCCCGACATCGCGGTCCAATGGGCGCAGCCGGTGCCCGACCAGTTCCACTGCCGCGCCAGCGCGCTGACCCGCCGCTACCTGTACGTGCTGTCCCAATCGCCGGTGCGCCCGAGCCTGGACGCCGGCCGGGTCGGCTGGACGATGCATCCGCTCGACGGCGATGCGATGCGGACCGCCGCCGCCATCCTGGTCGGGCAGCACGATTTCAGCTCCTTCCGCGCCTCGGCCTGCCAGGCGCGCTCGCCGGTCAAGGACCTGCGCCGCATCGAGATCACGCGCCACGGCGAGGGCGAGCGCTGCCGCTGGCATTTCGAATTCGAGGCCGACGCGTTCCTGCACCACATGATTCGCAACATCATGGGCTGCCTGGTGCGCATCGGCCGCGGCGACGCGCCGCCCGACTGGATGGCCGACGTGCTGGCCGCGCGCAGCCGGGTGGTGGCGGCGCCGACTTTCTCGCCGGCCGGCCTGTATTTCCTCGGCCCGTTGTACGACGCCGGCTGGGGCCTGCCGCCGGAGGCGACGCTGCAGGCCGGAGGTGCTGCGTATGATGGTCCGCCATGAACGCCCCGCTCGCCCGCACCCGGATCAAGATCTGCGGCCTGACGCGTGAGGCCGACGTCGACGCCGCCATCGCGGCCGGCGCCGATGCGATCGGCTTCGTGCTCTATCCCGCCAGTCCGCGCGCGGTGAGCGTCGAGCGCGCCGCCGAGCTGGCCGCGCGGCTGCCGCCCTTCGTGACGCCGGTGCTGCTGTTCGTCAACGAATCGGTGCCGGCGACCCTCGATGCACTGGCGCGCGTGGCCGGTGCCATGGCCCAGTTCCACGGTGACGAATCGCCAGAACTTTGCTGGGAAGCCAGCGGCCGCGGCCGCCACCGCTTCATGCGCGCGGCCCGGATTCCGCTCGGCGCCGCCGGGGCTTCCTTCGACCTCGTAAAATACGCGTCCGATTACTCCCGCGCCCACGCCATCCTGCTCGACGCCCATGTCGAAGCCTATGGCGGTGGCGGCAAGGCATTCGATTGGTCACTTCTTCCACCCGCCGTCGACGCTCACCTCGTCTTGAGTGGTGGGCTCGCACCTGCAAACGTGGGCGATGGCATTCGTCAGCTGCGGACGCGCTGCAAGTCGCTGTCCGTTGACGTGAGTTCGGGCGTCGAGGCCGCCAAGGGCCTGAAGGACGCCGAGAAGATTCACGCATTCGTGGCCGCCGTGCGTGCGGCCGATGCCCTTCCCTAGCTGGCTGCCCCGCCTCGATCCGCGGGCGCCGGCCCAACGAATCGAGACCATGGACACCTACCAGCAACCCGACGCCAGCGGCCATTTCGGCATCTACGGCGGCACCTTCGCCAGCGAGACGCTGACCCACGCGATCAGCGAACTGCGCGACGCCTACGCCCGCTACAAGGACGACCCCGAATTCCTCGCCGAATTCCACTACGAGCTGGCGCATTTCGTCGGCCGCCCCTCGCCGATCTACCATGCGGCGCGCACCAGCCGCGAGATCGGCGGCGCCCAGATCTACCTGAAGCGCGAGGACCTGAACCACACCGGCGCCCACAAGGTCAACAACACGATCGGCCAGGCCATGCTCGCCAAGCGCATGGGCAAGCCGCGCGTGATCGCCGAGACCGGCGCCGGCCAGCATGGCGTGGCCACGGCCACCATCTGCGCCCGCTACGGCCTCGAATGCGTGGTCTACATGGGCAGCCAGGACGTCAAGCGCCAGAGCCCGAACGTCTACCGCATGAACCTGCTCGGCGCCACCGTGGTGCCGGTCGAATCGGGCAGCAAGACCCTGAAGGACGCGCTCAACGAAGCCATGCGCGACTGGGTCACCAATGTCGAGAACACCTTCTACATCATCGGCACGGTGGCCGGCCCGCACCCCTACCCGATGATGGTGCGCGACTTCCAGAGCGTGATCGGCACCGAGTGCATCGCGCAGATGCCGGCCATGCTGGCGGCGCAGGGCATCACGGGCGAGGCCGAAGGCCGCCAGCCCGACGTGGTCGTGGCCTGCGTCGGCGGCGGCAGCAATGCGATGGGCATCTTCCACCCGTACATCCCGTTCGAGCGCACACGGCTGATCGGGGTCGAGGCCGCCGGCGAAGGCCTGGACAGCGGCAAGCATTCGGCCTCGATCCTGCGCGGCAGCCCGGGCGTGCTGCACGGCAACCGCACCTACCTGCTGCAGAACGACGACGGCCAGGTCACCGAGACCCACAGCATCAGCGCCGGCCTCGACTATCCCGGCGTCGGCCCCGAGCATGCCTACCTGGCCGACATCGGCCGCGCCGAGTACGTCGGCATCACCGACACAGAGGCGCTGGAGGCCTTCCACTACCTGTGCCGCACCGAGGGCATCATCCCGGCGCTCGAATCGAGCCACGCCTTCGCCTACGCCATGAAGCTGGCGAAGACCATGCGGCCGGACCAGTCGATCCTGGTCAACCTTTCGGGCCGCGGCGACAAGGACATCGGCACCGTGGCCGACCTGTCGGGGGTCGACTTCTACGACCGGCCGTCGATGCGCGGCCTGCAAGTGAAGGGAGGCAAGTGATGAGCCGGATCGCCGCCACCTTCGACGCCCTGCAGAAACAGGGCCGCAAGGCATTGATTCCCTACGTGACGGCCGGCTTCCCCTATGCCGACATCACGCCCGCCCTGATGCACGGCATGGTCGCCGCCGGTGCCGACGTGATCGAGCTCGGCGTGCCGTTTTCCGACCCGATGGCCGACGGCCCGGTGATCCAGCAGGCCGGCGAGGCCGCGCTGGCGCTCGGCGTCGGCATGAAGCAGGTGCTGGCCATGGTCGCCGCCTTCCGCGAGCAGGACCAGGCCACGCCGGTGGTGCTGATGGGCTATGCCAACCCGGTCGAGCGCTACGACGGCGTGCACGGCAAGGGTGCCTTCATCCGCGACGCCGCGGCGGCCGGCGTCGACGGCCTGCTGGTGGTCGACTACCCGCCCGAGGAATGCGAGGACTTCGCCGCCGCCCTGAAGGCCCATGGCATCGACCTGATCTTCCTGCTGGCACCGACCAGCACCGACGAGCGCATGGCGCAGGTCGGCCGGATCGCCAGCGGCTACGTCTACTACGTCTCGCTCAAGGGCGTGACCGGCGCCGGCCATCTCGACACCGACGCCGTCGGCCGCATGCTGCCGCGCATCCGCCGGCACGTGGGCGTGCCGGTCGGCGTGGGCTTCGGCATCCGCGACGCCGGCACCGCCCAGGCGGTCGGCGCGGCCGCCGACGCGGTCGTGATCGGCACCCGCATCATCCAGCTGATCGACGGCCAGCCGCGCGACGCGGTGGTGCCGGCGGTGCGCGACTTCCTGGCCGGGATCCGCCAGGCGCTCGACGCCCTGCCCCGGTCCGCGACTGGCGGATAATCCATGCCAACGAAGGAGCACCATGAGCTGGCTTGAAAAACTGCTTCCCCCCAAGATCACGCCGACCGACCCGAGCGAGCGGCGCCAGATGCCCGAGGGCCTCTGGATCAAGTGCCCGAGCTGCGAAACCGTGCTCTACAAGACCGACCTGGAGCACAACCAGAACGTCTGCCCGAGCTGCGGCCACCACCACCGCATCGGTGCGCGGGCGCGTCTCGACGCCTTCCTCGACCCCGAGGGCCGCTACGAAATCGGCCAGGAAGTGCTGCCGGTCGACGCCCTGAAATTCAAGGACAGCCGCAAGTACCCCGAGCGGCTCAAGGAAGCGCTCGAGAACACCGGCGAGACCGATGCCCTGGTCGTGATCGGCGGCTCGGTGCACAGCATCAACCTGGTGGTCGCCTGCTTCGAGTTCGACTTCATGGGCGGCAGCATGGGCAGCGTGGTCGGCGAGCGCTTCGTGCGCGGCGTCGAGACAGCCATCGAGCAGAAGGTGCCTTTCGTGTGCTTCACCGCCACCGGCGGCGCGCGCATGCAGGAAGGCCTGCTGTCGCTGATGCAGATGGCCAAGACCAATGCGTCGCTCACCCGCCTGGCCAAGAAGGGCCTGCCCTACATCAGCGTGCTGACCGACCCGACGATGGGGGGCGTGAGCGCCGGCTTCGCCTTCGTCGGCGACGTCGTCATCGCCGAGCCCAAGGCGCTGATCGGCTTCGCCGGCCCGCGCGTGATCGAATCTACCGTGCGCGTGACCCTGCCCGAGGGCTTCCAGCGCGCCGAGTTCCTGCAGACCAAGGGCGCGGTCGACTTCATCTGCGACCGCCGCGAACTGCGCAAGACCATCGCCAGCACCCTGGCCATGTTGCTGCGCCAGCCCGCCGACGCGGTGGACTAGCCGCGCCGCGCGCCTTCACCCGAGCGTGAAGGCGCCTTGCATCAGGTTGCCGAGGACGATCGCGACCACCTGCAGCAGCACGATCGCGGCCAGCACCGACAGGTCGACGCCGCCGACCAGCGGAATGAAGCGGCGCAGCGGCCGTACCAACGGTTCGGCCAGGCGCGCGATCAGGTCGTGCAGCATCGACGATGCGTTGGGCACCCAGGACAGCACCGCGTGGACGATCAGCAGCGCGGTCAGCCCGGACACCGCGAGCTGAAGCAGCCCGATCAGGGACACCAGCGGCAGCACGGCCCAGCGTCCGATGCCGCCCAGCAGCAGCCACAGCAGCAGGAACTTGGCCAGCACCAGCAGCCAGGCGGCCACCCCGCTGGCCAGGTCCCAGCGCTTCACCGACGGAATCACGCGGCGCAGCGGCAGCACGATCCAGTCGCTGACCGCGAACACGAAGCGCCCGAGCGGATTGCCGAAGGGCACCCGGTGGTATTGCATGTAGAGACGCAGCAGGCAGGCGCCGCCCAGGAGGCCGACGATCACGTCGAGCAGGAACGAGGGGATCTGATAGAACATGGCGCTTGGTCGTGAAGGAATGCGATGATAGCCACGCCAAGGTTCATCGATGACGACACAACCCCTTCTGCGCGCCCTTCCTTTGTTCCCGCTCGGCACGGTGCTGTTTCCCGACGGGCTGCTGCCGCTGCGCATCTTCGAGGTCCGCTACCTCGACATGATCGGCCGCTGCCACCGCAATGGCGCCCCTTTCGGCGTCGTCTCGCTGACGCAGGGCCAGGAGGTTCGCCGGCCCGGTGCCGAAGCCGAATCCTTCGCCGAGGTCGGCACGCTGGCCGTGATCCGCGAATTCGACGCCCCGCAGGCCGGCCTGATGCAGATCGAATGCGTCGGCACGCAACGCTTCCGGCTGCGCTCGAGCGAACTGCAGAAGCACGGCCTCTGGACCGCCGAGGTCGACGCCGTCCCCGACGACGTTCCACTGGCCCTGCCAGACGATCTCCAGCACACGGCCGACGCCCTCCGGCGCCTGGTCGACACCCTCGAGGAGCGGCGCCGCATGGAAGGCGGCGATGGCGTGCGGCTGCCGATCGGCGAGCCGTACCGGTTCGAGGATTGCGGCTGGGTCGCGAACCGCTGGTGCGAATTGCTGCCGATGAAAACCGAGCTCAAGCAGAGGCTGATGGCGCTCGACAGCCCGCTGATGCGCCTCGAACTCGTCAGCGACCTCCTTGCGCGGGCCGGCATCTCGAAGTAGCTGGCCCCCACGCTCACCCACTTCGTGTGGGTCGCTGCCCCCCGAGGTGGCCGCAGGCCGCCTTGGGGCGGCCCGGCGCCGGCCGTGGCCCCCACGCTCCCCCACTTCGTGTGGGTCGCTGCCCCCCGAGGGGGCCGCAGGCCGCCTTGGGGCGGCCCGGCGCCGGCCTGGGGCCCCTGCATGCGATCGCGCTCGGCCTTCGCCCGTTAAAATGGCGGGTTGCGCGCTTTTTGCCGCGCCCCCACTCCAGCGCCCATGTCCGACCACCTGATTCCCTCCGTTCCCGCGCCCGCCGCGGCCCCCGCATCGGCGCCCGCCGTCGACGACAACCAGCTCATCGCCGAACGGCGCGAGAAGCTCAAGGCGCTGCGCAGCGCGCAGGCGGAAGGCAAGGGCGTCGCGTTCCCGAACGACTTCAAGCCCGGCCACCGCGCGGTGGCGCTCGTCGCCGCCCACGGCGAGACCGAGGCCGAAGTGCTGGAGGCGACGCCGATCGAGGTCAGCGTGGCCGGCCGCATGATGCTCAAGCGGGTGATGGGCAAGGCCAGCTTCGCCACCCTGCAGGACGCCACCGGCCGCATCCAGCTCTATGTCCAGCGCGACGCGATCGGCGAAGAGGCCTACGCCGATTTCAAGCGCTGGGACCTCGGCGACATCATCGGCGCCGTCGGCACGCTCATGAAGACCAAGACCGGCGAGCTGTCGGTCAAGGTCACGCAGCTGCGCCTGCTGACCAAGAGCCTGCGGCCGCTGCCCGACAAGTTCCACGGGATGGCCGACCAGGAGCAGAAGTACCGCCAGCGCTATGTCGACCTGATCACCGACGGCGCCGCGCGCGAGCGCTTCGCGGCCCGCAGCAAGGCCGTCAGCGCGCTGCGCGAGTTCATGGTGGCCAACGACTTCCTCGAGGTCGAGACGCCGATGCTGCATCCGATCCCGGGCGGCGCCAACGCCAAGCCCTTCAAGACGCACCACAACGCGCTCGACCAGGAAATGTTCCTGCGCATCGCGCCCGAGCTGTACCTCAAGCGGCTGATCGTCGGCGGCTTCGAGCGCGTGTTCGAGATCAACCGCAGCTACCGCAACGAAGGCATCTCGGTCCGGCACAACCCGGAATTCACGATGATGGAGTTCTATGCGGCCTACTGGAACTACCGCGACCTGATGGACTTCACCGAGACGCTGATCCGCACCATCGCCGACAAGGCGGTGGGCAGCCAGCAGCTCGAATACCAGGGCAAGCCGGTCGACCTCGCCCAGCCCTTCGAGCGGCTGACGATCCGCGAGGCGATCCTGAAGCACACCGACGCCGGCGCCAATGTCGACGACGCCGCCTGGCTGGTCAATGCCCTGCGCAAGCTCGGCCTCAGCGAAGAAAAGGACAAGCTATCGCAGCGCAGCCTGGCGAGCCTGCAGGTCATGTACTTCGAGGAAACCGTCGAAGAAAAGCTCTGGCAGCCGACCTTCATCATGGAGCACCCGACCGAGATCTCGCCGCTGGCGCGCGCCAACGACGAGCGTCCCGAGGTCACCGAGCGCTTCGAGCTCTACATCACGGGCCGCGAGTTCGGCAACGGCTTCAGCGAGCTCAACGACGCCGAGGACCAGGCCGCGCGCTTCAACGCCCAGGTGGCGGCCAAGGACAGCGGCGACGACGAGGCCATGTTCTACGACCACGACTTCGTGCGCGCGCTCGAATACGGCATGCCGCCCACCGGCGGCTGCGGCATCGGCATCGACCGCCTGATGATGCTCCTGACCGACTCGCCGAGCATCCGCGACGTGATCCTGTTCCCGGCCCTGCGGCGCGAGTCTTGAGCCGGCCCGCACCCGCGATCGGGATCGACTTCGGGACGTCGAATTCCGCCGCCGCCTTCGTGGGCGAGGACGGCCGCGCCCGTCCGCTGCTGCTCGAAGGCCCGGCGATCGCGATCCCGACCGCGATCTTCTTCAATTCCGAAGACCGGAGCACGCATTTCGGCCGCGAGGCGATGGCGCTCTACCTGGCCGGCACCGAAGGCCGGCTGATGCGTTCGCTCAAGAGCATCCTGGGCAGCGCGCTGATGCAGGAACCGACCGAGATCGACAACCAGCTGGTCAGCTTCGAGGACATCATCACGCTGTTCCTGTCCGAGCTGGGCAGCCGGGCGCGCGAGCAGCTCGGCGCGCATCCGGGCCGGGTCGTCATCGGCCGCCCGATCCGCTTCGTCGACGACGACGACAAGCGCGACGCGCAGGCCGAGGCCTCGCTGCGCCAGGCGGCCGAAAACGCCGGACTCGGCGAGGTGTCGTTCCAGTACGAACCGATCGCGGCCGCCTTCGACTTCGAGCGCCGCGTGACGCGCGAATCGCTGGTGCTGATCGTCGACATCGGCGGCGGCACCTCTGACTTCACGGTGGTTCGGCTCGGCCCCGAGCGCATGGGCCACCCCGATCGCGCCGGCGACGTCCTGGCCACCACCGGCGTGCACATCGGCGGCACCGACTACGACCAGCGGCTCAGCCTCGCCTGCGCCATGCCGCTGCTGGGCTTCCGCCACCACGGGCCACAGGGCCGCGAAGTGCCGAGCCGCACCTTCTTCGACCTCTCGACCTGGCACCTGATCAACTGGCTGCAAGCGCCGAAGTCGGTTCGCCAGGTGCAGGAACTGCGCAGCAGCTACCTCGACACGCGGCTGCACGACCGCCTCATGAACGTGCTCGTGAACCGCGAGGGCCACCGCGTCGCCAGCGAGGTCGAGGAGGCCAAGATCCGCTCCTCGATGACCAACGGCGAGGTATCGATCGACTTGTCGTGCGCGGAGCGCGGCCTGCAGGCCGCCTTGAGCGCGGCCGACATGGCGCAACACCTGTCGGCCTTGCTCGACAGCGTGGTCGCCTGCGCCCGCGACTGCGTGCAGCGCGCCGGCCTCCAGGCCAGCGACCTCGACGCCATCTACCTGACCGGGGGCTCCTCGGCGCTGCGCCCTTTCCAGAGCGCGCTGCGCGCCGCCTTCCCCGGCGTCGACCTGGTCGAAGGCGACCTGTTCGGCGGCGTGGCGGCCGGCCTGGCCTATGCGGCCGCGGCCCCTTCGGCCACCCCCGGCAAGCGGACGCCGCAACCCGCATGAAGTACCTCGCCGCGTACCCCGCGGCGCTGCGCGCCCAGGTCGAGAAACTCGTCGCCGAAGGCAGGCTCGGCGACTGGCTGCAGAAGCGCTACGGCGCCCCGCACGAGATCCGCACCGACCGCGCGCTCTACGACTACGTGAGCGACCTGAAAAGCGAATTCCTGCGCAACGCCGAGCCGCTCTCGAAAGTGGTGTTCGACAACAAGCTGCACGTGATCCGCAACGCCCTCGGCACCCACACCACGGTCTCGCGCGTGCAGGGCGGCAAGCTCAAGGCCAAGCGCGAGATCCGGGTGGCCAGCCTGTTCAAGGAAGTGCCGATCGAGTGGCTGCGGATGATCGTCGTGCACGAGCTGGCGCACATGAAGGAGCGCGAGCACGACAAGGCCTTCTACAAGCTCTGCATGCACATGGAGCCCGACTACCACCAGCACGAGTTCGATCTCCGGCTGTACCTGACGCACCTCGACGGCGGCGGCGAACGGCTGTGGACGCCGTCCGTCTGAAGGCTCAGGGCAGCAAGCCCACGGCCTGGAGGTAGTCGGAAGAGGCCTGGAGCGCTGCCCAGTCGAACGCCGGGCCGCGCGGCAGCAGGCCGCGGCGACGCCGCTCGCTGGCCGGGTCCGGCCGCCAGCGCCCGCCGTGCCGGGCCGCGGCCATGCCGTCGAGCAGCGCGTCGAGCGCCGCCCCCTCCCCCACGCTCTGGTTGCACAGCAGCGCCAGGTCGCAGCCGGCATCGAGCGCCGCCAGCGCCGCGTCGGTGTAGCTCAAGACCTGGCCGTCGATCCGACGCGCCGCCTCCATGCTGAGGTCGTCGCTGAACACGGCGCCGTCGAAGCCGAGCTTGCCGCGCAGCACCTGCTGCAGCCATTTCGCCGAGAAACCAGCCGGACGGACATCGACCTTCGGATAGATCACATGCGCCGGCATCACGGCCGCGAGCGTGCCCTGGAGCCATTCGTAGGGCCGCGCGTCGTCCGCGAGGATCGCCTTGAGGCTGCGCCGGTCGACCGGAATCGCGACATGCGAATCGGCCTTGACGAAGCCGTGTCCCGGAAAGTGCTTGCCGCAATTCGCCATGCCGGCCTGCAGCAGCCCGTGCATCAGGCTGCGCGCCAGCAGCGCCACCACGCGCGGATCGCGATGGAAGCTGCGGTCGCCGATCACGCTGCTCTCGCCGTAGTCCAGGTCGAGCACCGGC
Source organism: Variovorax sp. 10N432 (assembly GCF_056394465.1). NCBI lineage: Bacteria > Pseudomonadati > Pseudomonadota > Betaproteobacteria > Burkholderiales > Comamonadaceae > Variovorax > Variovorax sp. 10N432. The sequence goes on from NZ_JBFTHX010000013.1 coordinate 70,981, forward strand.
GCAAAACTGAAATCGACCCCGCAGGCCCGCAGCTCGCCCCCCAGCACCCGGCCGCAGGCGACGGCCGCCTGCGTCGCGCGCAGCGGGTCGCGCATCCAGAGCTCGCCCAGCGTGCGCATCGGCGGCAGGCGCGTGAAGCCGTCGGTTCGGAAGCGTTGGACCCGCCCGCCTTCATGGTCGACACAGACCAGCATGTCGGGTCGGATCGCCTTGATCTCGGCATTGAGCGCCGTCATCTGTGCCCGGTCGTTCCAATTGCGGGCGAAATGGATCACGCCCCCCACCAGGGGATCGGCCAGCCGGCGGCGGTCGGCCGCGTTCAGTTCGGTCCCCGCCACATCGATGATCAGGGGCGCATGCAAGGTCTTGTCGGTCATTCTTTGCGTTCGACCACGACGAAGCTCGCCGCATAGTCGGTTTCGTCGGTCACGGTCACATGGGCGGTCAGGCCCTGGGCCTCGAACCAGTCCTTGAGGCCCCCGTGCAGCACGATCACGGGCTTGCCGCTCTTCTCGTTGAGGATTTCGCACAGCCGCCAGCTCATCGGCATCCGCATGCCCATGCCGACCGCCTTGCTGAAGGCCTCCTTGGCCGAAAAGCGGGTCGCCAGGTAGCGCAGACCGCGCTTCGGCCAGCGCGCGCTGCGGGCCTGCCAGATCGCGAACTCGGCCTCGCCGAGCACCTTGTGGGCGAAGCGCTCGCCCTGGCGCTCGAAGGTGGCGGCAATGCGCCGGATGTCGCAGATGTCGGTGCCGATGCCGTAGATCACGCCAGCGTCGTCTTTCTGTCTATCGCGCTTCTTCGATCCGGCGCAGGTACTCGCGGGTCGCCGCGGCGTAGCCCAGTTCGAGCGCATCGGAAACGAAGGCATGGCCGATCGAGACTTCGCGCACGCCCGGCACCGCGCGCAGGAATTCGCTCAGGTTGTCGCGGCTCAGGTCGTGGCCGGCATTGACTTCGAGCCCGGCCGCCTGCGCGGCGCGCGCCGCCTCCACGTAGAGCTGCAGCACCTGGCTCGCCTTGGAGGTGTCGCGCGAGGCGGCGTAGCCCTCGGTGTAGAGCTCGACGCGATCGGCGCCGACCGCCTTGGCGGCCGCCATCATCTCGGGCGCCGGGTCCATGAACAGGCTCACGCGCACGCCCAGCGCCCGGGTCTCGGCGATCAGCGGGCGCAGCCGCTCGGCGTCCTCGGGGAAGCTCCAGCCATGGTCGCTGGTGGCCTGGGTCTGGCTGTCCGGGACGAAGGTCGCCTGGTGCGGACGCAGCTCGCGCACGAACTCCATCAGGTTGTGGAACGGATTGCCCTCGATGTTGAACTCCGCCGCCGGCCAGTCCTTCTTGAGCAGCCCCGCCAGGTCGCGCACGTCCTGCGGCCGGATGTGGCGCTCGTCGGGGCGCGGGTGGACGGTGATCCCGTGCGCGCCGGCGTCCAGGCACAGCGCGGCCGCGAACAGCACGCTAGGGATGCCGAGCGGGCGCGTGTTGCGCACCAGCGCGACCTTGTTGAGGTTGACGGACAGGGCTGTGGACATAGGAGTGCTCATAGGGCTTGCAGATCCCGCATCATCTGCCGCGTGTGCAGCGTTGCGACGCCGCAATGGTAGTTGAGCAGCACCCGCAATTGGGTACGCAGCGCACCGTTGATGCCGGCGCAGACGCGCAAGGTCGAGGCGAAAGGCGCCCGATCGTCCAGCGCCGCCTGCAGGGCCTCCCATTCGGCGGCCCGCAGCGCCGGCTCGGCATCGTCTGCCTGGCGCAGCCCGGCCTCGGGCACCAGCGCATAGCGCGCCGACGGCGCCAGCGGCGTCAGGGTGGCGGTCTGGGCGTCCAGCGACGGCAGCAGCCCGACCGCGCGCAGCAGCAGCAGCTCGAAGGCCCGCAGCCCGGCCGCCTGGGTCGCCGCCTGCGCCGACCCATGGTCGCTCGCCAGCACCTGGACCACCGCCGCGTAGGCGTCGAACAGCAGCTCGTGCGGATCGTCGCGGGCCAGCAGCCGCATCAGCAGTTCGTTGACGTAGTAGCCCGACAGCAGCGACTCGCCGGTCGGCATCACGTGGCCGCCCATCCATTCGGCCGCCTTGAGCGTCCGGATCTCGGCCTCGCCGGTGAAATTGAGCTGCAGCGGCTGCAGCGGCAGCAGCACCGGCCGGAAGTTGGAGCTCGGCCGCTTGGCCCCCTTGGCCACCAGCGCGATCCGCCCCAGGTGACGCGTGAAGACCTCGAGGATCAGGCTGGTCTCGCTCCAGTCATAGCGGTGGAGCACATAGGCCGGTTCATGCGAGACGCGCTTGACGGCCACTCACTCGTATCCGAAGGAGCGGACCCGTGCTTCGTCGTCGGCCCAGCCCGAGCGCACCTTGACCCAGAGCTCGAGGAACACCTTGGCGTCGGCCAGCTTCTCGAGCTCGACGCGCGTTTCCATGCCGATGCGCTTAATGCGCTCGCCCTTGTCGCCGATGACCATCGCCTTGTGGCCGTCGCGCTCGACCACGATCGTGGCGGCGATGCGCAGCAGCCGCTTCTGGCCCTTCTTCTGGGGCGGTTCTTCCTCGAACTTGTCGATCACGACTGTCGAGGTGTAGGGCAGTTCGTCGCCGGTCAGGCGGAACAGCTTCTCGCGCACCAGTTCCCCGGCCAGGAATTTCTCGCTCCGGTCGGTGAGTTCGTCCTCGGCATAGAACCAGTCCTGCTCGGGCAAGTACTTTTCGCAGATGCCGAACAGGCGCTCGACATCCTTCGCGTTCTTGGCCGACATCGGCACGAATTCGGCGAACTCGTGCTTCTGCTGCATGGTCTGCAGCCAGGGGGCGATGTCGCCGCGGCGGTGCACGTTGTCGAGCTTGTTGGCCAGCAGCACGGTCGGGATGCCCTTGCCGAGCAGCTTGAGCACGCGCTCGTCGGCCGGCGTGAAACTGCCGGCCTCGACCACGAAGAGGATCAGGTCGACATCGCCCACCGCGCCCTGCACGGTCTTGTTGAGCGACTTGTTGAGCGCATTGGCGTGCAGGGTCTGGAAGCCCGGTGTGTCGACGAAGACGAACTGGGTCGCGCCCAGCGTGCGCATGCCGGTGATGCGGTGCCGCGTGGTCTGCGCCTTGCGCGAGGTGATGCTGATCTTCTGCCCGACCAAGGCGTTGAGCAAGGTCGACTTGCCCACGTTGGGCTTGCCGACGATCGCCACCAGGCCACAGCGGCGGGCGCCCTCCGCGCCGTCGCCGGCCGGGGGGAGGATGGATTCGTTCACTTCGTTCATGGGGTTGCCTTCGCGCCACGCGCCTTGAGCCGGATCAACATGGCCGCCGCGGCGGCCTGCTCGCCGGCGCGGCGCGAGCCGCCGATGCCGCGTTCGCGCAGGCCCAGATCGGGCACCTCGCATTCGACATCGAAAGTCTGCTTGTGTGCCGCCCCCAGCGTTCCGACGACGCGGTAGGCGGGCAGCTTCATTTTGTGACCCTGCAGCCATTCCTGCAATTCGGTCTTGGGGTCCTTGGAGGCCGCCTCCATGCGCGGGCTGATCGCCACCGACTCGTAGAGCCGGTGCACCAGCGCCTGCGCCGCCGCGTAGCCGGCATCGAGGTAGACGGCGCCGATCACCGCCTCCAGCGCATCGGCCAGGATCGACGGCCGGTTCTGGCCGCCCGAGCGCGATTCGCCCTCGCCCAGCCGCAGCAAGGGCGACAGCGCCAGCTTGAGCGCCAGCTGGTGCAGCGTGTCCTGCTTGACCAGGTTGGCGCGCACCCGCGACAGGTCGCCCTCCGGCAGGGTCGCCAACCGCGCGTAGAGCAGGTGCGACACCGCCAGGTTCAGCACCGAGTCGCCGAGAAACTCCAGCCGCTCGTTGTGGTCGGCCGAAAAACTGCGGTGCGTCAGCGCCTGCTGCAGCAGCCGTGCATCGGCGAAGGAATGCTGGAGGCGCGCCTGCAGCGCGACGAGGCCGCCGTCGGTCACGGGGAAAAAGACGTCAACGCGATTGGCCCCGGTACTTCAGGAGCAGGTAGGCCGGGCCGAACAGATGGATCTCCCGGTCGTAGGCGAACGACACCACCACCTTGTCGCCGTCCTTCTTGATGTCGAGGTCCTTGCCGCTGACCGACTGGAAGTCGTCGATGGCCTGGGCCCGATCGAAGATGGCCCGCACTTCGGGCACGGTCGAGCCCGCCGTGGCCTTGCCGGCGGCCTTGGTGATCGCCTGGTATTCGATCAGCGTCGGAATCACCTGCGCCACCACCACGCCGACGCACGCCAGCACGATCGCGACGAAAAGCAACCCGATGAACGAGATGCCGCGCTGTTTTTGTCCTGTCTGCCTTGCTCTCATGCCCTCTACCCCTCCATCAAGAACCGGATGCTTATTGGAATGTGCCGATGCGCTTGAGATTGCCGAAGTTCATCCACACCAGGAAGGCCTTGCCCACGATGTTCTGGTCCGGAACGAAACCCCAGTAGCGCGAATCGAGCGAGTTGTCGCGGTTGTCGCCCATCATGAAATAGTGACCCGGCGGCACTTTGCACACAACGCCCTCGACACTGTAACGACAATTTTCCTGGTTCGGGAACGGCATGATCTCGGCTTCGGACAGCCCCGCGCGGCGGTTGTCGTCGTTGAGCAGACGATGCTCCTTGCCGCCCAGATCCTCGTTGTACTGCTTGAGGTAGCGCATCGTCTCCTCGTCGAAATACTCCGGGATCGCGACCTTGGGGACCGGCTGGCCGTTGATCGTGAGCTTCTTGTTGAGGTAGGACACCTCGTCGCCCGGCACGCCGACCACCCGCTTGATGTAGTCCATGCTCGGCTTGGGCGGATAGCGGAACACCATGACCTCGCCGCGTTCCGGCGCCCGGCCCTCGGTGATCTTGGTGTTGATGACCGGCAGCCGCAGCCCGTAGACGAACTTGTTGACCAGGATCAGGTCGCCGGTCAGCAAGGTCGGCATCATCGAGCCCGACGGGATCTTGAAGGGCTCGAACAAAAAGGAGCGCAGCAGGAACACGGCCAGGATCACCGGGAACAGGCCGGCGGTCCAGTCCAGCCACCAGGGCTGCATGACCAGCCGCTCGCGTGCCTTGGTGTCGACCGTATCGACCTGCGTGATGCCCTGGCGGGCCAGTTCTTCGCGCCGCTGGGCCAGCGAGGCGTCGAGCGCGTCGGCCGCGCGCCGGCGCTTCGGCAGGAAATAGAAGCGTTCGGCCAGCCAGTAGAGGCCGGTGACCACCGTGGCCAGGAACAGCAGCAGCGCGAAGTTGCCTTCGACCGCGCYGAAATACCAGGCGCCGATGTAGCCGACGAAAGCGGCGAGGATCAGGGAAGTGAGGAATGCCATCTTTAGTCTTCGACTTGCAGGATGGCGAGGAAGGCCTCTTGCGGGACCTCGACCGAGCCGATCTGCTTCATTCTTTTTTTGCCCGCCTTCTGCTTCTCGAGCAGCTTCTTCTTGCGGGTGATGTCGCCGCCGTAGCACTTGGCGAGCACGTTCTTGCGCAGGGCCTTGATTGTCTCACGCGCGATGATGTTGACCCCGATCGCGGCCTGGATCGCGACGTCGAACATCTGGCGCGAGATGATCTCGCGCATCTTGGAGACCACCGCCCGGCCGCGGTACTGGCTCTGGCTGCGGTGGACGATGATCGACAGCGCATCGACCTTTTCGCCATTCAGCAGGATGTCGACCTTGACCACGTCCGAGGCCCGGTACTCCTTGAACTCGTAGTCCATCGAGGCATAGCCGCGGCTGACCGACTTCAGCTTGTCGAAGAAGTCGAGCACGATCTCGCCGAGCGGCATCTCGTAGGTCAGCATGACCTGGCGGCCGTGGTAGGCCATGTTCATCTGCACGCCGCGCTTCTGGTTGGCCAGCGTCATCACGACGCCGACGTATTCCTGCGGCATGTAGAGATGCACCGTCACGATCGGCTCCCGGATCTCGGCCATCTTGCCGACGTCGGGCATCTTCGACGGGTTCTCCACCATGATGACTTCGCCGTCGTTCTTCATGACCTGGTAGATCACGCTCGGCGCGGTCGTGATCAGGTCCTGGTCGAACTCGCGCTCGAGGCGCTCCTGCACGATCTCCATGTGCAGCAGGCCCAGGAAGCCGCAGCGGAAGCCGAAGCCCAGCGCCTGGCTCACCTCGGGCTCGTAGCGCAGCGACGAATCGTTGAGCTTGAGCTTCTCGAGCGCGTCGCGCAGCGAGTCGTACTCGCTGGCCTCGGTCGGGTAGAGGCCGGCGAACACCTGCGGCTGGATCTCCTTGAAGCCGGGCAGCGCCTCGGTCGCGGTGGCCGCGGCGCCGCCGGTGCCGGGCTTGATCAAGGTCACGGTGTCGCCGACCTTGGCCGCCTGCAATTCCTTGATGCCGGCGATGATGTAGCCGACCTCGCCGGCCTCGAGCGTGGCGCGCGGCTCGTTGGCGGGCGTGAAGACGCCGATGTTGTCGGCGTTGTACATCGCGCCCGAGGCCATCATCTTGATGCGCTCGCCCTTGACCAGCCGGCCGTCGACCACGCGCACCAGCATCACCACGCCGACATAGGGATCGAACCAGCTGTCGATGATCATCGCGCGCAGCGGGCCGTCGGGATTGCCGCGCGGCGCCGGCATCCGCGCGACCACGGCCTCGAGGATTTCCTCGATGCCCATGCCGGTCTTCGCGGAGCACGGGATCGCGTCGGTCGCATCGATGCCGATCACGTCCTCGATTTCGGTGCGCGCGTTGTCGGGGTCCGCGTTGGGCAGGTCCATCTTGTTGAGCACCGGCACCACCTCGACGCCGAGGTCGAGCGCGGTGTAGCAGTTGGCTACCGTCTGCGCTTCGACGCCCTGGCTCGCATCGACGACGAGCAACGCGCCTTCGCATGCCGACAGCGAGCGACTGACTTCATACGAGAAGTCGACATGGCCCGGCGTGTCGATCAGATTGAGGTTGTAGACCTGCCCGTCCTTGGCCTTGTAGTGCAGTGCGGCGGTCTGTGCCTTGATGGTTATCCCACGCTCTTTCTCGATGTCCATCGAGTCGAGCACCTGCGCTTCCATCTCGCGTTCGGCGAGACCGCCACAACGTTGAATCAAGCGATCGGCAAGCGTCGACTTGCCGTGATCGATGTGCGCAATGATCGAAAAATTTCTGATGTGATTCATCAACGGGAACGCTTAAGTACTTGAATTGGCTCGGGCGCAGAAGGCGTCAGGCAAGAAAAAAGGGCGCGTCCCCTAGAGACGCGCCCTGAACCAACAAGCAATGGCAACTGCAGTAGTTGGAACTTCATTGTAGGCAAAAAGGGGGGCGCGTACAGCCGGGCCAAAGCCCGGGAGGGGTCGTTGCAGGTCAGCAACATGCCACTTATTAACAACTTATCAACAGGGTCGGTGGAGCAATCGCTTAACAACTTGTGGGCGAACTGTGGAGCGCCGGTGGACGGGCTGCGGGAATCTCGCATCGTGAAGCACCTCGGACTGCTTATGCGACGAGCGGCGATCAGGGGGGCCCTATTCTACCGAAATTCATCGTTAGACACCTTTTAAGTTAGTGGACACCAACCAAAATACGTCGTTCGGCCTGTCAAAAAAATTTCTTGAAGCCTGCGGTGGGCACGCGACACTGGCCGAAAAATGACCCCAAACCCGACTGCCGGGTGGGGCCACTTGACGCCCATCGTGCGATCAGCGGGCCGGCCGCAGCAGCGCGTACTGCGCCCAGTCGCCCCGGCGGAACAGCAGGCTGACCGGCTTGCTCTTGTCGGCCCTGGCCAGGGCGGCGTCGAATTCCTTCAGGTTCGCCACCTCGGTGTTGCTCACCGCCAGCACCACGTCGCCTTCGCGCAGGCCGGCGCGCGCGGCCGCATCGGTGGCGGAATCGATCCGCACGCCACCCTTGAGCTTGAGTTCCTTCTTCTGCGCATCGGTGAGGTCGCTCAGCGCCAACCCCATCGACTTGGCGGCCGCGGAGGCTGAGGGCTTGGCCGCCGGCTCGTCGCGATCGGCGGCCACCTTGGTCGGCTTGTCGGGCTCGATCTCGGCGATGGTCACGTTGATGTCGCGCGAGCTGCCGCGGCGGAACACCGTGATCGAGCTCTTGGTGCCGGGCTTGGTGTTGCCCACCAGGCGCGGCAGATCGCTCGGCTTCTCGATCGACTTGCCGTCGAACTTGGTGATGATGTCGCCCGGCTCGATGCCGGCCTTCTCGCCCGGCGAACCGGCCTCGACGCCGCGCACCAGCGCGCCCTGCGCCTTGCCCAGGCCGATCGATTCGGCCACGTCCTTGGTGACCTGGTCGATCTGCACGCCGATGCGCCCGCGCGACACGCGGCCCGAGGCACGGAGCTGGTCAGCGACCCGGCTCGCCTCGTCGATCGGGATCGAGAACGAGATGCCCATGAAGCCGCCCGAACGCGAGTAGATCTGGCTGTTGATGCCCACCACCTCGCCGCGCATGTTGATCAGCGGACCGCCCGAATTGCCGGGGTTGATGGCGACGTCGGTCTGGATGAAGGGCAGGTAGTCGCCGGTGTCGCGCTGCTTGGCGCTCACGATGCCGGCGGTGACGGTGTTCTCGAGGCCGAAGGGCGAGCCGATCGCCATGACCCACTCGCCCACGCGCAGCTTCGACACGTCGCCGACCTTGACCGCCGGCAATCCGGTGGCGTCGATCTTGACGACCGCGACGTCGGTGCGCTTGTCGGCGCCGACGAGCCGGGCCTTGAACTCGCGCTTGTCCGGCAACGTGACCAGCACCTCGGAGGCGCCGTCGACCACGTGCGCGTTGGTCATCACGTAACCGTCGGACGACAGGATGAAGCCCGAGCCGACGCCGCGCGGCCGCTCCTCGTCGGGCGCCTGCGGCCGATTCGGGCGCGGCCCCTGGCGCGGGACACCGGGCATCGGCTGGCCGAAGAAACGGCGGAAGAACTCCTGCATTTCCTCGTCGGGCTCCCCGCTGGCGCCGCCCTGTGCGACCTTCTCGATGGTGCGGATGTTGACCACGGACGGGCCCACCTGGTCCACCAGGTCGGTGAAATCAGGCAGCGCGCGCGCCTGCGCATGGACAGGGGTCGCTGGCAGCAGCGCGGTGGTCGAAGCGAGCGCGAGCGCGCAGGCCATCAGGGTCGAACGGAAGGTGTTCGCCTCGATCTTGAGCATCATCGGTTTCTTTCGTTGAAGAGAGACAAAAACTGCCAGGGACGCGCTTAGCGGGCGCGGACCAGGTTTTGCGCGAACGCATCCAAAGTCTGCGGGGGTACTTCGCCGACCGCGGTCAGCCACCAGTCGCCGTCCTTGCCGGTCAGGCGACGGGTGAGCGTGTAGGTGGCGCCGAGCGCGAGCAGCACTTCCTCGGGCTTGCGCTGCGCATCGTAAGGCTCGATGAACAGCGACACGGTGGCCAGGCCATCCGTGAAGGTCCATTGCATGGTATGGCCCAGCCCGTCGCCGCCCATCGGACGCCGGAAAGAACTGACCGGCCGGAAGCCGGCGACCGGCTTGCCGAGCGCCCAGCCCTCGCGCTCGGCCGTGGTGCGCTCGAGTTCGGACTTCTCGACCCGGTAGCCGGCCGTGCTGCCCATCATCTGCGCCAGCGCGTGGACCTTGACCGGCGCATCGAGCTGGAGTTCGGAGAACGCCGACTGCTCGATCACCTTGTTGTCGCGGTCGAGGGTCTGCAGCTTGACCACCAGGCCCGAGCGCCGCTCGCTCCAGACCCGGTAGCCGAAGCGCAAGCTGTCGCGCGGCTCGATCTGGACCACGTCGGCGTCGAATCCGGCGACCCGGTCCTTGCCGATCGCGCGCACGCCGTACGAGTCGGCGATCGACGAATCGGGCGCGCCCGACAGGCTGGGGAAGATCTCCAGGTTCTCGCGCTTCTCGCGCTTGACGACCTTCGAGTCGGGCAGGAAGGTGACGACCTGGTCGTTGCGCCGGAAGGTCGAGCGCGGCGGCCCCGACAGGGCCTCGATGCGCTCCATCTGGAGATCGCCCTCGCAGACATGCCAGATGCGCGCGCTCGACAGGTTGCCGGCCGGCGCCGACACCACGAAGGTGCCGACATAACTGCGCTGCCGGGCGGCCGCATGCATGCGCTCGAGCCACTCGACGACCCCCATGGCAGGCAGGTCGCCGCCGGCGGCGGCGGGCGGGCTTTTCGCGGCGGCCGGGGCAGGACGGCTCTGGGCGAGCGACACCTGCGCCATGCACAACGCCGCCACCAGAACCAGGAATCCGCGTGCGGAGATCGGCATCGAATGAGTCATTGCAGAAGCTGATGGCGCTGGCGTCAGCGCGACGGCCGGTCGAAGGTGGCGTTGCGCAGGAAGCCAGAAGGCATTTGCGAGGCGCCTCCGGCTTGCTGGTGGGCTTCGAGCAGTTGGTCGAGACGCGGATCGCGCAGCATGACCTGCGGATTGCCGTTGCCGATCATGACCCGGCTCGCCGCGAGGCTCGGCGCAGCCGCCTTCGGCGCCTCGGCCGTGGCGACCACGGCCGGTGCAGCCTGCTGCAGCGCCAATTGAGCGCCGGCCGCACGGGAATCCGCAACGCCGACCCAGTTCCAGCCGATCGCTGCCGCCGCGGCCAGCGAGGCGGCGCCGGCCACCAGCTTCCAGCGGAACACCGGCTCGTTGGCCGCTTCGACCCTGAGGCGCGCCGGCGGGGGCTCGGCCGCCACAGGCGCCCGCAACGGCACCGGGGGCTCGGTCGCCAGGCGGCTCTGGAATCGGGACAGGAAGGCCGACGTGTCGCTGCAGGCGGCATGGCCACCCGAGCGCAGGACGTCGCCCACCAGGTGATAGGTCTGCCAGGTCGCCCGCAGTTCGGGGTCGTCACCCAGCCTGCCCACCACGTCGGCAAATTCGCCGTCGCGCAAATGGCCGTCGACGAGCGCGGAAACCTGCTCTTGGACTGTCTTTGTTTGGTTCATCTCATTCACCTGCTTACCAGCGCTTGCCCGACTGGTTGTCCAGCAAGGGCTTGACCCGGGTCGAAATAGCCTCGCGGGCGCGGAAAATCCGCGACCGCACCGTGCCGATCGGACAATTCATGACCTCGGCGATCTCTTCGTAACTCATGCCCTCGATCTCGCGCAGCGTCACCGCCTGCCGCAGTTCGGCCGGCAGCGCTTCCATCGCCGCCTCGACGGCTGCCGCGATTTCATTGGCCGCCAGCACGGTTTCGGGGGTCTCGTCGCTGATTGGTTCGTTTCCGGGCCGGTAAGTTTCATCGTCGTCGTCAGAAGACGATCGCAGGGCGCTTTCGGAGATGGTCGGATCGCGCTTCATGTCGACCAGCGCCTTCTTCGCCGTGTTGACCGCGATCCGGTAGAGCCAGGTATAGAACTGGGCGTCGCCGCGAAACTGGTGCAGCGCGCGGTAGGCACGGATGAAGGTCTCCTGGGCGATATCCTCGACCAGGTTGACGTCGCGCACCATGCGGCCGATCAGCCGTTCGATCCGCCGCTGGTACTTGATGACCAGCAGCTCGAAGGCCTTCTGGTCGCCCGCGACGGTGCGCTGAACCAGCTGGAAATCGACCTCGCCCGGGCTTTGAGCCCCGGCGGGCGCATCGGTCGGACCGGTGCCGGGCGGCACGGGAGGCGGGGACACTGTCATACGCGGGGATGATGCACCGGCGCCGGCGCCGGGCTCGCATCGGCCGGTGCCACGCGTGCATGGAGGGCGCGCCGCAGATCCAGCCAGCGCTCGGGCAAGGCCTGGCGGTCGACCCAGACCCAGCGCCGCGACCGGGCAGGCGCTTCCAGGCGCACCAGCAGCAAGGATTGCAGGTCGAGGGTCACGCTGGCGCGGGCCGAGCGCAGCGGGACGCCGCCCGACATCGACCAGTGCCGGCCATCGAAAGCCAGTTCGCCAGGCGCCGAGCTCTGCAGCAGGCCGGTCCAGGCGGCCGCGCCGGCCACGACGGCGCTCAGCGCCAGCATCGCCTGGCGCCAGTCGAAACCGTCGGCCTGCAGGGACGCGAGCGTGGCGCTGGCGACGCCGAGCGCCCAGAGCGAGACCAGAAGGCGTCGCGCATAGCGCGAACGCCCCACCGGATAGTTCACCGACGGGGCGCTGTGCATGGGTTGGAAAGTATCAAACGCGCTTGAACACCAGCGTGCCGTTGGTGCCGCCGAAACCGAAGTTGTTCTTGACCGCGACGTCGATCTTCATGTCGCGCGCCTCGTTGGCGCAGTAGTCGAGATCGCACTCCGGATCCTGATGGAAGATGTTGATCGTCGGCGGGCTCTTCTGGTGATGCAGCGCGAGGATCGTGAACACCGACTCGATGCCGCCGGCACCGCCCAGCAGGTGGCCGGTCATCGACTTGGTCGAGTTCACGACCAGCTTGCGGGCGTGATCGCCGAAGGCGTTCTTGATCGCGTTGGTCTCGTTCAGGTCGCCCAGCGGCGTCGACGTGCCGTGCGCATTGACGTACTGCACCTCGTCGGCATTGACGCCCGCATTGGCCAGCGCCATCTGCATCGAGCGGCGCGGGCCGTCGACGTTGGGCGCCGTCATGTGGAAGGCATCGCCGCTCATGCCGAAGCCGGAGACCTCGGCGTAGATCTTGGCGCCGCGCGCCTTGGCCCGTTCGTACTCCTCGAGCACGACCACGCCGGCACCCTCGCCGAGCACGAAGCCGTCGCGGTCCTTGTCCCAGGGCCGCGAGGCGGTCTTGGGGTCGTCGTTGCGCGTCGACACGGCGCGAGCGGCGCAGAAGCCGCCCAGGCCCAGCGGCGAGACGGTCGATTCGGCGCCGCCGGCGATCATCACGTCGGCGTCGCCGTATTCGATCATGCGGGCCGAAGTGCCGATCGCATGCAGGCCGGTGGTACAGGCCGTCACCACCGCGATGTTCGGACCCTTGAATCCATACTTGATGGAAACATGGCCCGAGATCATGTTGATGATCGACGCCGGCACGAAGAACGGCGACACGCGGCGCGGGCCGCGGTTGACCAGTTCGGCGTGCGTGTCCTCGATCAGCGGCAGGCCGCCGATCCCGGAGCCGATGTTGCAGCCGATGCGCACCGCATCTTCTTCGGTCAGCGCGTCGCCGGTGGGCAAACCGCTGTCCTGCACCGCCTGGATGGCGGCGGCGAGCCCGAGATGGATGAAGCGGTCCATGTGGCGCGCTTCTTTCTCGGGGATGTAGTCCTTGATGTCGAAACCCTTGACCTCCCCTGCGAACCTGCAGGAGAAGGCGCTCACATCGAACTTGGTGATGGTGTCGATGCCCGAATTCCCGGCCAACAGGTTGGCCCAGGACTCGGCGACGGAATTTCCGACAGGAGCGAGGCAACCGAGTCCGGTCACGACGACGCGGCGTTTGGTCATGCCGGCATACCTTTCTGGAAGCTGAGGCCGCTGGCCGGTGCGCGCAGGCGTTGAAACCGCGGACCGGGGCGACGGCGATTCAGCGCGGCCGTGTCAGGCCTTTTGATTCTTGGTGGCGTAGTCGACGGCATTCTGGACCGTCGTGATCTTTTCGGCGTCTTCGTCGGGGATCTCGATGCCGAATTCGTCTTCGAGCGCCATCACGAGTTCGACCGTGTCGAGCGAGTCCGCGCCGAGGTCGGCCACGAAAGCCTTCTCGTTGGTGACCTGGGACTCTTCAACGCCGAGTTGTTCGGCAATGATTTTCTTGACACGTGCTTCGATATCGCTCATTTGGTTCCCTCTGAGGGTTGTAGGTAATCGGTTGATTTTAGCCGGCCGCATTGTGGCATTTGCCGCACGGCCGTGGGTGAAAGCGCTTGCGTTCCTGGGGCTACATGTGCATGCCGCCGTTCACGTGCAGTTCCTGCCCCGTGACATAGGCGGCCTGCGGCGACGCCAGGTAGGCGACCGCGTGGGCGATATCGGCGGGTTTGCCGAGATGACCGAGGGGGATCTGGGCCAGCAGCGCCTGCTGCTGCGCCTCGGGCAGGCTGGCCGTCATGTCGGTCTCGATGAAGCCCGGCGCCACGCAGTTGACGGTGATGCTGCGGCTGCCGAGCTCGCGCGCCAGCGCCCGCGTCATGCCCGCCACGCCGGCCTTCGCCGCCGCGTAGTTGGCCTGGCCCGCATTGCCGGAGGCGCCCACCACGCTGGTGATGCTGATGATGCGGCCGTAGCGCTGCTTCATCATCGGGCGGATCACGGCGCGCGACAGCCGGAAGACAGCCTTCAGGTTGGTGTCGAGCACCGCGTCCCAGTCGGCGTCCTTGAGGCGCATGGCGAGCGTGTCGCGCGTGATGCCGGCGTTGTTGACCAGCACATGGACCGCGCCGTACACCTTGACGATCTCGTCGACCAGGGCATCGACCGCGGCGCCGTCGTTGACATCCAGCACGCAGCCCCGGCCGTCATGCGCAGCGAGCGCGGCCGTGATCTTGGCGGCGCCCTCCGCGGAGGTGCCGGTGCCGATGACCTTCACGCCGCGCTGGGCGAGTTCGAGCGCGATGGCGGCGCCGATGCCGCGGGTGGCACCCGTGACCAGGGCGACCTGGCCTTCGAATTTGGGAATACTCATGACTGAACCTGTGGGATGGCGCTCAAGCGCCGAGCAGTTGCCTGGTTTCGGCGAGCGTCGCCGGATCGTAGAGCGAGGCCGCGGCCACGGCCGGCGCGATCCGCTTGGCCATGCCGGTCAGCACCTTGCCCGGGCCGCACTCGACGATGGCCTCGACCCCGCGCGCCTCCAGGGCCTGCACGGTCTCGACCCAGCGCACCGGACCCGCCGCCTGGCGGACAAGGGCGGCGCGGATGCGCTCGGGATCGGTCTCGACCGCGACATCGATGTTGTTGACGACCGGAATCCGGGGCGCCGCCAGCTGGACCGAGGCCAGCCGCTCGCGCAGCGCCTCGGCCGCCGGCTTCATCAGGCTCGAATGGAAAGGCGCGGAGACCGGCAGCGGCAGCGCCCGCTTGGCCCCGTTGGCCTTCAGCACTTCGCAGGCCTTGTCGACCGCCGCCTTGCTGCCCGCGATCACGGTCTGCATCGGGTCGTTGAAGTTCACCGCTTCCACCACCTCGGCGCTGTCGGGCCCGAACGAGGCCGTGACCTCGGCGCAACCGGCCAGCACCTTGGCGGCGTCCATGCCCAGCACGGCGGCCATCGCGCCGACGCCGACCGGCACCGCCTGCTGCATCGCCTGGGCCCGGAAGCGCACCAGCGGCGCCGCCTGCGCCAGCGTCAGGGCACCCGAGGCGACCAGGGCCGAATATTCGCCCAGCGAATGGCCGGCGACCACCGACGGCTCGGCGCCGCCTTCGGCGCGCCAGGCGCGCCAGGCGGCGATCGCGGCGACCAGCATCACGGGCTGGGTGTTGGTGGTCAGGGCCAGGGCTTCCTTGGGGCCTTCGTGGATCAGGCGAGCGATGTCTTCATCGAGCGCATCGGAGGCTTCGCGCAGCGTTTCGGCCACGGCCGGGTGGTCGCCCCAGGCGTCGAGCATGCCGACCGCCTGCGAACCCTGACCCGGAAAGACGAATGCAAAGGACTTCATGATGTTGTGTCTCCTGGACGCCGCGGCCCGCCGGGGGCCACGCGCTCCATTGCTTAATAGGTCAGCAGCACCGCACCCCAGGTGAAGCCGCCGCCGACGCCTTCGAGCATCAGCGTGTCACCCTTCTTGACCTTGCCCGAGCGCACCGCGGCATCGAGCGCGAGCGGTATCGAGGCGGCCGAGGTGTTGCCGTGCTCGTCGACCGTCACGATCAGCTTGTCGCGCGCCAGCTTCAGCTTCTTGGCCGTGCCTTCCATGATGCGGATGTTGGCCTGGTGCGGAATCAGCCAGTCGATGTCGGCCTCGGTCTTGCCGGCCTTGGTCAGCGTGGCGCGGGCCGCTTCCTCGAGCACGCGCACCGCCAGCTTGAAGACGGCCTGCCCATCCATGTGCAGAAGCGGCTTGCCCAGCACCTCGCCGCCCGCCACATGGCCGGGCACACAGAGGATGCCGACGTGCTTGCCATCGGCATGCAGGTCGCTCGCCAGGATGCCCGGCTCGTTGCTGGCTTCGAGAATCACGGCACCAGCGCCATCGCCGAACAGCACGCAGGTCGTGCGATCGTTGAAATCGAGGATGCGCGAGAACACTTCGGCACCGACCACCAGCGCGCACTTCGCGCTGCCGGTGCGGATCATCGCGTCGGCCACCGTCAGCGCGTAGACGAAGCCGCTGCACACCGCCTGGACGTCGAAGGCGGCGCAGCCCGCGATGCCGAGCTTGTGCTGGAGGATCGCCGCCGACGACGGGAACACCATGTCGGGAGTGGAAGTGGCGACGATGATCAGGTCGATGTCGGCGGCGCTGCGGCCGGCGGCCTCGAGCGCGTGCTTCGCGGCTTCCAGGCCGAGGTCGCTGCTGGACACGTCGGGGGCTGCGAAATGGCGAGCGCGAATGCCGGTGCGCTCGATGATCCACTGGTCGGAGGTCTCGATGCCGCGGGCGGCGAGTTCCTGGGCCAGGTCGTCATTGGTCACGCGGCGGGGCGGCAGGAAGCTGCCGGTGCCTGTGATGCGGGAAAAAGGGGTCATCAGACGTGGAGCGCCGGCGTGTCGGCCGGCGCCGCCGAGTCTTGCCGTGCGAGCAGTGGCGCGGCGTGGGCGATGCGGGCCCGCACACGGTCGAGCAGGTTGTTGCGAGCGGCATCATAAGCGCGATCGAGGGCGTGGCCGAAGGCCACTTCGTCCGCGGAGCCATGGCTCTTGAAGACAAGGCCGCGCAGGCCCAGCAACGCGGCGCCGTTGTAACGCCGATGGTCAAGCCGCTTTTTGAGCGCTTTTAATACGGGATAAGAAACGATCGCAGCAAACTTGCTGAAGATGCCGCTGGAGTACTCGATCCGCAGGAAGTCCACGATCATCGAAGCCACGCCCTCGGTGGCCTTCAGGGTCACATTGCCAACGAAACCGTCGCACACCACGATGTCGGTCGTGCCCTTGAAGATGTCGTTGCCCTCGACGTTGCCGTAGAAGTTCAAATCTTGCGAATTGGCCGCTTTTCGAAGCAGTTGGCTCGCTTTTTTGATGGTTTCGCTGCCTTTGATGGCTTCTTCACCGACATTGAGCAGGCCGACGCTGGGCGATTCGTTGCCCGTCAGCGCCGACACCAGCGCCGAGCCCAGCACCGCGAACTGCAGCAGATCCTCGGCGTCGCAATCGACATTGGCGCCGAGGTCGAGCACCGTGGTCGCGCCACCCTTGCTGTTGGGCAGCTGCGGGGCGATGGCCGGCCGGTCGATGCCGTCGAGCGTCTTGAGCAGATAGCGTGCGATCGCCATCAATGCGCCCGTGTTGCCGGCAGAAACCGCAGCTTGCGCCGCGCCGTCCTTGACTTGCTGGATCGCGACCCGCATCGAGGAGTCTTTTTTCTTGCGCAGCGCGACCTCGATCGGGTCGTCCATGCCGACCACTTCGCTGGCCCCGATGACCGTGGCACGAGGATGCGAGAAGCCCGCCAGGGCAGCCGGCGCGCCGACCAGCAGCAGCGACGCCTCGGCGTGGCGCTCGAGAAACGCCCGGCAGGCCGCAAGCGTAACGCGCGGCCCATGGTCTCCGCCCATGCAATCAACGGCAATCGTGATCACGGGCGGCACTGGAGCGGATGCTAAGGACGTAGCCATCAAAACAAAGGCCCGACGCTACAGGAAAAGTAGCCTCGGGCCATGGCCTGGGAGCAAGAATCAGGCTTCGGACTTGGTCTTGAGGACCTTGCGGCCACGGTAGAAACCGTTCGGGCTGATGTGGTGGCGCAGATGCGTCTCGCCAGTGGTCGGCTCGACGGCGATGCCGGGCACGCCCAGCGCGTTGTGCGAGCGGTGCATGCCGCGCTTCGACGGCGACTTCTTGTTTTGCTGGACGGCCATGATGGCTCCTGGAAATGTTGGGTGGGTTGGCGGTGTGCGCGCAAACTCATACTAATACTGATACTACTGATGCATCAGACGGCGCGCGCGAAGCCCATGATTATAGCCCATCGATGGCGTCAAGGCCAGTACCGGGCCACCAGCGTGTGCTCAGCCCTTGTCGGACTTGTCCGAACGCAGGGCGCCGAGCACGGCGAACGGGTTGGGCCGGGCCGCTTCGGCGCCGTCGAAGTCCGGGTCGGCGGCCGACAGGCGGGTCGGCTGCGGACACACCTCGTGCCGCGGCGTGACGGGGATTTCCATCAGCAGTTCGTCCTCGATCAGCGCATGGAGGTCGAAATCGCGGCTGGCGACCAGCACATCCTCGTCGGCCACCTCGTCCTCGGCCGCCGCGGTGGCCTCGTCGGGCGCGAACCGGAACCAGCGATCGACCTTCAACGCGAGTTCGACCGGCGCCAGGCAGCGCTGGCAGATCAGGGGCGCGCTCGCCTGGGCGTCGAGGTGCAGCCACGGCACCGGGGCGCCGTCGGCGCCGCTGCGCGACTGCCCGGTCGCGACCCAGCGGACCGTGGCGTCGGCGGAAGGGTCGGCGAGTTCGGCGCTCAGGCGCTCGAAGCCCGACACGGGGTCGTTGCCGGACAGGGTCGCGGCTGCGTCGGCAAAACCGTTGACGTCGAGCCGGCCGGGGACAAATTCTTTGCTCATCGACGCCAGTCTAAACCGCTCACGCACAATCGGGACCATGCAACGCCAAGTGATCCTTGCCTCGACCTCCCGCTACCGGCGCGAACTGCTGACGCGCCTGCGGCTGCCCTTCGACGTCCAGGCGCCGGAAGTGGACGAAACCCCGCTGCCGGGCGAAGCGCCGCGAGCGCTGGCCGAGCGGCTGGCGCTCGAGAAGGCGAATGCGGTCGCCCGCCACTTTCCGCAGGCCGTCGTGATCGGCTCCGACCAGGTCGCCGACCTCGCGGGAGAGCCCCTGGGCAAGCCCGGCGACCACGCCCGCGCCACCGAACAGCTGCGGCGCATGCGCGGCCAGACCCTCATCTTCCAGACCGCAGTCGCCGTGGTCTGTCACGCCAGCGGCTTCTCCGAGCGCGACCTGGCGCCGGTCCGGGTGGTCTTTCGCGATCTGGAAGACGCCGCGATCGAGCGCTACCTGCGCGCCGAGGAGCCATACGACTGTGCCGGCAGCGCCAAGAGCGAGGGCCTTGGCATCGCGCTGCTGGAGGCGATCGACAGCGACGACCCGACCGCGCTGGTCGGCCTGCCGCTGATCCGCACCGCGCGCATGCTGCGCGCCGCCGGAGTCGACCTGCTGTGAGCACCCCGGCCCTGGGAAAGCTCTACCTGGTGCCGGCGCCGCTCGATTTCGGCTGCGACGAACAGGCACCGCTCGAAGACGCGCTGCCGCGCGGCACGCTGGCGACGGCCGCCGGCATCACCCACTGGATCTGCGAGAACGCCAAGTCGGCGCGCGCCTACCTCAAGCGCATCGATGCCGTCTGCCCGCTTGCGGCACCATTGCAGGCGCAGCAGATCACGGAGTTGCCACGCGAAGTCCACAAGAAGGGCGATCATGCGGGCCAGTTCGACGCCCGGCCCCTGCTCGCGCCCGCCCTCGCCGGCCACGATGTCGGACTGCTCAGCGAGGCCGGCATGCCGGCGGTGGCCGATCCCGGCTCGTCGGTGGCCCGGGCTGCGCACGAGCTCGGCATCGTCGTGATTCCGCTCACAGGACCGGTCTCCCTGCTGCTCGCCCTGGCGGCCAGCGGCCTCAACGGCCAGAACTTCGCCTTCGTCGGCTACCTCCCGCAGGAAGCCGACGCGCGCACCCAGCGGATCCGCGAACTCGAATCGCTCGCGCTGCGAACCGGCCAGACCCAGCTCTTCATCGAGACACCCTACCGCAACGCCGCCCTGCTGCAGGCGCTGACCCAGACGCTGCAGCACAACACCCGGCTGGCCGTGGCACGCGGACTGACGCTCGCCTCCAGCAGCGTGCGCAGCGACACGGTGAAGGGATGGCGCGCCAAGCCGACGGCGGCCGACGCCCGCGCGCCGGCGGTGTTCGCGATCGGCCGCTGAGGCCCGCTCGCAGATGGAAATTTCCAACCGCATGCGCTGGGCTGCGCGGGCGCAATTCTTCTGTTCGGGCTTCGTCTTCGCGACCTGGGGCGTGCACATCCCGACCGTGAAGGCCCACTACGGCGTCGACGAGGCGGAACTCGGCCTGGCGATGCTGGCCGCCGGCGTCGGCGCCCTGATCGGCCTGACCCAGGCCAGCCGCTGGATCGGCCGCGCGGGCGCCCGCCGAACCGCCGCCGTCTGCGGCGCGACCTACGCCCTGCTGCTCGCCGGCCTGCTGGCGATGCCGACCTTCACCGCCCTGCTCGGGCTGCTGGCGGTGTTCGGCATCGTCACCAGCGTGTTCGACGTCGCGATCAACGCCGAAGCCGCACAGCTGGAGCTTCGCTGCGGCCAGCCGCTGATGAGCGGGATGCACGGCATGTTCAGCCTGGGCGGCATGGTCGGCGCCGTGACCGGCGGCGCCGCGCTCGCGGCCGGCCTGCGCCCCCAGTTCCACCTGCTGCTCGTGTCCGGCGCAATGGCCTTGACCGTCGTCGTGGCGGCCCGCTCGATGCTCCCGCGCGAGGCCACGGCCTCTGCCAGCGCCGATCACGGTTTCCGGCTGCCGCGCGGCGCGCTGGCGCTGCTGGGCCTGCTGGCGGCACTGGGACTGATCGCCGAGGGTGCGATCTACGACTGGAGCGTGCTCTACCTGCAGCAGGAACTCGGCAGCCCGCAGCAGCAGGCGGCGCTGGCCTACGCCAGCTTCTCGGCGGCGATGGCGCTGGCCCGATTCGGCGGCGATGCGCTTCGCGCCCGCTTCGCGCCGCCCGTGCTGCTGCGCGCCAGCGCATTGCTGGCCGCGGGGTCGATGGCCCTGGTGCTGCTGACCGACCGGCCCTGGCTCGCACTGGTCGGCTTCGCCGGCGTCGGCGTCGGCTTCGCCAACGTGGTGCCGATCCTGTTCGCGGCTTCGGCGCGGGTCCCGGGCGTGGAGCCCACTCGCGGCATCGCGGGCGTGTCGGCGCTGGCCTATCTCGGCTTCATGGCGGGCCCGCCGGTGATCGGCTTCCTGGCCCAGGTCAGTTCACTGACCCATGCGCTCTATCTGGTGGTGGCCTTCGCCACGGCGCTGGCCCTTTCGGCGCGCCACGCAGATCCGACCTGACCGGCGGCCGGCTCAGCGCAGGGCCGGCGCCGCGTGCAGGGCCCGGACCGATGCATCCGCCAGCGCCGCGCCGAACTTCTTGGCCAATTTCTCGGCGACGTTGTCGCGCCGCGTGTAGTCGATCACTTCCTCGGCCTTGATGACGTCGCGGGCGACGAAGTCGACATTGCCGAGCTGATCGGCGAGGCCCAGTTCGATCGACTGCTGGCCGCTCCAGAACAGGCCGCTGAAGAGCCCCGGCGTGTCGGTCTTGAGCCGATCGCCGCGGCCGCTCTTGACCACCTCTATGAACTGGTTGTGGATCTGGTCGAGCATCTGCTGCGCGTGCGCCTTCTGGGCGTCGTTCATCGGGCTGAACGGGTCCATGAAGCCCTTGTTTTCGCCCGCCGTGAGCAGCCGGCGCTCGACGCCCACCTTGTCCATCAGGCCGGTGAAGCCGAAGCCGTCCATCAGCACGCCGATGCTGCCCACGATGCTGGCCTTGTCGACGAAGATCTTGTCGGTCGCGGCGGCGATGTAGTAGGCCGCCGAGGCGCAGGTTTCCTCGACCACCGCATAGACCGGCTTGTTGTACTTGGCGCGCATCCGCTTGATCTCGTCGTTGATGATGCCGGCCTGCACAGGGCTGCCGCCTGGTGAATTGATCAGCAGCACGACGCCCTTGGCGCCGTCGTCCTCGAAGGCCGTCTTCATCGCAGCGACCACGAATTCGGCGCTGGCATCGGCACCGGCGGCGATCTCGCCCTTGATCTCGATCACCGCGGTGTGCGGCGTGGCCTTGGCGGATGCGGGCGTGCCGCGCGACATCGCGAACCAGAGCAGGAAGACGAAGAACGCAAGCCAGCTCAGCCGGACAAAAGTCTTCCAGCGGCGGGTGGCGCGCTGCTCGCGCAGCGCGGCAAAAGCCAGCTTCTCGAGCGTCGCGCGCTCCCAGCCCGGCGATGAGGTCGGATCGTTCTTTGCCATGGTTCTCGTGCCGTCTGCGGAAAGTGGGGGCGCCGTGCGCTCGAAGGGCTCGAAACCCTCGGGCTCCGTGCGGTTGGAATCGGTCATGTCAGAAGGCTGCTTGAAGGTTCCAGGCAGTATGCCAGTGCACCACGCCGTCCCGCTCGCTCAGTGCGATCTTCACGAGGCCGCCGCGGCAGGGCCCGCCGGCGCATTCACCGGTGTCCGGCTTGTACACCGCGCCATGGGTCGCGCACAGCAGCCACTGGCCCGAGTCGTCGAAGAAGCGGTCGGGCTGGAAGTCCATTTCCATCGCCACGTGGCTGCAGCGGTTCAGGTAGGCATGCGGCGCGCCTTCGAAGCGCACCGCGAAGGCCCGGCAGGTCTCGCCGCCGTGCACGACGTCGAAGGGCACCGCCCGGCCGCCCTCGACCAGATCGGCCGAGTTGCACAGGGGAATCGGCTCGCTCATGGCAGCCTCAGGCGTTCGCGGCCAGCCATTGCGAGAGCCCGGCGACCGAGTGCGCCACGTGCAGCGGCGCCAGGGCGTCGAAGCTGTCCGGTGCATGGGCGCCGTAGCTGACGCCGACACCGGCGCATCCGGCATTGATCGCCAGTTGCAGATCGTGCGTGGTGTCGCCGATCATGAGCGTGCGGTCGGCCGGGGTTTCCAGCTCCTCCATCAGTTCGAGCAGCATGCGCGGGTGCGGCTTGCCGAAGGTCTCGTCGGCGGTGCGGGAGGCGTCGAAGCGATCGCGCAGCGCGACGGTGGACAGGGCTTCGTCCAGCCCGCGGCGCGACTTGCCGGTGGCGACCGCCAGCTTGTGGCCGCGCGCACGAAGGGCATCGAGCATCTCCAGCACGCCGTCGAACAGCACCAGATCGTCCTGGTGCTGCAGGAAGTGGAAGCGGTAGCGGTGGCCCAGCTCGGCGTATTTCTCCTTCGGCACGTCCGGCGCGGCGCGGGCCAGCGCCTCGGCCAGGCCGAGGCCGATCACCCAGGCGGCATCGCTCTCGCTCGGCCTGGCGCCGCCGACGTCGACCACGGCGGCCTGGATGCAGCGGGCGATCAGCCGCGTGGAGTCGTACAGGGTGCCGTCCCAGTCGAAGGCGATCAGGTCGAAGCGGCGGGGTCGGGTGTCAGTCATGGGCTTGGACGAAAGGATGGGTGGCGAGTGCATCGAGCGCGGCGGGCGGCATCAGTGCATGCAGTTCGGGCGGCAGGTCGGCTTGCAGCGCGACCCGCTCGGCGCTCGCGGGATGGGTGAACTGGAGCCGCCACGCATGAAGGAACATGCGCTTGAGGCCCAGCTTCTGCAAGGCCCGGTTGCGCTCGAAGACGCCGTATTTGTCATCGCCGGCGATCGGATGCCCGGCCGAGGCGAGATGGACGCGGATCTGGTGGGTGCGGCCGGTCTTGATGGTCACGGCCAGCAGGGAGAAGCCGGCGGCATCGCCGGCGAGCGGGAAACGGGCGAGCACCCTGACCAGCGTGACCGCGCGCATCGCGTCCGGGTGGTCCTTGGCGACCACCCGGACCCGCCGCTCCCCCTCGGCGGCGCCCGCGGCAGTGGGCAGCAGGTACTTGGCCAGCGGCGCGTCGAGCACCTTCTTGTTGGCCGGCCAGGCACCCTCGACCAGCGCCAGGTAGGTCTTGCCGGTCTCGCGCTCGCGGAACTGGTCCTGCAGCGCGGTCAGGGCGCTGCGCTTCTTGGCCACCAGCAGGATGCCGGAAGTCTCGCGGTCCAGCCGGTGCACCAGTTCGAGGAAGCGCGCCGCCGGCCGGGCCCGCCGCAGCTGCTCGATCACACCGAAGCTGACGCCGCTGCCGCCGTGCACCGCGACCCCGGCCGGCTTGTCGATCGCCAGCAGCGACTCGTCCTCGAGCAGCAGCGGGAATTCGCGCGCCGGCGCCGCCGGCGTGGCGCCCTCCTCCGCGCGCGCCGACACCCGCACCGGCGGCAGCCGCAGCACGTCGCCCGCGGCCAGCCGCGACTCGGCCTGGGCACGTCCCTTGTTGATGCGCACCTCGCCGGATCGGATGATCCGGTAGACGTGGGTCTTGGGCACGCCCTTGAGATGGCGGAACAGGTAGTTGTCCAGCCTTTGGCCGGCGGAATCCTCGTCGACCGTCAGAAAGCGAACTTCTGCCGCCGCGGGGCCCGGCTTCGCACCTATAATGTTTTTCACCAGCGCGGTCTTGTAAGTGCTTGATTAATCAGAAGTTTAGAGCACTGCAGGGAGCGCTGTGAGGTCGATGCCGCTTTGGGGCAGCGTCCGCAGGCCACGCGCAAGAGCGCAAGGCGGCGGGCCCGGTCCCCGAGTCAAGCCGACGCCCACGAAACACCGATACGGAATACCCAGCCGGCAGGCCCCAATCTGCCGGCGGATCGAAGCGAGTCCCTTGTGTTGATGCTGCTGATTCAACTGATCCTGCGCTGGCAAAAGCCGGCAGCGTCAGCCATTGAATCTCCGCCAGCGCGCGCCACCCCTGCGCCAGCTGCTATTAAACCAATAGCAGATCGACACCTCATGCGGCTTGCGCTCATCCACGCGCCCCCACCCCGTCTGACATCGAGTTGACTCTCGGTGTGGTTGGCCGCGTTCGCGCGGTCGGCCCCAGCAGCCTGGGTTTAGCGGCAATTCCTTCGTTTCGCGAGCGTCGTCCGTGCATCGTTAGGTCCGTCATGGACCGGTAAGAGCGATACGAACAGACATAAGGACAACGCATCATGAAACGGATGCTGATCAACGCCACGCAGCCTGAAGAGCGCCGCCTGGCTATCGTCGACGGGCAAAAGCTCCTCGACTACGAAATCGAGATCGAAGGGCGCGAACAGCGCAAGGGCAACATCTACAAGGCCGTCGTCACGCGCGTCGAGCCTTCGCTGGAAGCCTGCTTCGTCGACTACGGCGAAGACCGCCACGGCTTCCTGCCGTTCAAGGAAATCTCCAAGCAGTACTTCGCCGAGGGCGTCTCGGCCAGCCAGGCCCGGATCCAGGACGCGATCCGCGAAGGCCAGGAACTGGTGGTGCAGGTCGAGAAGGAAGAGCGCGGCAACAAGGGCGCGGCCCTGACGACCTTCATCTCGCTGGCCGGCCGCTATGTCGTGCTGATGCCGAACAACCCGCGCGGCGGCGGCGTCAGCCGGCGCATCGAGGGCGACGACCGGGCCGAGCTCAAGGAGGCGATGGACCAGCTGGAGTACCCGAAGGGCGCCAGCATCATCGCCCGCACCGCCGGCATCGGCCGCTCGGCGCCCGAGCTGCAATGGGACCTGAACTACCTGCTCAAGCTCTGGAGCGCCATCGACGGCGCCGCCAAGGGCGCCAAGGGCGCCTTCCTGATCTACCAGGAATCCTCGCTGGTGATCCGCGCGATCCGTGACTATTTCAATCACGACATCGGCGACATCCTCATCGACACCGACGACATCTACGACCAGGCGCAGCAGTTCATGGCGCACGTGATGCCCGAGCATGCCGCCCGGGTGAAGCGCTACCGCGACGACGCCGCCCTGTTCAGCCGCTTCCAGATCGAGCACCAGATCGAATCGGCCTATGCCCGCACGGTGCAGCTGCCGAGCGGCGGCGCGATCGTGATCGACCACACCGAGGCGCTGGTCTCGGTCGACGTCAACTCGGCCCGCGCCATCAAGGGCGGCGACATCGAGGAGACCGCGACCCGCACCAACCTCGAAGCGGCCGACGAAGTGGCGCGCCAGATGCGCCTGCGCGACCTCGGCGGCCTGATCGTGATCGACTTCATCGACATGGACGAGTCGAAGAACCGTCGCGAGGTCGAAAGCCGCCTGCGCGACGCGCTGCGGCAAGACCGCGCCCGCGTCCAGTTCGGCTCGATCAGCAAGTTCGGCCTGATGGAAATGAGCCGCCAGCGCCTGAAGCCGGCGCTCAGCGAAGGCTCGTCGATCCCCTGCCCGCGCTGCGGCGGTTCGGGCCACATCCGCGACACCGAATCGAGCGCGCTGCAGATCCTGCGCATCATTCAGGAAGAGTCGATGAAGGACAACACGGCCGCCGTGCATGTCCAGGTGCCGGTCGAGGTGGCGTCGTTCCTGCTGAACGAGAAGCGTCCCGAGATCGCCAAGATCGAACTCAAGCAGCGCGTGACCGTGCTGATGGTGCCCAACAAGACGCTCGAGACGCCCAACTACAAGCTCGAGCGCCTGAAGCACGACGACCCGCGCCTCGACCACATCGAGGCCAGCTACAAGATGGCCGACGAGATCGAGGACCCGACCTCGGTCACGCGCCGATCGCAAGAGCCGACCAACAAGCAGACGCCGGTGATCAAGGGCGTGCTGCCCGACGCGCCGGCGCCGGTCGCGGTGCCGAAGCCCGAAGCGGTGCGTCCGCCGGTGGCGGCACCGGCGCCCGTCGCAGCCCCCGCACCGGTGGCGGTGCCTGCGAAATCGGCCGAATCCGGCCTGTTCGGCTGGATCAAGAGCCTGTTCGGCGGCACCCCGGCCGCCGCGCCGGCGCCGGCACCGGCCGTGATTCCGGTCGAGGCGCCGAAGCCGCGCCGCGAAGGCCGCGATGGACGCGGCGGACGCGATGGCGAAGGCGCGCGCACCGCGCGCGACGGCGAGCAACGCCGTGGCGGCCGTGGTGAAGGCCGCGGCGGCCGGGATGGCGAGGCCCGCGGTGGCGAAGGCCGTGGCGGCGAACGCCGCGGCGGCCGCGGCGGCGAGCGCCGTGATGGCGAGCGCCGCGAAGGCCGCGAAACCCGCGGCGAGGCCCGCACCGACAGCCAGGTCCGTGAACCGAGGGAGCCCCGCGAGGCGCGTGAACCGCGCGAGGCCCGCGCCCCGCGCGAAGGCGAGCGCCGCGGCCGCGGCGAACGCCGCGACGGCGAAGCCCGCCAGTTGCCGGCCGAAGCCGCCGACGTGCAATTCGACGTCCAGGCGCTCGTGCCGAATGCCGGCGAGGGCAGCGAAACAGCCGTCCCGGCCGAACGCGCACCGCGCAGCGGACGCGGCGAGCGCCGTGAACGCAGCGAGCGCAACGGCGACGGCGGCCGCGAACGCAGTGGCGACACGGCCCGCGACGCCCAGGGCGAAGCCAGCCCGGACGGCGCTCCGAACGAGCGCGGCGCACGCAGCGGGCGTGGCGAAGACCGCCCGCCGCGCGGTGAGCGAGGCGACGGCCGGCGCGAGCGGCGCAGCGACGCGCCGGCGCGCCTGCCGGAAGCAGCGGGCACCGCCGATTCGGCAATGCCCGAAGCGGGCGCGGTCGGCGCCTCCGACGCCCCGGGCAGCGAAGACCAGGGCGAGGCGGCACCGCGCCGTGACGGCGAAGAACGCCGCGGCCGTTCGCGCGACCGCTACGGTCGTGACCGGCGCGAGCGCGGCCCGCGCGAGGAAGCCGGCGAGGCTGAGACCGCGCCCGCGGCCACTGCCCCTGTCGAAGCGGAAGAAGTCGTCGTGCGGTCGAGCCTGCCGCCGGCGCCGGTGCGCACGGAGCGCCCGGTCGCGCCGCCCGCGGCACCGATCGTGGTCGAGGCCAAGGCGCCCTCCTCGCGGGCCCTGCCGAAGGTCCAGCCCTTCGAGCTGCCGCTCGACGAACTGGCCCAGGTGGCGGAAGGCTCGGGTCTGCACTGGGTCAACTCGGACGCCGAACGCGTGGCCGAGGTGCGGGCTGCGATTGCCGCCGAGCCCAAGCCCCAGCATGTGCCCCGCGAGCGCCCGCCGGCGATCGTGATCGACGAGGGTCCGCTGGTGCTGGTGGAGACCCGCCGCGACCTGGGATCGATGACGCTGCCCTTCGAGGACGCAGCACGCGGCGCCGGCGCGACGCACTGAGGCGGCGGCGGAGCGCCGGCRAGAGCCGGTCTCCTCTCTGACGCATCTCATTCAAGGGAGGCCTTTCGGCCTCCCTTTTTCGTTTCTGAATTACGCCCGTCGCCGATTCTCGACCGTTCATCGGCTGGTTTAGTAGGCAACCCGGGGCGCCAGGGGGCGTTTCACAAACGAAACCATCGGTATTAATCCGCAAAAGCGCGAATGGTGTGCAGAAACAACACCAGGATGTTCGTCCACGTTAACAATTTGTTATACAAAAGGACTACACTGACTTCGAAATCGCTGAGCCGGCCCCTGTCTCTTGTTGAGACCCGAAGAAGAGGGACCAGCCTACGCCTTTTGGAGGACTATGTAAGGCTTTTGCTGACACCACGAAGGCCGCGACATATGTTCAAATTCTTGCCGATAGTAGTAAAGCGTTACACTGCCCCGCTCTAGGTTGAGGCAGTACCCGTTACGGGGGAATTTCAGATGTTTCGTTCCGACTCGACAACCACCGGCAACGTGGTCCGACGCTTTCCCCCGGACGGCGGGGGCCCGTCCGCGCCGCCGCTGGAGTCCAGCCCGCCCCGGCTTTCGCTCGCTCAGCGCGTCGTCAAGCGCGCCATCGACATCGTCGGGGCGCTGGTCTTCTTCACCCTCTTCGGACCGCTCTACCTCATGGTGGCCCTGGGCGTGCTGATCAGCATGGGCCGGCCGGTGCACTTCTGGCAAACACGACTCGGCGAACGCGGCCAGCGCTTCCGCTTCTACAAGTTCCGCTCGATGGTGCGCAATTCGG
Organism: Variovorax sp. 10N432; assembly: GCF_056394465.1. Taxonomy (NCBI): domain Bacteria; kingdom Pseudomonadati; phylum Pseudomonadota; class Betaproteobacteria; order Burkholderiales; family Comamonadaceae; genus Variovorax; species Variovorax sp. 10N432. Next base: position 99,599 of record NZ_JBFTHX010000013.1, read on the forward strand.
ACCATGTCCTGGACGAGTTCCTGAGCCGCAGTGACATGGCGCGCACCGAGTGGGACACCTTCCAGAAGCTGGAAAAGGACCCCCGCATCACGCCGATCGGCGCGCTCATCCGCAAGCTGAGCCTGGACGAGCTGCCGCAGTTCTGGAACGTGCTCAAGGGTGACATGAGCCTGGTCGGCCCGCGCCCCTGCATGGAGCGCCAGCGCAGCCTCTACGGCCGCGGCTGGACGCACTACTGCGCGATGCGCCCCGGGATCACCGGCCTCTGGCAGGTCAGCGGCCGAAACCGGCTCTCCTATGCGCGCCGGGTCGAGCTCGACGTGGAATACGTCACCAACTGGTCGCTGTGGCTCGACATCAAGATTCTGTTCCGGACCGTGCGCGCCGTCGTCAGCGGGGAAGGTTCACGGTGACCCGCATCCAGCCGGTCATCCTGTGCGGCGGCAGCGGCACCCGGCTCTGGCCGCTGTCGCGCAAGACGCTGCCCAAGCAGTTCGCGCCGCTGATCGGCGACAAGAGCCTGTTGCTGCTGACGCTCGAGCGTCTGCGCCGGCTCAATCCCGAAGTGACCTGCGTGGCCGCGGAGGAGCACCGGTTCCTGGTGCAGGAGGCGATCGACGCCGCACTGGTGAGCGGCAAGCAGCTGCTCGAGCCGGTGGCCCGCAACACCGCCGCGGCGATGGCGGCCATCGCGCTGCTGGCCGACCCCGAGGAACTGCTGCTGTTCGCGCCGGCCGATCATCACATCCCGGAGGCCGATCGCTTCGTCGCCACCATCCAGAAGGGCATCCCGGCGGCGCAGGCCGGATACCTCGTGACCTTCGGCGTCGATCCGTCGTTCCCCAGCACGGCCTACGGGTACATCCGCCAAGGCCAGCCGCTGGAGGCCGCACTGGGCAACGAGGCCGGCCATGCGGTCGCCGCCTTCATCGAGAAGCCGGCGGCGGAGCGCGCCGAGCAAATGCTGCTCGAAGGCGGCCACCTGTGGAATGCGGGCATCCTGCTGGTCCAGGCCAAGGTCCTGATCGCGGCGCTCCAGGCGCATGCCCCGGACATCCTGGAAAGCTGCAGGCTGGCCACCGTCGCGATCGAAACCGACGGCGACTTCTTGCGCATGGACAGCGCGGCCTTCGGGCGCTGCCGCAGCCAGAGCATCGACTACGCGGTGCTCGAGAAATGCGATCGGGTCGCGGTCGTCCCTTTCCAGGGACGGTGGAGCGATGTCGGCAGCTGGAACGCAGTGGCCGACCTCCACGACACCGATGCCAACGGCAACCGGATCAGCGGCCAGGGCTTCGCCATGGGCGCGACCAACACTTTCATTCACGCGCCGAGCCGCCCGGTGGTGGCGCTCGGCACCAAGGAGCTGCTGGTGGTCGACACGCCGGACGCGCTGCTGGTCGTGCACCGCGACTGCGCCGAGCAGGTCAAGGACGTGGTCGCGCTGCTGACCACCCACGGCCACAGCCAGGCCACCCGGCACCGCCGCATTCCAAGACCCTGGGGCGCCTACGACAGCATCGACGACGGCGAGCGCTTCGCGGTCAAGCGGCTGACGGTCAAGCCGGGTGCGCGGCTGGCGCTGCGGATGCACCACCATCGCGCCGAGCACTGGGTGGTGGTCAAGGGGACGGCGCGCGTGGTGTGCGACGACAAGACGGTGCTGGTCAAGGAGAACGAGTCGATCTACATCCCCGTCGGCGCGGTCTATCGGCTGGAGAACGCCGGCAAGATGGCCCTCGAAGTGGTCGAGGTCCAGACCGGCGGCTACCTGGGCGAGGACGACATCGTGCGGTTCGCCGATGTAGAGTCGGTCGACATCGGCGACGCGAAGAAGCTCGCCTGAATTTTCCAACAGCGCCCTGACGAGATTTCAATGAATGAGTTGAACAAGCGGATTTTCGTCGCTGGACATCGCGGCATGGTCGGCAGCGCCATCGTGCGATGCCTCGAAGCGCGGGGCTACACCCGGATCATCACCCGCAGCCGCGACGAGCTCGACCTCACCGAGCAGGCGCAGGTGCGCGCCTTCTTCGCCGAAGAGCGCCCCGAGGAGGTCTATGTCGCGGCCGCGAAGGTCGGCGGCATCCACGCCAACAACAGCTATCCGGCCGAGTTCATCTATTCGAACCTGATGGTCGAAGCCAACCTGGTCCACGAATCGTGGCGCAGCGGCGTCGCCAGGCTGCTGTTCCTCGGCTCCAGCTGCATCTACCCGCGGCTCGCGCAGCAGCCGATGTCGGAAGACGCCCTGCTGACCGGCAAGCTCGAACCGACCAATGAGCCCTATGCGGTCGCCAAGATCGCCGGCATCAAGCTCTGCGAAAGCTACAACCGCCAGTACGGCTGCGACTTCCGCAGCGTGATGCCGACCAATCTCTACGGGCCGGGCGACAACTATCACCCGGAGAACAGCCACGTGCTGCCGGCGATGATCCGGCGCTTCCACGAAGCGAAGACCCACGGCGCGCCGAGCGTCGTGATCTGGGGTACCGGCTCGCCGAAGCGGGAGTTCCTCCACGTCGACGACATGGCGCGCGCCTGCGTGCACGTGATGGACCTGCCGCGCGAGACCTATGCCGCCCAGACCGAAGTGATGACCAGCCACCTCAACGTCGGCAGCGGGGAAGACCTGTCGATCGCCGAGCTCGCGCAGCTGGTGAGCGAGGTGGTGGGCTATCAGGGCCGCATCCACTACGACACCAGCAAGCCCGACGGCGCGCCGCGAAAGCTGCTGGACGTCTCCCGCATCCGCGGGCTCGGCTGGACGCCCGAGGTGACTTTGCGCGCCGGCATCGAGCACGCCTACGAAGATTTCTGCAGCGAAGCACTGGTCGCCTGAGGCGGCCCGTAGCGGCTGCATTCCCACCATGGGCGCCTCCTTTCTATCCCTCGTTCCGCCGGGCTCCGGCGGCGTGCGGGACTATGCGAGCGTGATCGGCCAGTCGCTGCAGGCGCCGCCGTTCGAGATGACCCGCACGACCGATATCTCGTCGCTTTCGGGCGACTGCCTGCTGCTGCATTTCAGCGGCTACGGCTACCACAAGCGCGGCGTGCCGCTCTGGCTGGTCGAGCAGGTGCGCCGCCTGCGCAGCCGCTTCCAGGCCTTCGGCGTGGTGTTCCACGAGCTGTACGCCTCCAGTCCGCCCTGGGGTTCCGCCTTCTGGCTCGGCGCCTGGCAGAAGCGGATTGCCCGCGAACTGCTCGATCTCTCGGATTTCTGGCTGACCAACCGGGAGGAGTCCGGCCGCTGGCTGCTGGCGCGGCGCGGCGCCGCACCGCATCGGGTGCTGCCCGTGTTTTCGAACGTGGGCGAGCCGGCATCGATCGACGCCGACAGGGCGCCGCACCTGGTCGTCTTCGGCGGTCCCGGCGTGCGCGCCAACGTCTATCAATGGGCCGGTGGCGAAGTGTTCGACTGCGCTCGCCGCAGGGGCCTGGTCATTCACGACATCGGACCGCCGCTGCAGGATGCCCAACTGGCGCAGCGCCTGGTCCAGGAGAAGGCCGTCGTGCACGGCAAGTTGTCGGCGCAGGCGGTCAGCCAAGCCCTCTCAGGCGCCAGCTATGGCGCCCTCTCGTATCCCCTGGACTACGCCTCGAAGAGCGGCGTGCTGGCCGCCTACAGCGCCCACGGCCTGTGCCCGATCCTGCTCTGGGAAGACTACCGGCCGCACGACGGGCTGGTCGCCAACTTCAATTACTTGCCCGGCTTCGCCGCGCTCGAAAACGTCGACGCACGCACCGTCGGCCGCCAGGCGCGCCAATGGTACGAGCCGCATTGCGTCGATGCCCATGTCGCCGCCCTCAGGGCGATGCGCAGCGAGGCCACGCGATGAGCCCCCGCCCGGCCGCTCCGAAGGGGGCTCGCACCGCAGTGCGCAGCACGGAGGTTTCCTCGTGAGCGATATCAGCTACTTGTGGAGCTTGCGCGAACGCCCGGCGCTCGGATCGCGGCGCTGGTGCATCGTCTGGGCCAAGCGGGCCCTGCATTCCGTCGCGCTGCTCAAGATCGTCATGGCGCGGCGCAGTTTCCGCGCCCGCGGGGTCCAGGTGGGCGCGCTGTCGATCCTCGACCGCTTCGCGCTCAAGGGCCCGGCCTCCCATCTGAGCGTCGGCGAGCACTGCTTCATCTCGGGCTCGACGGAAATCGTCGCCCTCGACCAGGTCCGCATCGGATCGCGCGTCGTCATCAACGACCGGGTCACGATCCTCACGGCCAGCCATCATGTCGGGGATCCGGGCTGGCGGTCTTTCAAGAAACCGGTACGCATCGACGACTACGCCTGGATCGCCGTCGGTGCAACCATCCTCCCGGGCGTCACGATCGGCTACGGTGCGGTGGTGGGCGCGGGCGCCGTGGTCGCCAAGGACGTGCCGCCGCTGGCGGTCGCCACCGGCAATCCGGCGGTCATCCGCCTGAACGCACGCCCCGCCGACCTCTGCTACGACCCGGTCGCCCTGCTCCCGCCTTTCGAGGCCTGGATCGGACGCCGTGCCGATCCGGCCGGTCCGGCGAATTCGCCCGTGCACGGCGTCGAGCCGCGGCCATGACCCCGGTCCTGGTCACCCATCCCGGGTTGCAGCATTCGCACCAGCTCGCCCTGGCGCTGTACGAGCGTTCGCTGCTGCAGTCGTTCTGGTCCGGCGTGCCGGTGGTGGCCGAAGGCGAAACGCTGCCATGGTGGCTGCCCGCCGGCTACCGCTCGAAGGTCCGCACCGTCGACATCCCGCGCGCGCTGCGGCGCCATCCGGCGCGCTTCCAGCTGGCCCTGCGGATGTCGAACCGGGTGAATCTCGGCATACCGGGTTCCGACGTGGTCCACCGCGTGTTCCATTGGTTCGACCACTGGGCCGCGCGGCAAATCCGGCAATTCAGGCCCAAGGTCGTCGTCGCCTACGAAAACGCGGCCTTCCACACCTTCCAGGCAGCCAAGGCGATCGGCGCGCGCTGCGTGCTGGATGCGGCCGCCTTCCACCACCAGACCGCGGCCCGGCTGCTGGGCACGCCGGCGACCCCCTACACGCCTGAGATCAATCGCCGCAAGGACGAGGAGATCCGGTTGGCCGACCTGATTCTGACCTGCTCGCCACTTGCCGCGGAGAGCTACACCGCGAATGGCGTGCCGGCCGACAAGGTCCGGCCCATGATGCTCGGCGCCGAGCGGCCGCTCGGCCTGCCCGGCTGGCAGGCCCATGACGGCCCGCCGCGCTTCGTCTTCGCCGGCGCGCTGAGCCGGCTCAAGTCGATCGACAGCATCGTCGCCAGCTTCCGGCGGCTGCATGCCGAAGGCATCGCCTATGACCTGGAGTTCGTCGGCGGCGTCGCCGACGCCGAGTTGCTGCGCGCGGTCCTGGCCACGCCCCATGCCCGCCATACGCCGAACGTGCCGCAGGGCGAGCTGTTCTCGATTCTCGCGCGCGCCGACTGCCTGCTGCTGCCCTCGCGCTTCGATTCGTTCGGCATGGTGGTCGCCGAGGCCATGGCATGCGGCACACCCGCCGTGGTCTCGACGAACACCGGCGCCAAGGCGATGATCGAGGCCTTTCCGGGCAGTGGCTGGATCGTCGAGCCGGGGGTGGAGTCGTTGCACGCACAGTTGCGGCAACTGGCGCAAAGGCCCGAGCAGTTGCATGCGGCCCGGTCCATGGCGCGCCAGTCCGGCGATGCCTTTTCGTGGGCCAGCTATCGACAGCGGGCCGGAGAGTTGTTCGAGGAATTTGTTCAATGAGTACGACCGCCTCCTTCTCGCACGCAGCGGCGCGGCCGGCGTCGATAACCCGTGCGGGCAAGGCCTTCATCGCGGTGTTCCTGATCGTCGTGCTGGAGGGCGCGGTGCGCAAATGGGTGGCCTCGTCGGCCACCTTGCCGATGTTGCTGGTGCGCGACCTGCTGGCCATCTACGTGATCGGCTATGCCCTGCGCAACGGCGCCCTGCGGCGGCAGAAGGGCATCACCCAGGCACTGCTCGCATGGTCATGCCTGGTCATCGCCTGGGGCTTGCTGCAGCTCGTCGTCGGCGAGAGTTCGCCGACAGTGCTGCTGATCGGGCTGCGCTTCTGGCTGCTGTACATCTGGTTCGGGGTGGCCGCCGCCGCCACGATGAACGAAGCCGACTACCGGGCTGCGTTGAGGGTCGCGGCCTGGAGCTTGCTGCTGATGGCCCCGCTGGCCGTGCTGCAGCATTTCTCTCCTCCGGGCGCACGCATCAACAACCAGATCGACGGCGATGAGTCCGACATCTTTCTGGTGATCGCCGACGTCGTGCGGACCACCGGCACCTTCAGCTTCACGGCCGGCTTCACGACCTACCTGGCGCTGATGGCGCCGCTTGTGTTCGCGGTCGTCGGGGCGCGCAAGCGGCCCGGGCGCCAGACGCTGTTCGCGGCGGCGCTGTTCGCCGCCTTCGTGGTCTCGAGCATGGTGAGCGGCTCGCGCGCCGCCGTCATCCTGTCCGGCCTGGTGATCGTCGCCTACTTCATCGGCCGGCTCTTGCTGGCGCGGAGCAAGTCCAGGACCGGGGCGATCGTGGGCGTCATTGCCGGGATCCTGCTGCTCGCCGTTCTGCTCTACGCCTTCCGCGGTGCGATCGCCATCACCGAGCAACGGTTCCAGGAGGCTGCCGAGGTCGAGACGTTCTGGGGCCGCATCTTCACCATCTTCATCGGCCAATCCGTGGCGTTCGACAACTTCTCCTGGATCGGCTACGGCATCGGACTGGGCTCCAACCTGGCCAACTATGTGCGCACCGGCAGCACCGGCGCCTTCGCGCTGGCCGAAGTCGAGGCCAGCCGGATCCTGCTCGAGGGCGGCCTGATCGGCTACGTGTTCACCGTCTTCAAGGTGGGCGTCATCGTCATGGGTGTCCGCAAGGCCTGGCGACTGTCGAGGCGCCTGCACTCGGCCTACCCGATCCTGCTGTGGGCGGTCGTCACGCTCGCGCTGTTGACCTGGTCGGCCATCGGCCAGCTGACGGCCCACGGCCTGCTGGGACTCATGCTGGCTTTCGGCCTGCTCGTGTTCCGGCATCCGACGGTCGAGTTCTTTGCTCCTCGCCGTCCATCCGCGTGAAGTTCCTCCATCTGATTCCCAAGGTCGATCCTCGCGCCGGCGGAGCGATCGAGGGCGTGCTGCGCATCCATGAGGCGCTGGTCGCGCTCGGCCACGAGAGCGAGCTGGTGTCGCTCGACGATCCATCGGCACCCTGGGTTCGCGAGTGCCCGGCGCCGCTCCACCCGCTGGGCCCCTCGCGCGGCGCTTACCAGTACAACCCCGATGCGGTCGCGTGGCTGCGCGCCCACGCCGGCCGCTACGACGCGGTGATCGTCAACGGCCTTTGGCAATACGCCAGCTTCGCGGCCTGGCGGGCCTTGCGTTCGGCGCCCACGCCCTATTTCGTCTACACCCACGGCATGCTCGATCCGTGGTTCAAGCGACGCTATCCGCTCAAGCACCTGAAAAAGTGGTTGTACTGGCCCTGGGCGGAGTACCGCGTGCTGCGGGATGCGGCGGCAGTGATCTTCACCTGCGAGGAAGAACGCCTGCTCGCCCGCCAGTCCTTCTGGCTCTACCGTGCCCGGGAAGTGGTCGGCTCGTACGGCACCTCCGAGCCGCCTTCGGATGCCGCCGGCCTGAGCGAGGCCTTCCTGGCCCGCTTTCCCGAGCTTCGGGGCCAGCGCTCGCTGCTGTATCTCGGGCGCATCCACGAAAAGAAGGGCGGCGACCTGCTGGTCGACGCATTCGCCCGTGTCGCTGCCGATTCGCCGGGACTTCGACTTGTGATGGCCGGGCCAGGCGACGAGCGCCTGGTGGCGCAACTTCAGAACCGCGCCGCCGAACTCGGCGTGGCAGGGCGGATCACCTGGACCGGCATGCTGCAGGGCGACCTCAAATGGGGCGCTTTCCATTCGGCGGACGCATTCTGCCTGCCCTCGCACCAGGAGAACTTCGGCATCGCCGTGGTCGAGGCGCTGGCCTGTGGCAAGCCCGTCCTGATCAGCGACAAGGTGAACATCTGGCGCGAGATCGTGCAGGACGGCGCCGGCCTGGTGGCCCCGGACACATTGGCCGGCACGGTCGACACGCTGCAGCGCTGGCTGGCGCTGACGCCGGCCGAGGCCGCGGCCATGCGGCTCGCGGCCCGGCAGTCGTTCCGCGATCGCTTCCAGGTCGAGCAGGTGGCGCAAGGGCTGGTCCGGATCGTGAGTGAACGAGCGCCGGGGTCGGGCAGCGCTGCGCCGCCGCCCGATCCGCGCCCTGCCAAGGCTGCCATGCTGCCCGAGGGTCAATGAAACTTCTCGTCTACGGAATCAACTTCGCACCCGAACTGACCGGGATCGGCAAATACACAGGCGAGATGGTGGCCTGGCTCGCGGCCAGGGGGCATGAGGTCCGCGTCGTGACAGCCCCGCCCTACTACCCGCATTGGTCGGTCCGGCCGGGCTACAGCGGATCGCGCTACGCCCGCGAGGACTGGCACGGCGCCACCGTCTTTCGCACGCCGCTGTGGGTGCCGCGCAAGGTGACCGGGTTGAAGCGGCTGGTCCACCTGGCGAGCTTTGCGCTGTCGAGCCTGCCCGCGCTGCTTGCCCAATGGCGCTGGAAACCCGACGTCGTGTGGGTGACCGAGCCGCCGCTGTTCTGCTCGCCGGCGGCGCTGGCCTTCGCCCGGCTGCGCTCGGCGAAAGCGTGGCTGCACATCCAGGACTACGAGGTCGACGCGGCGTTCGAGCTCGGCCTGCTCAAGGGCGACCGCGTGCGTTCGATCGTGGCCGCGACGGAGCGCGGCCTGATGCGGCGCTTCGACCGCATCTCGACCATCTCGTCGCACATGATGGAGCGCGCCAGCAGCAAGGGCACCGACGCCGAGCGGCTGGTCTCGCTGCCGAACTGGGCCGACGTGTCGGCGGTGCAGCCACTGCGGGCGGCCAGCCCCTATCGCGCCGAGCTGGGCATCGCGCACGATGCCGTGGTGGCGCTCTATTCGGGCAACATGGGCGCCAAGCAGGGCCTCGAGCTGCTGGCCGAGATGGCGCAGCTGCTGCAGGGGCGGCCTGGTCTCGAGTTTGTGTTCTGCGGCAACGGCGCCGGCCGCGCCGACCTGATGCAGCGCTGCGAGAAGCTCGCGAACGTGCGCTTCCTCGACCTCCAGCCGGTCGAGCGCCTGGGCGACCTGCTGGGCCTTGCCGACATCCATCTGCTGCCGCAGCGCGCGGATGCTGCCGACCTCGTGATGCCGTCCAAGCTCACCGGCATGCTCAGCAGCGGCCGCCCGGTGGTCGCCGGCGCGAGGCCCGAAACCGAACTCGGCAAAGTCGCTTCGCAATGCGGCATCGCCGTGGCCCCGGACGACGCCCGCGCCTTCGCGGATGCGGTGCTGACGCTGGCCTACCAGCCCGATCTGCGCCGCGAACTGAGCCTGCGCGCCCGCGCCTTCGCCGAAGCCAACTTCGACCGCGACGCCGTGCTCGCCCGTTTCGAGAGGGACCTCGAAGCCTGCATCGGCATCCCCACAACAAAAAGAGCCGGCGAAGCCCGGCTCTAGCTGGTGAAACACCGCGGAACCGGCTTTGCCGGGCCGCTGGTGTTGCCCCCGGTAGGGGGCTGAGGAGCCGCGGCTCCAAGCCTGCCTGCGCAGGCTTGGACTGCTCCGAAGGGCCGCTGCCTCTGGCAGCGACTCGAGGCGCCCGGACACGAAGTGCCGGGCAACCTGGGGGCGAGCTATTGCTCTTCGGGCAGGATGCTCTCGTAGTTGTAGCTGGTGTAGCGGTAGCGGCCGTACTTGTAGGCGGCGTAGGTCCTGCGATTGACGTTCATGCCGTTCAGCAGCACGCCGGTCGCCGCCTTGCCGCCCATGGCCAGGCGTCGGGTGCTCTCCTTCAGCTCGCCCATCGTCGACAGGTTGGCGCGCGCCACCAGCAGCACGGTGCCCACGTGCGTCGCCACCGTGCTGGTGTCGGCGGCGACCAGCACCGGCGGCGCGTCGATGACCACCAGGTCGTACTGCTCGGAGAGGCGTTCGAGGTTCGACTTGAACGAGTCCGACACCAGCAGCTCGGCGGGGTTGGGCGGCAACTGGCCGGTCGCCAGGAAGTCCAGGCTGGGCACCACCTGGCGGTGCACGGTCTGCTGAATCGTCAAGCTGCCGGCGATCAGCTCGGACAGGCCTCCATGGCGCTGCAGGCCGAAGTACTGATGCGTGTGGCCGCGCCGCAGGTCGGCGTCGATCAACAGCGTGCGGCGGCCGGCAGCGGCCATCAGCGCGGCGAAATTGGCGGCGACGAAGCTCTTGCCCACGCCCGGCGTCGGTCCGGTGATGAGCACCCGGTTGTTGGGCGATTCGAGCATCGCGAACTGCATGGCGGTTCGCAGGCTGCGCAGGCTTTCGACGGCCGGATCGTCGGCCTTCTCGATCGTCAGCAGGCGCACCCCGGTCGCGCCGCTCAGGCGCCGCGCCGCGATCGCCTCCTGCGCCGGGCTCATGGGAATGGTCGAGAACACGGGCAGGCCGATGTCGGCCTCGACCTCGTGCGGATCCCGCAGGCGCTGCTCGATGAAGGCGTTTCGCAGGAAGGCGGCGCAGATGCCGAGGAACAGGCCCAGTGCCAGCGCCGAGGCGACGATGACCTTGCGGTTCGGCTTGATCGGGTACGACGGCGGGATCGCCTCGTCGAGCACCCGGACGTTGCCCACCTTGCCCTCCTTGACCAGCCGCAGCTGCATGGCGTTGTTGAGCAGGGATTGGTAGAGCTCGGTGTTCACCTTGACGTCGCGCTCCATGCGCACCGCTTCCTGTTGGAGGGCCGGCAGCCCCTTGATGCGGATCTGGACGTTGGCGATGTCCGAGCGCAGCGCCGCGATCTGGCCATCCAGCGTCTGCACCAGCGGGTGATTGGCGGTGAAGCGCGCTTCGAGTTCCCGCCGACGCTGCTCGGCGTCCAGCAATTTGCTCTGGCGGTCGACCGCCTGGGCAAGGACCGACGACGCCTCCTCGGTGAAGGAGACCATCCCCTTCTGGTTGCGGAAGCGGTTGTAGGTTTCTTCGGCCGCTTCCATCTGGCGCTTGTACTGGGGCAGTTGGACATCCAGGAAGGCGAGCGTCTTGCGCGCTTCGGCCGCCTTGCGCTCGACGTTCTGCAGCACGTACTGCTCACCCACGGCATTCAGGACCTGTGCCGCCCGGTCGGGATTGCTGTCCTGCAGCGTCACGTTGATGATGCCCGAGGACTTGCCGCGTTCGCTCAGCCCGAGCCCGGCCTGCAACCCCAGCGCGGTCGGCAGCGTGCCGAGGCGCTGCAGGTTGAACTCGGCGCCCGGCTTGCCGGCCAGCCGGCTGATCGTGAGCTCGATCGGCCCGGCCGCCGTCTGCGCCTTCAGCGGCGCGCCGACCGTGCCGCTCAAGGGCTTGGACAGCATCGGGGAGGCCAGCGTGTACTGGCCGCCTTCCTGGGCGGTCACCGTGAAGAGCGAACCTTCCAGCGATTTCGGAACATCGAACTGCGACACCTCGATCAGTTCCCGCCCCGACACATAGCCGCCGAAGCCGAGGAATCCAGGGTCGGAGAGCCCCGTCGATCGCCGCGCCAGCCAGCCGCCGACATAGGGGACGTAGCGGGGACTGGCCACGATGTAGAGCTTGATCGCCTCGACCGCCTTGCCGGCGATCATGCGCGACCGGATGATCTCCATTTCTGCAGAGCCCGGCGTCTTGACGTCGAACAGCGCGCCGCCGGCTTCGCTCAAGATCCCCTTGCTGCCTTCGGGATCTTCCACCTGAATCACCAGGGTGGACTCGTAGATCGGCCGCTCGAGGAGCGCATACACCACGCCGCCCAGGAAGACGACCAGCGTGATGAAGGCGATGAGCCACTTGTTCGCCACCAGCACTTCGATGTAGTGCCCGATGTTGAAATCCTGCTCCTCCGCCGTATCGAACGAACTGGGATTGGATTTGGGGGTGAGTGTGGAATTCATCGACTGGATACTCTTGAAATGCGTTGGACCCATTGCTGGGTGCCGTCTTCGATAAGCGTCAGCGCACGCTCGAAAGAGGCGCGACCGGCACCATACGGGTCCGGCACGTCCTGATCGCTGAACTCACACAGGCGAAATACCTTGCCGGCGGCAAAAAGATAGCGCTCCTCGACCGACCGGCGCTGCTTGCCGTCCATGACCAGAATCAGGTCGGCGCGCTGGCAGGCATCGAGGCCGATCTGCTTCGCGCGATGCGATTCGATGGAGATGCCGTGCTGGCGCATCAGGTCGCGCGCGATCTCGTCCGCCGGCTCCCCCACCATGGCGGCCAGCCCTGCGGACGCGACCTGCGCATCGGGCAGCGCCGCGGCGAGCAGGCCTTCGGCCATCGGACTGCGGCAGATGTTCCCGATGCACACGACGAGGATGTTCCGGATGGTCACGATCGGTCCGCTATCGGCTGCCGGAGGTGCTGCCGCCGCGATAAAGATACGAATACCCGTACGAGGTCGACGGCAGGATCAGGTTCAGCACCCGGTTCCACTGCACCAGCGGCACTGGATCGACATAGACCACGTCCTTCGGCCGGAGGGCGAAGCCATCGGCCATGGCGATGGCCGTCGGCGTGCGTGCGTTGAGATGGAAGATCGACTGGCCGCCCTTCGCTTCGTTGCGGATCACATAGATCTGCAGCGGATTGGCCGTGTTCAGGTTGACGCCGCCCACCTCGATCAAGGCATCGCTCAGGCTGAGCCGGCCGTTGCGCATGAGGACGCCCATTTGAGTCGTCACCTCACCCATCACCACGACCTTGCTTTCTTCGCGGCTGCGCACGTACAGCATGTCGCCCGGCTTCAGGGGAATGCGGCTGGGGTCGATGCCGGCATCCGCCATCGCCACCAGATTGAGCTGCGTCATCTTGCCGTCGCGCGTGAGCATGATGGCGGAACGGTCGCCGTTGGGAGACACGCCGCCGGCGCGATTGAGCGCCTCCGCGAGCGTCATCGGGATGTCGCTGAAGAGCATCAGGCCCGGTGTCCGGATCTCACCGTCCATGTAGGCGCGCTTGCTGCGGAAGGCGTTGACGCGCACGCTCAGCTGCGGGTCCCGGTAGACGCGCGACAGGCGCTTGACGAGGGCGGCCTCCGCCTCCTCGATGGTCATGCCCGAGACCACCAGCGAACCGATGTACGGAAAGCTCAACTGGCCCGTGGCCGAAACGATGTAGCCGGGCGCAGCCGCCACGCTGGCACCGTCGCCCCCGCCAGAGGGCGGGGCGCCCGAACTGTAGGAAATCTCGGGGTGGTCCAGGACCGCGATACCCAGGACGTCGCCGGGCCCGATTCGATATGGCCCGGTCTCGCCGACCAGCTTCATGACTTCGGGACCGAGCGTCGTCGCCTGGGTGGCCGCGCGTTGAGCCCGGATCAGTTCGGGGGTAATTTCGGTCAAGGCACCCGCTGGCGGCGGATCGATGTCGGCCGTGGAAAAGCCCGAAGGCGAAACGGCCGACGCGGCATCATTGCTCGCTGAACTGAAGCCCGGCGCCAGCGGCGCACAGCCTTGAACCAGCAAGCCCACCGAAGCCAGCAGCGCGACATGTAGTAAAAAATGCTTCAAGTGCAGCTCCGCATCGTGACCCTGGAATGAATACTTTTGCAAACAGTTACGACTGTACATCAGTATGGGCGCGGGTTTCAAACCCTTTGTCGGCTTAGAGCATAAGGCAGAGAAATTGTCCTACAAGATGCTGAAATAGCACGATTCCGGGCATTTTCCAAGCCGGTGCAATCTTGCAATGCAGCAAGACCCGGCTTCGGGTGCTATTGATTCAATAGCAGCAGAACCAACAGCAGCAAGCCGCGCTCAGGGGGTCTCTGTTTGGGCCGCACGTTTCCAGGCGGCCGATGCCTGGTCGGCATCGTCGCGCGCTTCGGCCAGTTGCGCCAGCGCCTGCCATGCCCTGCGATGTAGGTTGGCGTCCTGCAGGGCCAATCCGGCCTGTGTGAGCAACTGTTGCGCCTTGCCCCACAGCTGGCGCTTCATGCACGCCATGCCGGCCAGATACTGCAGGTTGGCATCGCGCGGGTTGTTCCGCTGCGCGGATTCGATGCGTGCCAGCCAGTCGGCATCGACCGAGTCGAGGCCGGCTTCGAGCGCACGGACCAGTTTCACGCGCAAGGATTCGCCCAGGCCCTGCGGATGCTGGACCATGCGCTCCCAGACCGGCAGCAGCCAGGCCCGCGCCAAGGTCAGGTCGCCGCGCAACGCCACCATCCGCTGGGCCGCATGGATGGCGACCTCGGGCATCTCGCGCTCCGAGGGTTCGAACTCGCTCCAGGCGCGCAGCAACTGGGCCGGATCGTGGGCGCCCGACAGCAGCTCGGTGGCGAGGCCGCGCACGATGCTCTGCGCAGCCGCCTCCGAGAAGGCCCGGTGCTTGGCCAGCAGCCGGGCGGTCTCGAGGGCTTCCAGCGTGCGCCGGTCCTGGCGCGCGGCCTTCAAGCGCAGCCGCAGTGCCAGCGTGCGCCTCTGCGCGCCCAGCGGCAGCTCGCCGAGCCGCGCCAGGGCGGCCGGGGCGTCACGATCGTCGAGCGCCCAGCGGGCCGCGCGCAGCTGCACGCCCTCCCGCGTTTCGGGCGAGAGCTGCGGGCCGCGCTCGGCGCTTTCGTTGAGCGCCTGCTGCAGATGCGCATCGCGTGCCGGACGGTCCTGCAGCGATTGCGCGCTCTCGGCCGCCAGCRGGTGCGCGATCACGCGGACCTGCAGCGCCTGCGGCAGCCGGGCGTCGAGCGCGGCCAGCCGACGCTCCTGCGACAGGGCCGCCTGGGCCGCCTTGCGGGCCCGGGAGAAGCGCCCGGCAAGCAACTGCGCCGCGGCATCGAGCAGCGCCGCATGCAGCGCACGCTCCTTTTGCTGCAGCCGCCACTGGCGCGCCTGCTTGGGCAGCGAGAACAGGGCGGCCAATCCGCGCAGCGCCAGGTGCAGCAGCACGAAGGCCGCAAACAGCAGCAGCAGCACCAGGTTCAGCGACAGGTCGACCCGCCAGGGCGGCCAGAAGACAGTGATCGTGCCCTGGTTGTTGCCGGCGAACAGCGCCACCGCGGCGGCGATGCCGAACAGGGCCAGGAACCAGAGGGCGGCGCGCATGGCTTCAGGCCCGCCCTAGCGCCCTGCGGCCGCCGTGGCGAGCGCGGCCAGGGTCTCGTCGACCCGTGGCGGCTCGCTGGTGCGGATCTGCGCCTGCACCTGCTGCACCAGCGTGGCCGCGGCCTGGACCCGGCGCGAGGCCGGATCGAAGTAGCGGTTGATCGCCGCCGAGACGGTCGCCATTTCGCCGCGCGCCGTGTCGACCTGCCGTGACAGCAGCGCCAGCCGGGCGTTGAGCAGCTTGAGCTTGAGGTTCTCGCGCAGGAAGAAAGTCTGTTCGGGCGTCAGCAGCACCGCCTCGGGCCGCTCGATGCGCCCCACCCGCAGCAGCGAGCGGGCCTCGGTGCGCACCATCATCAGGAAGCGCTGCCACCAGGGTGCATTGGCCGGCAGCGGCTCGACCTGCAAGGTGTCGAGCCCGCCGCCGCGCGCCGCCACGGCGTTGAGCGCCGGCAGGTCGTCGACCATGCGCATCAGTTCGTCGAGCTTCTGGAGCGCTTCGCCGTTGTCGGCGCTGGCGCTGCTGCGCAGCCGGTCGGCGTCATGCTGCATGGCGCGCTGCAGCGGCGCCAGCCGCGGTTGCCCGGCCCGGGCGATGCGCGTGTCGCCGGCCTTGAGCGCGGCCAGCAGCGGCTGCACGTTGCCGGTGACCTGGGCCTGCTGCAGGGCCAGCCGCACGGCCGCCTCGATGTCGACCACGAGGTTCTCGTCGCGCGAGCGCGACAGGCTCTGCATCAGCTCCTCGAGCTGGGAGCGCTGCAGCGCCACTTCGCCGACCCGGGTCTCGGCCAGCGCCAGCCGGGCGGCCGTGTCGCGCACGACCTCCTGCGCCTGGCGCGCCAGGGTGCGGGCCTCCAGCGACTGCGCCAGCGCATCCGCGCTCTGGCGGGCCAGTTGCTCCTGCATGCCGCTGACCTTCTGCCACAGCGCGAGCGCCATCAGCAGGGCCACCACGGCGACCAGTGCGAGCAGGCCGAACGCGAGCCGCGACAGCAGCGCCGCCGCGGCCGAATGGCCGAGCGGCAACGCAGCCGGCACCGGCGCGCGCGATGCGGGTTCCGGCAAGGGCTCGTTGAAGACGGGAGCGTCGCTCATGCCAGGGATTCTATCGACGCGACCAAGGCCGACAGCGATGGACGCGAGACCTCCACGCGGCCGAAACCGGCAGCGCGCGCGGCTTCGGCGATGCGCTCGTGGGTGACCAGCGCACGGGCCTGCTGCCAGTCGGCGGCCGGCATCAGGCGGCACAGATTGGCGATCGCCTCCGAGCTGCTGAAGAGCCAGGCGGCGGCCCCGCTGGCGCCCTCGGCCGCCAACCGGCGCTCGGCCTCGCCGAAGGGCGGCGGCAAGCGCCGGTAGGCGGCCACCGCATCGCAGGCGCCGCCCTGGGCCAGGATCTCGCGGGCCAGCCAGTCACGTCCCGTGGCCTGCCCCGTGGCATCGCCGCCGCGGACGATCAGGATCCGGACGCCCGGACGAACCTGGTCCGCCACGCGGGCCCAGAGCTGCTCGGAATCGAACTGCGCCGCATCGGCGGGCGGCGCGTCGATCGCCGCCGGCGGCACACCGGCCGCATGCAGCCCGCGCACGGTGCCGGGACCGGTGGCCCAGAAGCGCAGGCGCGCAGGCAGCGGCAGGTCGATGCCGCGAAAGAAGTGCTCGGCCGCCGCGGCGCTGACGAACATCAGCGCGTCGTAGCCCGACAGCCGCCGCCAGGCGGCCTGCAGCGGCGCGGGGTCTTCGAGCGGCGCGATCGCGATCAGGGGCAGCGCCACGGCGTCCACGCCGGCGGCGCGCAGGTCGTCCACCCAGCGCGCGGCTTCCGAGGCCGGTCGTGTGATCAGCAGCATGGACAAACCGAAAGAGGCCTCATCCCTGCAGCAGACGTGCCGCGGCCTCGCCCAGCGCCGTGGCCTGGGCTGCATCGGCGGCCTCGGCCACCAGTTGGGCCCGCACCAGCGGCGTCAGGCCTTCGGGGTCGCCCAGCGCGGCGTCGATGCGCAGGCGGCCGTCGGGCTGCCAGCGCGCGTGGGCCGCCAGCGGCATCGAGCAGCTGCCGCCCATCGTGCGGCTGACGGCGCGCTCGGCGGCGGTCGCGAGGCCGTCGCGGCGGCTGTCGAGGGGCGCCAGCAGCGCCAGCAGATCGGCCCGCTCGGTCCGGACCTCGATGCCGAGCGCACCCTGCCCCGCCGCCGGCAGCATCGTGTCGGGTTCGAAGCATTCGCGGATGCGGCTTTCCAGCGCCAACCGCTTGAGCCCGGCGGCGGCCAGCACGATGGCGTCGTACTGGCCCTCGTCGAGCTTGCGCAGCCGGGTGTCGAGGTTGCCGCGCAGGGGCTCGATGCGCAGGTCGGGCCTGAGCGCGCGCAGCAGCACCACGCGACGCAGGCTGGAGGTGCCGACCACCGCACCCTGCGGCAGCTCGGCGAGCGAGGCGTAGCGCGGCGACACCAGCGCATCGCGCGGGTCTTCGCGCTCGAGCACGCAGGCCAGCGCGAAGCCCTCGGGCAGGTCCATCGGCACGTCCTTGAGCGAATGCACCGCGATGTCGGCACGCCCGTCTTCGAGCGCGGTTTCGAGTTCCTTGACGAACAGGCCCTTGCCGCCGACCTTGCTGAGCGAGCGGTCCAGGATCTGGTCGCCGCGGGTGGTCATGCCCAGCAGTTCGACCGTGTGGCCCTGTTCTTGCAGGAGCGCCTTGACGTGTTCGGCCTGCCACATGGCCAGGCGGCTTTCGCGCGTGGCGATCACGATGTTGCTCAAGACCGTTTTCCAAATGAGAAAGAGACCGGAGGATGCTAGCATGTTGCGCCGCAGCAACGTCGGCGCATCCCCAGTCCCCGAGGAGAAGTTTCGAATGAAGACGAGCCCCGCACCGGTTGCCGCGAAGCGCCGGACCCGTGACGAAGACCTGCCGCTGATTGCTGACATCCGGCTGCTCGGGCGCATCCTGGGCGATGTGATCCGCGAACAGGAAGGCGACGAGAGCTACGCGCTGGTCGAGAAGATCCGCACCCTGTCGGTGGCCTTCCGGCGCGATGCCGACCATGCCGCGGACCGGGCCCTGAAGAACGTGCTGAAAGGGCTCAGCGCGGCCGAGACCGTGAGCGTGATCCGCGCCTTCACCTACTTCAGCCACCTGGCCAACCTGGCGGAGGACCGGCACCAGATCCGCCGGCGCACCGAGGCCGAGCGCGCGGGCGAGAGCGCCGAGGGCAGTCTGGAGACGGCGCTGGCGCGCATCCGCAAGGCCGGCATCAAGCCCGAGGCGGTGGTCGAGTCGCTGGCCCACAGCTATGTCTCGCCGGTGCTCACGGCGCACCCGACAGAAGTGCAGCGCAAGAGCATCCTGGACGCCGAGCGCGCCATCGCGCAGCTGCTCACGGCGCGCGACGAGATCGCGCTGCGCCAGCGCGCCTTCGCCGGGAGCAAGGACGCGCTGACGCCCATCGAGTACGCCGACAACGAACGCCAGATGCGCACCCGCGTGACCCAGCTGTGGCAGACGCGCCTGCTGCGCTTTTCGAAGCTCACCGTGGCCGACGAGATCGAGAACGCGCTGAGCTACTACGAGGCCACCTTCCTGCGCGAGATTCCGCGCGTCTATGCCGAGCTCGAGAAGGCCCTGGCCCATGGCAGCAGCGTGCCTGCGGTGGCGCCGTTCCTGCGCATGGGCCAGTGGATCGGCGGCGATCGCGACGGCAATCCCAACGTGACCGCCGAGACCCTCGAATACGCCCTCAAGCGCCAGAGCGAACTGGCGCTGCGCCACTACCTCACCGAACTGCACTACCTCGGCGGCGAACTGTCGCTGTCGGCCGGGCTGGTCGACGTCTCGATCGAGATGCAGGCGCTGGCCGAGCGCTCGCCCGACAAGAACGAGCACCGGGTCGACGAGCCCTACCGCCGGGCGCTGACCGGCATGTACGCGCGGCTCGCCGCCACCTTGCGCGAGCTCACGGGCGGCGAGGCCGCGCGCCACGCGGTGCGGCCGCAGAACCCCTACGCCACGGCCGAGGAACTGCTGGCCGACCTGCACACCATCGAGGAGTCGCTGGCCGACAAGCACGGCAGCGTGCTCGCCGCGCCGCGCCTGCATCCGCTGATCCGGGCGGTCGAGGTATTCGGCTTCCACCTGGCGACCGTCGACCTGCGCCAGAGCTCCGACAAGCACGAAGCGGTGGTGGCCGAGCTGCTGGCCACCGCACGCATCGAGCCGGCCTACGCCGCGCTGTCCGAAGAGGACAAGCAGGCGCTGCTGCTGCGCCTGCTCGACGACGCCCGGCCGCTGCGCGTGCCCGACGCCGATTACTCCGCGCTCGCCAGGAGCGAGCTCGCGATCTTCGCCGCCGCCCGCACCGCGCGGGCGCGCTTCGGCACCGCGGCGATCCGCCACTACATCATCAGCCACACCGAGACCGTGAGCGACCTGCTGGAGGCGCTGCTGCTCCAGAAGGAAGTGGGCCTGCTGCGCGGCACGCTCGCCGACAACGCCACCTGCGACCTGATCGTCGTGCCGCTGTTCGAAACCATCGAGGACTTGCGCAACGCGGCGCCGATCGTGCGCGCCTTCTACGCGCTGCCGGGCATCCACGCGCTGATCCAGCGCTCGGGCGCCGAGCAGGACGTGATGCTGGGCTACAGCGACAGCAACAAGGACGGCGGCATCTTCACCAGCAACTGGGAGCTGTACCGCGCCGGGCTGGCGCTGGTGGCGCTGTTCGACGACCTCAATGCGCACAGCGGGGTGGCGATCCGGCTGCGGATGTTCCATGGCCGCGGCGGCACCGTGGGGCGCGGCGGCGGTCCGAGCTACCAGGCGATCCTCGCGCAGCCGCCGGGCACGGTGCGCGGGCAGATCCGGCTGACCGAACAGGGCGAGGTGATCGGCTCGAAGTACGCCAACAGCGAGATCGGCCGCCGCAACCTCGAGACGCTGGTGGCCGCGACGCTCGAGGCCACGCTGCTGCCGACCGCCAAGGCCGCGCCCGCCACCTTCGTCGCCGCGGCGGCCGAACTGTCGGCGGCCAGCATGGCCGCGTACCGCGCACTGGTCTACGAGACGCCGGGCTTCGGCGACTACTTCTTCAGCGCCACGCCGATCCGCGAGATCGCCGAACTCAACATCGGCTCGCGCCCGGCCTCGCGCAATCCGAGCCGCAGCATCGAGGACCTGCGCGCCGTACCCTGGAGCTTCAGCTGGGGCCAGTGCCGCCTGACGCTGCCCGGCTGGTATGGCTTCGGCTCGGCGATCGAGCGCTTCCTCGCGCAGGCGGCCAACCCGGCCGCGCGCAAGGAACGCCAGGCGCTGCTGCAGCGCATGTACGCGCAGTGGCCCTTCTTTCGCACCTTGCTGTCGAACATGGACATGGTGCTGGCCAAGAGCGACCTGGCCCTGGCCTCGCGCTACTCGGAGCTGGTGGCCGAGAAGAAGCTGCGGCAGAAGGTGTTCTCGATGATCGAGGCCGAATGGCACCGCACCTCCGACGCGCTGACCTTGATCACCGGCGCCAGGCAGCGCCTGGAAGGCAACGCCGACATGCAGCGTTCGATCCGGCACCGCTTCCCCTACATCGATCCGCTGCACCACCTGCAGGTCGAGCTGATGCGCCGCTACCGCGCGGGCCAGGTCGACGAGCGGCTGCAGAAGGGCATCCACATGTCGATCAACGGGGTGGCGGCGGGCCTGCGCAACACCGGCTGAACTGGCGCGAGCGGACACTGTCCGCGATCTCCTACACCTATTCACGGCCAAGCGGAAATAAAGGCCATGGCAGAGGGAGTACCCTGACCCCCACGTTCACAGCTCTCGCAATCGCGCGGCGGCTTCAGGGTCGTTCACAGGAAAACTCCGCCATGTCATCCCCGCAATCGCTTGTCCGTTCCCCGATCGACTTCGTCAGCGGCGACTTCGACGCGCTGGCTTCGCACATGCGGCATTGCGCACGGGCCCAGGGACGATGGTTCGCGGTCCGCAGCCATCTGCAGCAGGTGCGATCCGTCGTCGCTGGCCGCATCGTGACCATGGCCTGCGTGGCCGGCGTGCTCGCCATCGGACTGTTCGCGTTCGCTTGAGTGCCGCGGCGGTCGTCGACCGGCTCGACACCCTCAGTCAGTACGCGCGCGCCCTCCTGCTCGGGCCGCACGAGCCGGTCGAAGCGCCGATCCGCGCCGAGCTGTTCGGCGCCCAGCGTTTCGCACAGCACGGCCACAGCCTGGCACGGGCGCAGGTGGTGCAATCCGCAGATGCGCGCGGCGACGGCCACCCCTTCTTTCCGCGGGTCGACAAGAACCTCGACTCGCTGCGCAGCGCCTACGACTACATCGCGCTGATCTCGCGCAGCGGGCGCTATGTGTCGCCAGCGGCCGAATGGCTGCTCGACAACTTCCACCTGGTCGAGGCGCAGCTGCAGCAGATCCGCGAAGGCGTGCCGCGCCGCTACTACGCGCGCCTGCCGAAGCTCGCGGTGCCGCCGCTGGCCGGGCTGCCGCGTGTCTACGGGATCGCCTGGGCCTACGTGGCGCACACCGACAGCGTCCTCAACAAGACGCTGTTCACGGCTTTCCTGGATGCCTACCAGGACATCAACGAGCTCACGCTCGGCGAACTGTGGGCGCTGCCGACCACCCTGCGCGTGGTGCTGCTCGAGAACCTGCGCCGGGTCGCCGAAAGCATCGCGGAGAACAAGGTCGCGCGCGAAGTGGCGCACGCGGCCTGGGACGCGGCCGATTCGCTGTCGTCGCACGAACTCGACGTGCTGTATCGCGCACTGCAGAGCCGCGGCATGCAGGACAGCTACCTGACCCAGCTCTGGCAACGGCTGCCGGTCGAACAGGGCGAGCATCCGCCCGCGCTCGTCAAGTGGTGCGAGCAGCACTGCCCGAACGGCCCGGCGCTGATCGCCGACGCCCAATCCGCGCAGGCGGCGGCCAACCTCACGGTCGGCAACATCATCACGACGCTGCGCATGATCGGCCAAGTCGACTGGGCCGACCTGATCGAGCCCGTGAGCCGCTCGCTGCGGGTGCTGCGCGAGCTGCCGAGCTTCGGCAGCGAGAGCGAAATCACGCGCCAGCAGATCACGCAGGCGATGGAACAGGTGGCGCGAAGCACCAGGCAAACGGAGCGCGAGGTGGCGCAGGCCGTGGTCGGACTGGCGCTGCAGGCCGCCGCCGATGCCGACGTCCCCGAAGTCGCGCAGCCGGCCCGCGGGTCGAGCGCCGAACGGACGGCCGGCTACTACCTGTTCGGTGAAGGCCGCCCGGAACTGGTCGCCGCGCTCGCACCGGCACGCAGCGATGACAAGGCCGCGGCGGTGCGGCACCGCCGCCAGCCCCGCAACTGGCGCCTGGCGCTCTACCTGGCGGCCATCGCCACCGGCACCTCGCTGCTGCTGGCCGCCGCGGTCCACGGTCTGAATCGCAACGGCTGGCCCGACGCCGCCTGGACCGCGGTGGTGGCGCTGGTGCTGCTCGCCTGGCCGCTGTCCGAAGCGGTGATCGCGCTGGTGCACCGCATCGTCGCGGAATCGACCCGGGTCCGGGCCCTGCCAAGGCTCGAATTCGCCGACGGCATTCCGCCGGCGCACCGCGTGCTGGTCGTGGTGCCTTCGATGCTGAGTTCGATCGAGGCGAACGCGCAGCTGGCCCGGCGGCTCGAGCTGCACTGGCTCGCCAACCGCGAAGACCAGGCCCAGTTCGCGCTGCTCACCGACTGGGCCGATGCCGACCAGGCGTCGATGCCCGGCGATTCGCTGCTGCTGGACGACGCCCTGCGCCGGATCGGCGCGCTCAACGACACCTATCCCGGCGCCGGCGCGCGCTTCCTGCTGCTGCACCGGCCGCGCACCTGGTCCGAGACCGAGCAGCGGTGGATGGGCTGGGAGCGCAAGCGCGGCAAGCTCGAGATGCTGCTGCGCCTGCTGGCCACCGGCGACGCCAGCGGCTTCGTGGCGGAAGCCGGCGGCGCCGGGCTCGCCGACCGCATTCCCTACGTGATGACGCTCGACAGCGACACCGGCCTGCCCCCCGGTACGCTGCGCGAGCTGGTGGCGGTGGCGGCGCACCCGCTGAACGCGCCGCAGACCGACCCCGCCGGCCGGCGCGTCACGGCCGGCTTCGGCATCTTTCAGCCGCGCATCGTCACACCGTTCCCGGAGCGCGAGGAGCGCTCCCCGTTTCACTGGATGTTCGCCGGCCAGTGCGGCCTCGACCCCTACAGCAACAGCGCCTCCGACATCTACCAGGACGTCTTCGGCACCGGTTCCTTCACCGGCAAGGGGCTGCTCGACGTCCAGGCGGTGCACGCCACGCTCGACCGCCGGCTGCCCGACGGCGCGGTGCTGAGCCACGACCTGCTCGAAGGCACGGTGGCGCGCTGCGCCGTGGTGAGCGACCTGGTGCTGGTCGAGGACCATCCGCATCACGCCGGCGTGGCCGCCTCGCGCGTGCATCGCTGGACCCGCGGCGACTGGCAGCTGCTGCCGCTGATGCTGCGCCCGTGGCGCTTCGGCATCGACGCACTCGGGCTCTGGAAGATGTGCGACAACCTGCGGCGCGCCCTGGTGGTGCCGGCCTCGGCGGCGCTGCTCGCCTGGGTCCTCTTCACGGACGCACTGCCACTGTCGTGGGCGTTCGCCGCCGTGGCATCGGCCCTGGTGCTCGGCCCGCTGCTCGGGGCGCTGGCGGGACTGGTGCCGACCCGACGCTCGATCGAGCTGCCGCATTTCTTCGATGTCGGCGGCACCGAACTGCTGCGCGCGATGGCCGGCGCGTGCTGGCAGTTCGTGCAGCTGGCGGCGCAGGCACGCCTGCTTCTGGACGCCAGCGCGCGGGCCGCATGGAGGCTGCTGGCCAGCCGGCGGCATCTGCTCGAATGGACCACTGCCGCGCAGGCCCAGGCGCAGGCGCGCTACGCGTTGATCGATTTCGTGCGCGGCTCGGCGCTCAGCAGCGCAGCCTGCATCGCGCTCGCGCTGGCATCGCTCCGGAGCCCGCACCCCTGGCTCGGCGCCTCGCTCTTCGCGCTGTGGGCGCTGGCCCCGCTGGCGGCCTGGTGGAGCAGCCGCACACCGACCGGGTCCGCGAGCACCCTCGAACCCGAGCACCAGCGCTATCTCGAGACACTGGCACGCGACTGCTGGCGTTTCTTCGAGCATGTCGTCGGCCCCGAAGACAATCACCTGCCGCCCGACAACCTGCAGTTCGAGCCCGAGCCGACCGTCGCGCACCGCACCTCGCCGACCAACATCGGCATGTACCTGCTGGCCTGCTGCTGCGCCCGGGAGTTCGGCTGGATCGGCACCCCGGCGCTGGCCGGGCGGCTGGCCGCCACGCTCGACGCCATCGACCGGCTCGACAAGCACCAGGGCCATCTCTACAACTGGTATGACACCCGGAACCTGCAGAAGCTGCCGCCGGCCTATGTGTCCAGTGTCGACAGCGGCAACCTCGCCGGCCACCTGATCGCCGTGGCACAGGCCTGCCGCGGCTTCGCCGCCGAAGGCAGCGACGCATCCGAGGCCGCAGCGCTCGAGGCGCTCGCCGTGCGCTGCGAGACCCTCTGCGCCGGGATGGACTTCAGCGGCCTCTACGACACCAAGCGCCACCTGTTCCACATCGGGCTGCGGGTCGACGACAACCTGCTCGATGCCAGCTACTACGACCTGCTGGCCTCCGAGGCGCGCCTGCTGAGCTTCCTCGCGATCGCCAAGGGCGACGTGCCGCGGCGCCACTGGATGGCGCTCGGGCGGCCGTTCCTGTCGGTCGGCGTGCTGCCGGGGCTCAAGTCCTGGTCGGGTTCGATGTTCGAGTACCTGATGCCCACGCTGGTGATGGCCGAGCCCGAGGGCGGGCTGCTCGAGGTCGCGATGCGCGCCGCGATCGGCGAGCAGCAGGTCTTCGGCAACGCCCAGGGCCTGCCCTGGGGCGTCTCCGAATCCGCCTACTTCGCGCAGGACCATTCGCTCGCCTACCAGTACTCGCCCTTCGGCGTGCCGCGGCTCGCACTGCGCCGCACGCCGCCGGCCGACCGCGTGGTGGCGCCCTATGCCAGCGCCATGGCGGCGGCGATCGCGCCGGTCGACGCGGTCGCCAACCTGCGCCGGCTCGAATCGCTCGGGGCGCGCGGGGAGTTCGGCTTCTACGACGCGGTCGACTTCACGGTCTCGCGCCAGACCGATGGCCAGGCCTTCACCGTGGTGCGCAACGTGATGGCGCATCACCAGGGCATGTCGCTGGTGGCCTTGTGCAACGCGGTGCGCGGCGGCGCGGCGCGGCGCTGGTTCGGCAGCGCGCCGCTGGTGCAGGCGCACGCCTCCCTGCTGCATGAGCGCACGCCGCGCCAGATCATCGGCAGCGCCGATCCGCGCACGCCGCCCGAGCCGGCCACCGGCGAGGCGGCGCCGGTGTTCCAGCCGCGCACGGTCGATCCGATGGGCGCCGGCTTCCAGCCGACCCATCTGCTGTCGAACGGCCGCTACACGGTGGCGCTGCGCGCCAACGGCGCTGGCGTCAGCCGATGGCGTTCGTTCAACGTCAGCCGCTGGCGCGACGATCCGCTGCGCGACGGCTACGGCAGCTTCTTCTATGTGCGCGACACACAGACCCACGCGCTGGCCTCGCTGACCGCGCTCCCGGCGCCGGGCCCCGGCTGGCGCTACGGCGCGCGCTTCCTGGCCGACCAGGTGCAGTTCGAAGCCAGCGGCCCGGGCCTGCAGGCGCGAACCACGGTGCTGATCAGCCCCGAGGACGACACCGAGCTGCGCACCGTCGAACTGCACAACACGGGCAGCGAGGCCCGCATCCTCGAACTGATCTCGTACTTCGAGCCGGTGCTGTCGAACCCGAAGGCCGACGAGGCCCATCCGGCCTTCGCCAACCTGTTCGTCGAGAGCCGCTGGGAGCCGGGCTGGCGCGCGCTGCTGATGGCACGCAAGCCGCGCCTGCACGGCGACCCGGTGGTGGCCGCCGCGCACTTCGTCGCCGCGGTCGATGCGCAGGTGCTGGCGGTGGACTGCATGACCGACCGCCGCGCCTTCATCGGACGCAACCGCACCTTGGCCGAGCCCGCGCTCGACGCCCAGCCGCTGGCCGCCGACGGCACGCCGGTCAACGGGCTCGACCCGATCGCCTGCCTGCGGGTCACGCTGTCGGTCGCGCCGGGCGCCAGCGCGCGCCTGACCTTCGCGACCGCGGCCGGCGACAGCATCGAGACGCTGATGCCCTGCATCGACCGCTACCTGCAACCGATGCACGTGGAGCGCGCGACCCGGATGGCCGCCACCTTGGCGCAGGTGCGGCTGCGCGACCTCAGCATCGACCCGGCGAAGAATCTCGCGCTGCAGGACCTCACGACCATCCTGACCTACACCACGCCGCGCACCATGCGCGATCGCGGCCTGATCGACCTGCGCCAGATCTGGCGCTTCGGCATCTCGGGCGACAAGCCGATCGTGCTCGTGACGATCCATTCGACGGCCGGCGTGGGCCTGGTCGACACCTTGCTGCGGGCCCAGCCCTGGTGGGG
This sequence comes from Variovorax sp. 10N432, assembly GCF_056394465.1. Classification (NCBI taxonomy): domain Bacteria; kingdom Pseudomonadati; phylum Pseudomonadota; class Betaproteobacteria; order Burkholderiales; family Comamonadaceae; genus Variovorax; species Variovorax sp. 10N432. The sequence continues at coordinate 126,250 of NZ_JBFTHX010000013.1, forward strand.
CTTCGGCGGCGTCGCCTGCGACCTGGTGGTGATCAACGGCGAGCCACACTCCTACCTGATGCCGCTGCAGCGCGACATCGAGGCACTGCGCAGCCGGGTCGCGCAGCAGACTCAGAACAGCTTCCCGCGCAATGATGCGGCCGGCTTTTACCTGCTGCGCGATGCCGAACTGACGCCGGCCGAGAAGGCCGCGCTGTCGAGCCTGGCGCGGGCTGTCTTCACGGCCGACGGACGGACGCTGGAGTCCCAGGTGGCGGCGCTGCGCGAATCGGCGGGCCCGCCGTCCGAAGGCGCGGCGGCGAGGCCGCCGCTGGCGATCGCCCGGCTTCCCGCGATGGCGCACCTGGCCGACGCGGCGAGCGCGCCGCAAGGCGCCTTCGATGCGCAGAGCGGGGAATTCCGCTTCGAGGTCGACGTCAATCGCCGCACCGCGCGGCCGTGGGTCAATGTCATCGCCAACCCGAGCTTCGGCTTCCAGGTCTCCGAAGCCGGCACCGGCTACACCTGGGCCACCAACAGCCGCCTGCACCAGGTCACGCCCTGGTCCAACGATCCGGTCCAGGACCCGGCCTTCGAGCACTACCTGCTGCAGGACCTCGACAGCCGCGAACTGCTGCCGCTGACGCCGGCCGGCCGGGGCGGCGCCGCGGCCAGGCATCGCGTGCGGCACGGCCAGGGCTACACGGTGTTCGAATGCCTGCACCGCAACGTGGTGCTCGAGACCACCTTCTTCGCCGATCGCGAGGAGCGCATCAAGCTGGTCCAGGTGAAGGTGCGCAACGAAGGCGTCGGCGCGCGCCGGCTGCGCGCCGTCGCGATGGTCGAGTGGCAGCTCGGCGCGGCCCGCGGCGAACGGCGCACGGTCCACACCTGGAAGCCCGAAGACCTGCCCGCCGTGTTCGGTCAGCAGCGCGAATCGAGTGCCGGCTTCGGCGGCAGCAGTGGCTTTGTCGCCATCGCCGGCCTCGGCGGGGCCACCCAATGGACCAGCGACCGCAGCGAGTTCTTCGCCGGGCGCGGCAGCATCGAGCTGCCCGACAGCCTGGCCGGGCGAGCCGGCAGCGGCCTCGATGCCTGCGCGGCGGTGGCCGGCGAGTTCAGCCTGGCGGCCGGCGCCAGCACCAGCTTCTGCTTCATGCTGGGACATGCCGACAGCGCCGAGGCCGCCGTCGACATGGCGCGGCGCTGGCAGCAGCGCGACATCGGCGAAGCGCTGGCGCAGGCACGCGGCTTCTGGGACGAACTGCTGGGCCGGCTGCAGGTGAGCACCCCCGACCCGTTGTTCGACGCCATGGTCAACCGCTGGCTGGTGTACCAGACGCTGTCCTGCCGCCTCTGGGCCAAGGCGGGCTTCTACCAGGCCGGCGGCGCCTTCGGCTTCCGCGACCAGCTGCAGGACGCGATGGCCTTCGCGCTGACCGACCCGCTGCGCCTGCGCGAGCAGATCCTCGTCAACGCGGCGCGGCAATTCCCCGAGGGCGACGTCCAGCACTGGTGGCACATGCCCGGCGGCGCCGGCGTGCGCACGCATTTCTCGGACGACCTGCTGTGGCTGCCCTTCGCCGCCGCCCACTACGTCGAAGTCAGTGCGGACCGCTCGCTGCTCGACGAGCGCGTGTCATTTCTCGACGGCCCGGTGATCCCCGAGGGTGCCGAGGACGCCTACTACCCGCCGCGCACCAGCGAGCAGAGCGCGAGCGTCTACGAGCACGGCGCCCGCGCGATCGACAAGAGCCTCGCGACCGGCCTGCACGGGCTGCCGCTGATGGGCACCGGCGACTGGAACGACGGCATGAACCGGGTCGGCCACGAAGGCCGCGGCGAGTCGGTCTGGCTGGCCTGGTTCCTGTGCAGCGTGGTCGAGCGTTTCGCCCCCTTCGCGCTGGCACGCGGCGAGGGCGAGCGCGCGAAGCGCTGGCTGGCCGCCCGGCAGGGATGGATCACCGCGCTGCACGCCGCCGGCTGGGATGGCGCCTGGTTCCGGCGCGCCTTCTTCGACAACGGCGCGCCGCTCGGCTCGTCGATCAACGACGAATGCGCGATCGACCTGATCGCGCAGGCCTGGTCGGTGCTCTCCGGTGCCTCGGACCAGACACACACGGGGGTGGCCCTGGCGTCCATGAAGTCGCACCTTCACGACGAACGCCTCGGCCTGATGCGGCTGCTGGATCCGCCGCTCGCGCATTCGCCGAACAACCCGGGGTACATCCAGGCCTACCCGCCCGGCGTGCGCGAGAACGGCGGCCAGTACGCGCACGCCGCCGTGTGGGCGCTCATGGCGCAGGCCCTGAATGGCGACACCGAAGGCGCATGGGACACCTTCGAGGGACTGAGCCCCGCACACCGCGCGCGCCATCCGGAGCGCGGCCCGCTCTACGAGATCGAGCCCTACGTGATGGCGGGCGACATCTACAGCGCCGCACCCTACGCAGGCCGGGGCGGCTGGAGCTGGTACACGGGCTCGGCCGCATGGCTGCACCGGGCGGCGGTAGAGACGCTGCTGGGCCTCTCGGTGCGCGGCGACCAGCTCGCACTGACGCCGCGCGTGCCGGCCCACTGGCCGGGTTTCGAGATCGCGCTGCGGTTGGCCGGCAAGCGATTCACGCTGCGGTTCGGGGAATCGGGAACGGCGCCGGCGACGCACCGGGCGGCGATCGGCGAATGGGTGATCTGGCGGATGTGGCCGCAGGACGCGATCGTGCAGATCGGCTGAGCGGCGCCCGGCTCAATCCCCCAGCAGTTCCCCGATCGGCTCCAGGTCTTCGACGTGGTCGCAGACCGCCTTGACGACCATCATGATCGGGATGCCCAGCAGCAGGCCCCAGATGCCCCACAGCCAGCCCCAGAAGATCACGCCGACGAACACCGCCACCGGGTTCATGCGGCTGGTCTTGCTGGTGAGGAATGGCACCAGCAGGTTGCCGATCAGCGTGTGAATGACCAGCGAGGTGCCGCCGACCAGCAGTGCCATCTCGATGCCGTTGAACTGCAGGAAGGCGACCAGTCCGGCGGTGGCCATCACGATCACCGAGCCGATGTAGGGAATCAGGTTGGTGACCGCGGCCACGATGCCCCAGACCGCCGCGTTCTCGAGGCCGATCGCCCAGAACGCGAGGCCAGTGGCGACGCCCACCATGGCGCTGGTGAGGATCTGCACCAGCAGGTAGCGCTCGATATGGCCCGTGATGTCGTCGAGCACGTGGACCGTGATCTTCTTTTTCTGCAGGCTGGGTCCCGTGATCTTGACCAGCTTGCGGCGGAAGGTGTCGCCGCTGCCGAGCGCGAAGAAGGTCAGGAAGGCCACCAGCGTGAGCTGGCCGGCGGCGCCGATCAGCCCGACCGTGCCGCTCCACAGGTAGTCGCGCACGTTGAAAGACGGCCGCTCGATCATCACCCGCGCCACGCCCTTGCGCGAAGCCACCTTGGCCGAGTTCTCCTCGGCCGCCTGCTCGAGCTGCGCCGCGGCCTTCTGGACGGTGTCGAGCGTGCTGGGATCGGCGCCGCGGGCGTCGGTGCGCATCGCGAGGCGCAGCTTCTGCGCCGCGAGGGGCAGCGAATCGACCAGCGCGCCGGCATTGCCGGCCAGCGTGTAGCCGGTCCAGCCGAAGGCACCGCCGAGGCCGAGCAGGATCACGGCCGCGCCGATCCAGCGCGAGACCTTCCAGCGTTCGAGCCGGTCGACCAGCGGTGCCAGTGCGTAGGTCAGCATGAGGCTCACCAGCAGCGGGATGAAGACCGCCGCCGCCCAGCGCAGCGCGAAGACGCTGGCCAGCACCGCCAGCACCACCAGCGAGGCGCTTCGGACGTCGACCGGCATGTGCAGCATCAGGCGGTCAGGCTCCTGGGCTTCGGCCGCCACGACGGGTTCGGGGGTAACGGGTTCGGGGGTAACGGGCTCGGTCACCGGGCGTCCCTCAGTGCTTCGCGCACGCTCGACAACTGGCGCCGCGACACCATCACAGGCTCGGGAATGCCGTCGAGCCGCAGCGCCCACCCTTCGGCGTCCTCCCCGTCGTCGTATTTCTCGAGGGTGCGGATGGCCGCGCGGGCCACCAGCGCGTTGCGATGGACCCGGACGAAGCGGGCCGGGTAGCGCTCCTCGAGCTCGGCCAGCGAACCGTCGAAGATGTGGCTGCGCGAGGCGGTCCGCACCGTCAGGTACTTGAGCTCCGACTTGAGATACAGGATCTCCGACAGCGGCACCCGCTCGGTGCGCCCGCGGTCCTGGATCAGCAGCACGTCCTGCGGCTCGGCGACCGGCGACCGCCGCTCCTTCAGGTAGCGCTCGGCCTTCTGCAGCGCCTGCTGCAGGCGCTCGGCGCGGACCGGCTTGGTCAGGTAGTCGACGGCTTCGAGCTCGAAGGCGGTGACCGCGTGGGCCGCATAGGCGGTCACGAACACCACCGCCGGCGCTGCCGGCCGGGCCCGGATCCGGCGCGCCAGCTCGAGCCCGTCGAGGCCCGGCATGTGGATGTCCAGCAGCACCAGGTCGAAACGGGCGCGGGCCAGCTGGTCGAGGGCGCCTTCGCCATGCGCCGCCTCGGCCACGACTTCGGCCGGCGGCGACTGGCAGTCGGCCAGAAGATTGCGCAGGCGCGAGCGCGCCAGCGATTCGTCGTCGACGATGAGGGTGCGAAGTGGGGGCGACATGCTCATGGTTCAGCAGGAATGGCGATGCGGACGCGATAGCTCTTGTCGTCCATGCCGGCGCTGAACTGCGCCTGCATGTCGTGCAGCAGGCGCAGCCGATCGCGCACGTTGTCCAGCGCGATGCCGTGGCCGCGCGGCAGCGGCGCATCGGCCCAGCGCAGCGGCGGCAGGCTGTTGATGACCTCGATCAGCACCATCGCGCCGCGGCGCTGGGTGCGGATGCGCAGCCGGGCACCCTCGGGGCTCGGCTCGACACCGTGCTTGACCGCGTTTTCGACCAGGGGCTGCAGCAGCAGGGGCGGCAGGCGGGCCCCAAGCGCGTCCGCATCGATGTCCCAGCGCACGCGCAGCCGGTCGCCGAAGCGCACCTGCTCGATCGCCAGGTAGCGTTCGGCCAGCGCGATCTCGTCGGCCAGGGTGACCGACTCGCCCGGGTCGGCCAAGGCCTGGCGGAACAACTCGCTCAGGTCTTCGAGCATGGCCTCGGCCTTGGCCGGTTCCTGCCGGACCAGGGCGATCGCGCTGTTCAAGGTGTTGAAAAGAAAGTGCGGGCGGATCCGCGACTGCAGTTCCGCCAGCCGCGCCGTGGTGGCCGCCGGCGTCTGGCCGCGGGCGCGAAGCGCCAGCGCCGCCATCATCAGCCCGGCCAGCAAGGCGCCGGCCAGCGCGCTGGCCAGCCATGGCGCGCTGCCGACCACGCCCGTCAGCCGCAGCAGGCCGCAGCCATACAGGGCGGCCAGCGCGCCGAGCAAGGCACCGGTCGCATACTGCCCCGGAACCGGCAGCCGGGCCAGCAGGCGCTTCAAGGCGCAGGTGGCGAGCAGCCAGGTCAGCGTGGCCGGCAAGGCGCCGCCGGTGACCGTCGCGGCCAGCAGCAGCCATTCGGACAAGGTCGAGACCGCGAACAGCGTGGTGACCGCCACCACCACCTCGACGAACAGCACCATGCGCAGTACAACCCCGGTCTGGCAGGCGTCGAACAGGGCCCTCGCGGGACGCGCGGGCCCCTTCGCCCTGGCGGTCGAAGGCGTGGCGGGGGGCGTCGCCGGCGACGCCGAAGGGGTGGCCGATAAAATCGACGGGTTGCGCATCGCAGAAACAATGGGTGACAAACCCATTATTGCCTCCCGAACGGTTCCCATGACTCAAAACCAACTCGACAAGAAATCCGAAGCCTGGTCCGCCCTGTTCTCCGAACCGATGAGCGACCTGGTCAAACGCTACACCGCCAGCGTGTTCTTCGACAAGCGGCTGTGGCAGGCGGACATCGAGGGTTCTCTGGCGCATGCCGGCATGTTGGCAGCCCAGGGAATCATCGGCGTGCAGGACCTCGCCGCTATTCAAGGCGGGATGACGCAGATTCGCAACGAAATCGAATCCGGCGCCTTCGACTGGAAGCTCGACCTGGAAGACGTGCACCTCAACATCGAGGCCCGCCTGACCCAGCTGGTCGGCGATGCCGGCAAGCGGCTGCACACCGGCCGCAGCCGCAACGACCAGGTCGCCACCGACGTGCGGCTCTGGCTGCGCGGCGAGATCGACCTGATCGGCGGCCTGCTGGTCGACCTGCAGAAGTCGCTGCTGGCACTGGCCGCGAAGAACGTCGAGGTCATCCTGCCCGGCTTCACCCATCTGCAGGTGGCCCAGCCGGTGAGTTTCGGCCACCACATGCTGGCCTATGTCGAGATGTTCGCGCGCGACGCCGAACGCATGGTCGACGTGCGCCGCCGCGTGAACCGGCTGCCGCTGGGCGCCGCCGCGCTGGCCGGCACCAGCTACCCGCTGGACCGCGAGGCGGTGGCCCGGGCGCTGGGCATGGACGGGGTCTGCCAGAACAGCCTGGACGCGGTGAGCGACCGAGACTTCGCGATCGAATTCACGGCCGCCGCTTCGCTCGCCATGGTCCACATCAGCCGGCTGAGCGAGGAACTGGTGCTGTGGATGAGCCAGTCCTTCGGCTTCATTGACATCGCCGACCGCTTCTGCACCGGCAGTTCGATCATGCCGCAGAAGAAAAACCCGGACGTGCCCGAGCTGGCGCGCGGCAAGACCGGCCGCGTGGTCGGCCACCTGATGGCGCTGATCACGCTCATGAAGGGCCAGCCGCTGGCCTACAACAAGGACAACCAGGAAGACAAGGAGCCGCTGTTCGACACCGTCGACACGCTGAAGGACACGCTGCGGATCTTTGCCGAGATGGTCGGCGGGATCACGGTCAAGCCCGAGGCGATGGAGAAGGCCGCGCTGCGCGGCTACGCCACCGCGACCGACCTGGCCGACTACCTGGTCAAGAAGGGCCTGCCCTTCCGCGACGCCCACGAAACCGTGGCGCACGCGGTCAAGGCGGCGATCTCGCACCAGGTCGATCTGTCGGAGCTGCCGTTGGCGGTGCTGCAGAGCTTCAACCCGACGATCGAGAAGGATGTCTACGACGTGCTGAGCCTGCGCGGCTCGCTGAACGCCCGCGACATCCTCGGCGGCACGGCGCCGGCGCAGGTGCGCCAGCAGATCGCCCGGCACCAGGCCCGGCTGGCCTGACACCCACCGTCGGCACAAACCGTGCAGTCCTACGGCAATAGGCCGACGGACGGAGGGGGTCGACCGTCAGCTATGTTCCTAAATGTAAGAATGTAGTGCTAAAGTTTGGCATGCTTCGCGCTTACGAATTCGGGTGAACCCTGCCTTCGAAGCTGCTTCCAAGCGCCGAACCCCATGGAAAAACACCGCTGCGTCATCGTCATCCTGACCTTCAATTCCGCGTCGATCATTCGCGAGACCGTGGCGCAGGCCAGGAAAGCCAGCCCACACATCGTCGTGGTCGACTCGCATTCGTCGGACGGCACTCCCGCGATCCTCGAGGCGCTGGGCTGCACGGTCATGCAGCGCCCGTTCTCCAACTACAGCGACCAGCGCAACTGGGCCATCGCCCAGGTCGAGGGCAGCTGCGATTGGCAGCTTCACCTCGACGCCGACGAGGTGCTGGACGACCGCGCGGTGGCTGAAATCAGTGCCGTGCTGGCGGGCCAGCCCGCCTTCGATGCCTACATGCTGCGTCGCCGCGACTATTTCATGGGCAGGATGCTGCGCTTCAGCGGCGTCAATCCGTGGCACCTGCGGCTCTTCCGTTCGGGCCTGGGCCGCTGCGAATCGCGGCTCTACGACCAGCACTTCATCAGCAGCGCGAAGCCGGGCCGCCTCGACGGCTTCATGCACGACAAGAACTCGGCCCGCCTGGCCGACTGGATCGCCAGCCACAACCGATGGAGCGATGCCGAGGCCAGGGAAAAGCTCGGCCCCCGCGTCGCCGGAGACAATGTGCTCCAGCCGCGCCTGATGGGCGATGCCCGCGAACGCACCCGCTTCATCAAGGAGCTGTATTACAAGCTGCCGACCGGCATCCGCTCGCTCGGCTATTTCATCTACCGCTACATTTTCCGGCTCGGCTTCCTGGACGGCACCACAGGCTTCTACTTCGCCTTTTTCCAGGCGTTGTGGTTTCGCATGCTGGTCGACGCGAAGATGTACGAGCAACGCCATCAGCACCCAACGAACTGACCTCCCAGGGAGTGACTCTCGCATGCGCAAATACAACGCCTCCAAACGAATGCTGGTCACCGGCGGCGCCGGCTTTCTCGGCAGCCACCTGTGCGACCGCCTCATCGAGCAGGGCCACGACGTGCTGTGCGTCGACAACTTCTTCACCGGCACCAAGCGCAACGTCGAGCACCTGCTCGACCATCCGCGCTTCGAGCTGATGCGGCACGACGTCACTTTTCCGCTGTACGTCGAGGTCGACGAGATCTTCAATCTCGCCTGCCCGGCCTCGCCGATCCACTACCAGCACGATCCGGTGCAGACCACCAAGACCAGCGTGCACGGCGCCATCAACATGCTGGGTCTGGCCAAGCGCGTGCGGGCCAAGATCCTGCAGGCCTCGACCAGCGAGGTCTATGGCGACCCGGAAATCCATCCGCAGGTCGAGTCCTACTGGGGCCGAGTGAACCCGATCGGCCTGCGCAGCTGCTACGACGAAGGCAAGCGCTGCGCCGAGACGCTGTTCTTCGACTACCACCGCCAGCATCAGCTGCGCGTCAAGGTGGTGCGCATCTTCAACACCTACGGGCCGCGGATGCACCTGAACGACGGCCGCGTGGTGTCGAACTTCATCGTCCAGGCGCTGAAGGGCGAGGACATCACGATCTACGGCGACGGCCAGCAGACGCGCAGCTTCTGCTACGTCGACGACCTGCTCGAAGCGATGCTGCGCATGATGGCCACAGGCGACGAGGTGCCGGGCCCGATCAACATCGGCAACCCGGGCGAGTTCTCGATGCTCGAGCTGGCCAACAAGGTGATCGAGCTCACCGGCTCGAAGAGCAAGCTGGTCAGGCAGCCCCTGCCCGCCGACGATCCCAAGCAGCGCCGACCCGACATCTCGCTGGCGCAGCAGGCATTGGGCGGCTGGGAACCGCGCACGCAACTCGAAGAAGGCCTGAAAAAGACAATCGCCTACTTCGACCAGATTCTCTCGGAGCCCGAGTCGGCTTGAACGCATGAACATCACGATCATCGGCACGGGCTATGTCGGCCTGGTCACCGGCGCCTGCCTGGCGGACATCGGCAACAACGTCTTCTGCCTCGACGTCGACGCCAGCAAGATCGCCACCCTCAACGCCGGCGGCATCCCGATCTACGAACCCGGCCTCGAGGCCGTCGTGGAATCGAACGTCGCGGCCAGACGGCTGTCCTTCTCGACCGACATCGAGGCCTCGGTGGCCTTCGGCGACATCCAGTTCATCGGGGTCGGCACGCCGCCCGACGAGGACGGCAGCGCCGACCTCCAGTACGTGCTGGCCGCGGCGCGCAACATCGGCCGCTACATGAACGGCTTCAAGGTCGTGGTCGACAAGTCGACGGTGCCGGTGGGCACGGCCGACAAGGTCACGGCCGTGATCCAGGAGGAACTCGACCGGCGCGGCCGTTCCGACCTCCGGTTCTCGGTCGTCAGCAACCCCGAGTTCCTGAAGGAAGGCGCGGCGGTCGAGGACTTCATGCGGCCCGACCGGATCGTGATCGGCTACAGCGACGACGACAACGGCCGCGAGGCACTGGCCTGGATGCGCCGGCTCTATGCGCCCTTCAACCGCAACCACGAGCGCACCCGGGTGATGGACGTGCGCTCGGCCGAGTTCACCAAGTACGCGGCCAACGCGATGCTGGCCACCCGCATCAGCTTCATGAACGAGCTGGCGAACCTGGCCGACCAGGTCGGCGCCGACATCGAGGCGGTGCGCCAGGGCATCGGCTCCGACCCGCGCATCGGCTACAGCTTCCTGTACGCCGGCACCGGCTACGGCGGCAGCTGCTTTCCGAAGGACATCCAGGCGCTGACCCGGACCGCCCGCGACAACGGAAAGGCGCTGCGGGTGCTCGAAGCGGTCGAGGCGGTCAACGACGACCAGAAGAGCGTGCTGACCAACAAGGTGCTGGCGCGCTTCGGCACCGACCTCGCCGGGCGCACCTTCGCACTCTGGGGACTGGCCTTCAAGCCGAACACCGACGACATGCGCGAGGCGCCGAGCCGGGTCGTGCTCGACGTGCTGCTGCGCGCCGGGGCCCGGGTGGTGGCGCACGATCCGATCGCGATCGAGGAGACCCGGCGCGTGCTGAAGCTGGACTTCGCCGATGCGCCGGCGCTGCTCGACAACGTCCGCTTCGTTTCCGCCAAGGACCCGATGGAGGCCCTGGCCGGCGCCGATGCGCTGATCATCGTCACCGAATGGAAAGCCTACCGCAGCCCCAACCTCGAACGGCTCAAGGCGCTCATGAAGACGCCGGTCGTGTTCGACGGCCGCAACCTCTACGAGCCGGGCACCATGAAAGAGGCCGGCATCGTGTACCAGGGCATCGGCCGCAACAGCCAGTGAGCGGGACGCCCTGACGAGTCGTTACCATTTGCGCCCGCGTCGGCAGGAAGCTGCCAACGGTTTCCGGTCGAAGAACGTTGCTCCCTGATGGTGTCGATGAAAGCTGCTGCCCGCCTTGCCCTTGTCTCCCTCGCGTTCGCGGGCATGCTGGCGGCGCAGGCCGAGCCGCTGCCCGGCAGCGCGGCGCCGGCGCCTGCAGCCACCCCCTCGCCCGCCTACAGCGCCGCGCGCGCCCGCTGGCAGGGCGACCTCGCCGCCTTTGCCGCGGCCGACCGCGAACAGCTGCCCGAGCCGGGCGGCGTGGTCTTCGTCGGCAGTTCCACGATCCGCATGTGGTCGCGCCTTGCGCAAGATTTCAACCAGCAGCCGGTGGTCGTCAACCGGGGCTTCGGCGGCTCGACCATGGCCGACTGCAGCCTGTTCGCCTCCGAGCTCGTGGTGCGCTACCGGCCGCGGCTGGTCCTGGTCTATGCCGGCGACAACGACCTGGCCGAGGGCCGCACGCCGCTGCAGGTGCTCGAAAGCTTTGCCCAGTTCGCGAGCACCGTGCGCGCCGCCCTGCCCGACACCCGCATCGCCTACATCTCGGTCAAGCCCAGCCCCTCGCGCGAAAAGCTGCTGCCCGGCATCCGCGAAACCAACAACGTGATCGGCGCCTACCTGAAGCGGCTGCCCAACAGCGACTACATCGACGTCTTCACGCCGATGCTGGCCGCCGACGGCCGGCCCCGGCCGGAGCTGTTCCGCGGCGACCGGCTGCACCTCAACGACGAGGGCTACCGGCTCTGGCAGTCGGTGATCGCCTCGCACCTGCAGGAAACGACGCCGACCGGGACCTCAGTCGCCCAGGGCGCGCGATAGCGGCAGGGCCGGCGGCTTCTGCCGCCCGTCCCACCAGAGCGTGGCGCGGGCCACGCCGTAGAGCCAGCCGAACACCGTCGCCAGCAGGAGCACGTCGCCCCACCAGGGCCGCGCCGTCTGGCTGTCGCCATAGACCGCCAGCACCAGCAGCACCGCCACCAGGTGAGCGCAAAAGACCGGCAGCGACGCGCTGCCCAGGTCTTCGAGCCACTGCAGGCGGGGAATGCGCCGCATGAAGGCGGGCCCGAAGCGGACCGCCACGATGCCCAGCACCGCCAGGTTGACCAGCCGCAGCGGACCGAGCTGCCACTTGTCGAACAGCAGGTTCAGCTCGACATCGCCGCCGAAGGGCGCCTGGCCGTTGATGCCGTGGTGCCGCCACCAGAATCCGTAGAGCGCAGCCGCGCCGGCGAGCAACACCAGCCAGGGCGGAAAGCGCAGCGGCTGCGCGCCGGGCGCATTGCGGCCGGCCCCGATCCAGAGGCCGGCGAACCAGAGGAACTGCCAGGCGAAGGCGTTGAAGGCGCCCATCTCGTGAAAAGGCACGGCGAGGCCGGTGTGGCGCACGGTCAGGCCGTAGAGCCATTCGCTGAGCCCGAACTGCGCCAGCGCCCACAGGCTGGCGCTGGCCACCATCACGCCGGTCCAGCCATGGCGCAGCGCGAAGGCCAGCACCCAGGGGCTCAGCAGCATGAAGAAGATGTACATCGGAAGAATGTCGAGCAGCGCCGGCTCGTAGATCAGCAGCAGCGAGTACAGGAAGCCCTCGCGCGGATTGGCCAGATAGAACGACAAGAGATTCTTGACCGCCGGCTGGTCGATGCGCAGCCCCACGGCGGAGATGACCGTGAACAGGAACAGGAGCGTCGCGGCCTGGCTCAGGTAGACCTTGAGCGCGCGGCGCCAGAAGGCCCGGCGCATCGATTCGACGCCCTGGGTGCGCGCGATGCGGCTGTAGACCAGTCCGGAGACGAACGCCGACAGCAGCACGAAGCCCTCGGCCGCCGACACGAAGCCGAAGGGCTGTCCGAGCGGGTCGGTCAGCCGGGTCGGCAGGTGGGTGACGGTCATCAGCACGAGCATGAGCCCGCGCAATGCATCGATTTCCCAGTAGCGTTTCATCGGTCGGCGTGATCTGTGAGCGGTACGCGCGAGACCCGCACGACGAGCCCCGAATTGTAAGGAACGGGCCCCAGGCCGGGCGCCGCCCCGGGGCAAATGGGCTACGCTCGACGCGCTACGGACCGGATGGAGAAAAAAAACTTGAGCCGAACGACACCCGCCTTCCTGCTGGCTGCCAGCGCCTTCCTGGCCGCGGGAGCGGCCCACGCGCTGCAGATCACCAGCCTGACGCCGCAGGGCGAAGTCTCCAGGGTGCGCCAGGTGGTCGCCAAATTCGACCAGCCCGCGGTGCGCTTCGGCGACCCCAAGGCGCCGGCCCCGCTGGTCGTCGCCTGCGCCGACGCCGAGGCCGGCAAGGGCAGCGGCCGCTGGACCGGTGACCGGCAGTGGGTCTTCGACTTCGAGAACGACCTGCCGCCGGGCGTGCGCTGCACGGTCACGCGGGTCGCCGGTTTCCAGTCGGCCACCGGTGCCGCGCTGACCGGCCCCGAGAGCTGGCGCTTCAACAGCGGCGGCCCCTTCATCCGCAACTGGCAGCCCAGCTACGGCAAGATCGACGAGCAGCAGATCTTCATGCTCGAGCTCAACGGCCCCGCCACCCCCGAGAGCGTGCAGGAGAACGTCTGGTGCACCGCCAGCGGCATCGGCGAGCGCATCCCGGTCAGGCAGATCGACGGCGGGCAGCGCGCCGCCCTGCTCAGGGCGCTCGGGCGCGACCAGGACGCCGACAAGGCGCCGCAGCGCTTCCTGACCTTGCAGTGCAACCGCACGCTGCCGCCGGCCAGCCGGGTGCAGCTGGTCTACGGCAAGGGCGTCGCCACGCCCTCGGGCGTGGTCAACAACGTCGAGCGCCGCCTCAGCTTCGATGTGCGCGAACCCTTCGCGGTCTCCTTCAGCTGCGAGCGCGAGAACGCGCAGTCGGCCTGCCTGCCGCTCAAGCCGATGGTGCTGCGCTTCAACGCCCCGGTGGCGCGCAAGCTGGCCGCGGCCATCACGCTCGACGGCGCCGGCAAGACCTTCAAGCCGCAGTTCGACGACAACGCTGCCCGGGACGACGATGGCGTGGTCGAGTCGCTGAGCTTCGCCGGGCCCTTCGCCGAGCAGACGCCGTTCACGATCACCCTGCCGCCGAAGTTCGAGGATGCGTCGGGCCGTCCGCTGGCCGCGCCCGACAGCTTCCCGCTCAAGGTCGCGACCGGCCTGATGCCGCCGCTGGCCAAGTTCGCGGCCTCGCCCTTCGGCGTGGTCGAGCGGCTGGCCGAGCCCGGCGGCGTGGCGCTGATGCCGGTCACGGTGCGCCGGGTCGAGCCGGCCCTGCAGGTGCAGGCGCTGACCCTGGGCCCAGCGCCGGGCCAGGTCAGCGACCTGAATCCGAAGAGCGACGCCGACATCATTGCCTGGTTCCGCAAGGTGCGCCGCTACGACAACTACAACGTGTCGCGCAAGCTGGCCGCGCGCGACGTCAAGGGCGCATTGCCGAAGGTGATCGACAAGGACGAGCGCGACAGCATCCAGACCCGCATGGTGTCGCTGCTCGGTGGCCAGGCCGGCGTGCGCACCTTGGACATGCCGAAGGTCGACAGCGGCGACCCGAGGCCTTTCGAGGTGGTCGGCATCCCGTTGACGCCCGGCTTCCATGTGCTCGAGATCGCCTCGCAGAAGCTCGGCGACGCGCTGCTCGACGAACGCTACGGCAGCGGCCGCACGATGTTCGTGCGCACCTCCGCGCTCGCCACCAACCTGGCGGTGCATTTCAAGCTTGGCCGCGAGAACGCGGTGGCCTGGGTCACGACCCTGGACAAGGGCAGCGTGGTCGCCAACGCCGCGGTGCGGGTGTCGACCTGCGACGGCCGCGAAGTGGCCCGGGGCAGCACCGACGCCCGGGGACTGGTGACCCTGACCGGCATTTCGCCCGACGCGCCCTCCTGCGCCAGCGACGACGACTACGAGGCCGGCGCCTACTTCGTCAGCGCCCGCGCCAAGGATGCGCAAGGCGTCGAGGACCTGGCCTTCACCTGGAGCGACTGGCAGCGCGGCATCGAGCCCTGGCGCTTCAACGTGCCGACCAGCCTCCAGGCGCAGCCCGACCGGATCGCCCACACCGTGTTCGACCGCACGCTGCTGCGCGCCGGCGAGACGGTCTCGATGAAGCACCTGATCCGCACGCAGACCCAGAAGGGCTTCGGCCTGCCCGAGACGCTGCCCGACACGCTGGTCGTCACGCATGCCGGCAGCGGACAGCAGTTCACGCAGCCGCTCAAGTGGCGCAAGACCGCCACCGGCGGGCTCAGCAGCGAAAGCAGCTTCGCGGTCCCGCCGGCGGCCAAGCTCGGGATCTACCAGGTCGAGCTCCGAAGCGGCAAGGAAGGCAGCGCCAGCGCCGAGGAAGGCGGTCCGGGCAGCTATGCCAGCGGGCAGTTCCGGGTCGAGGAGTTCCGCCTGCCGGTGCTCGAGGGCCGGATCGGGCCGAGCGACAGCAAGCCGCTGGTGGCCATCGGCTCGCTGCCGGTCGACCTGCAGATCAACTACGTGGCCGGCGGTGGCGCGGCGGCGCTGCCGGTGCGCGTGTCGGCTCTGGTGCGCGGCAAGCAGCCCTCCTTCCCCGACTTCGACGCCTTCAGCTTCGCCCCTCCCAGCAAAGACAGCGACGAAGCCACCGCGCCTGCGGACGATCCGCGCGTGATCGCCGACAAGCTCCCCCTGACGCTGAACCGCGAAGGCGCCGGCAAGCTCACGATCGACAAGATCCCGGTCGCCAGGGCCAGCCCGCGCGAACTTCTGCTCGAAGCCAGCTACGCCGACCCCAACGGCGAGGTGCAGACACTGCGCAGCACCCACACGCTGTGGCCGGCCGCGGTCATCGCCGGCATCAAGACCGAAGGCTGGGTGTCGGCCAGCCAGAAGCTCAGGTTCCAGGCCCTGGCGCTCGACCTGGCGGGCAAGCCGCAGGAAGGCGTGACGCTCAACGTGCGCGCCATCGCCCGCATCACGACCACCAGCCGCAAGCGCATGGTGGGCGGCTTCTACACCTACGACAACAAGACCGAGGTCAAGGAGATCGGCACCATCTGCAGCGGCAAGAGCGATGCCCGCGGCCTGCTGCTGTGCGAGGTCGAGCTCAAGGAGCCGGGACAGGTCGAACTGATCGCGAGCGCCACCGACAAGGACGGCCGCGACAGCCGCGCCGCGAGCTCGGTCTACGTCACGCGGCAGGGCGAGCTCTGGTTCGGCGGCGAAGACCACGACCGCATCGACGTGCTGCCCGAGAAGAAGAGCTACCAGCCCGGCGAGGTCGCCAGGTTCCAGGTCCGCAGCCCGTTCCGCTTCGCCACCGCGCTGGTCTCGGTCGAGCGCGAAGGCGTGATCGAGACCCACGTGGTGCAGCTCAACGGCCAGGACCCGACCGTGACCCTGCAGGTCAAGCCCGAGTGGGGCCCCAACGTCTACGTCAGCGTGCTGGCGCTGCGCGGGCGGCTGCGCGAAGTGCCGTGGTACAGCTTCTTCACCTGGGGCTTCCGTTCGCCGCGCGAGTGGTGGACCGCCTTCTGGTACGAGGGCAAGGAATACGTGGCGCCGACCGC
Organism: Variovorax sp. 10N432; assembly: GCF_056394465.1. Lineage (NCBI taxonomy): Bacteria > Pseudomonadati > Pseudomonadota > Betaproteobacteria > Burkholderiales > Comamonadaceae > Variovorax > Variovorax sp. 10N432. Next base: position 142,391 of record NZ_JBFTHX010000013.1, read on the forward strand.
CCTGGTCGATCTCAGCAAGCCGGCCTACCGGCTCGGGCTGGGCGAGATCCGGGTCGGCACGCAGGCGCATCGCATCGACGTCAAGGTCGCGAGCGACAAGCCGGCCTACCCGGTGCGCGGCCAGGCGCAGGTCACGATCAGCGGCCGGCTGCCCGACGGCAAGCCCGCGGCCGGCGCCGAGGTGGCGGTGGCGGCGGTCGACGAGGCGCTGCTCGAACTGCTGCCCAACGACAGCTGGAACCTGCTCGAGGCCATGCTGCAGCGGCGCAGCTGGGGCGTCGGCACCTCGACCGCGCAGATGGAGATCGTCGGCCGCCGGCACTACGGCCGCAAGGCCGTGCCCGCGGGCGGCGGCGGCGGCAAGAGCCCGACGCGAGAACTGCTCGACACCCTGCTGCTCTGGAAGCCGGCGGTGGTGCTCGATGCCAACGGCCAGGCGACGCTGACGGTGCCGCTCAACGATGCGCTGACGACCTTCCGGATCGTCGCGGTGGCCGACGCCGGCACCGGCCTCTTCGGCACCGGCCAGGCCTCGATCCGCGCCACTCAGGACCTGCAGATCATCAGCGGCCTGCCGCCACTGGTGCGCGAGGACGACCAGTTCCGGGCCCAGGTCACCTTGCGCAACACCACGGCCAACGCGATGAAGGTCGAGGCCACGCCGCGCGCGACCCTGCTCACGCTGGAGCCGCAGACGGTCGAGATCCCGGCCGGCGAAGCGCGCGAGCTGGCCTGGAGCGTGACCGCGCCGGCGCAGCTGGCACAGACGCGGGCCGAATCGATCCTGTGGGAAATCGAAGCCCGCGACACGCTCGGCGGGGCGCGCGATGCGCTCAAGGTCCGCCAGCGCATCCTGCCGGCGGTGCCGCTGACGGTGCAGCAGGCGACCCTGGTGCAGCTCGACGGTCCGTTCACGCTCGACGTCGGCCCGCCCGCGGACGCCCTGCCCGGTCGCGGCGGCCTGCGCATGTCGCTGCAGCCGCGCCTGGCCGAAGGCCTGACCGGCGTGCGCGACTGGTTCGCAGCCTACCCCTATGCCTGCCTGGAGCAGAAGGCCAGCAAGTCGATCGGCCTGCGCGACGGCAAGGGCTGGCAGGCGGTGGTGGCGCAGCTGCCGACCTACCTCGACGGCGACGGCCTGGCCAACTACTTCCCGCCGCGCGATGGCGAGGCGAACCGCGGCAGCGACATCCTGACCGCCTACCTGCTGGCATCGACCCACGAGGCGGCGGCGCTCGACCCGGCCTTCGCCCTGCCCGAATCGGCGAGTGCACCGATGGTCCAGGGCCTGATCGCCTTCGTCGAAGGCCGCATCCAGCGCGAGTTCTGGAGCCCGCGCAAGGACCTCGACGTGCGCAAGCTGGCCGCCCTCGAGGCCTTGTCGCGCTACGGCAAGGCCCAGGGCCGCATGACCGGCAGCATCACCATCGCCCCCAACCAGTGGCCGACCAGCGCGCTGATCGACTGGCTGCAGATCCTGCGGCGGGTGCCGGACGTTCCGCAGCGCCAGCAGCGCCTGGACGAAGCGAACAACGTGCTCAGGGCGCGCCTGAGCTTCCAGGGCACGCGCCTCGGGTTCAGCACCGAGCAGGACGACAACTGGTGGTGGCTGATGGCCAACGGCGACGTCAACACCGCGCGGCTGCTGCTGGCGGTGTTGGACGATCCGGCGTGGAAGGACGACATCGGCAAACTGGCGAACGGCTTCATCGGACGCCAGCAGAACGGCGCCTGGCGCACCACCACCGCCAACCTCTGGGGCGGCCTGGCGCTGGAGAAGTTCTCGAAGCGTTTCGAGAGCGCGCCGGTCACCGGCATCACCGCGGCCACCCTGGGCACGGCCAAGGCCCAGGTCGACTGGCGCAAGGTCGAGCCGGTCAAGGCCGGCGACCCCGGCGGCGCCCCGAACCAGGCGAGCGCCTTCGGCGCACCGGCGTCGCCCGGCATGCTGCGCAACAACACCATGTTCGTTCCATGGCCGGCCGCCGCCGGGCACGACACGCTGCTGGTCACGCAGAGCGGCAGCGGCAAGCCCTGGCTCACGCTGCAGTCGCTGGCCGCGGTGCCGCTGAAGGAAGCCTTCGCGGCCGGCTACGCGATCAAGAAGACCGTGACCCCGGTCGAGCAGGCCGTGGCGGGCGTCTTCACGCGGGGCGACGTGCTGCGCGTGAGCCTCGAGGTCAATGCCAGCGCCGACATGACCTGGGTCGCGATCACCGACCCGATCCCCGGCGGCGCCACCATCCTCGGCGGCGGCCTGGGCCGCGACTCGCAGATCGCCACCCAGGGCGAGAAGCGTTCCGGCAGCGGCTGGCCTGCCTTCGAGGAACGCAGCTTCCAGGCCTTCCGCAGCTATTACGAATACCTGCCCAAGGGGGTCGTGAAGATGGAATACACGCTCCGCCTCAACAACGTCGGCGACTTCGCGCTGCCGCCGAGCCGGGTCGAGGCGCTGTATGCGCCCGAGATGTTCGGCGAGATGCCGAATGCGCGGGTCAAGGTGGAGGCGGCGAAGTAGCGGGGTGGCGCGGGGTTGAGCTCGCGCTCGAACTTGCGCACACTGCGCGATCGAACCCTCTCGCATGGAGAAACGATGTGTAGAAGTATCAAGACCTTGTTCAACTTCGAGCCGCCCGCCACCGAAGAAGAAATGCGTGCGGCATCGCTGCAGTTCGTGCGCAAGCTCAGCGGCTTCGCCCGCCCTTCCAAGGCCAACGAGGCAGCCTTCGATCGCGCGGTCGAAGACGTCACGGCCGCGGCCCGGGCGCTGATCGAATCGCTGGTGACCACCGCCGATCCGCGCGACCGCGAGATCGAGGCCGCGCGCGCGCGCGCACGGACCGCCGTTCGCTTCGGTGCCCAAGACTGAGAACCGGACGCACCGATGCCCACCGTCGAACAAATACAGCAGATCCTCGAACCGCTGTTCCCCGGGCTGATGGGGGTTCGCCTCGTCACGCTCGAACCCGAACGCGTCGTTGCGGAGCTGACCGTGCGGGCCGACCTCTGCACCGCCGGCGGCATCCTGCACGGCGGCGCCTACATGGCGTTCGCCGACACCCTGGGCGCCGTCGGCACGATCATCAACCTGCCGCAGGGCAAGCGCACCACGACCACCGACTCCAGCACCAAGTTCATCGGCGGGGCGCGCGTCGACACCACCGTGGTCGGCGAATCGCTGGCGCTGCACCGGGGACGGACCACGATGGTGTGGCAGACCACGATCCGCTCGGCCGAAGGCAAGCTGTGCGCGGTGGTCACGCAGACGCAGCTGGTCCTGGATGCATAGCCCGAAGGCGCCGATGGCTGCGCCCTCCCCAACCGACCCCTGGCTCGAACGCTGGCTGCCGACGGTGGTCGCGCACGCCGACGGCACGGCGATTCTCGAACTCGGCTGCGGCAGCGGCCGCGACACCCGGACGCTGGCCGCCGCTGGCCTGCCGGTGGTGGGCATCGACCTCAGCGCCGAAGCCATCGAAGAGGCTCGCGCTCGCGTGCCCGCGGCGGAGTTCCATTGCCGGGATATCCGCGAGCCCTTTCCATTGGCCGCCGGCACGGTCGGCGTGGTCGTCGCCAGCCTCTCGCTGCACTATTTCGACTGGCCCGAGACGATGGCGCTGGTGGAGCGCATCCGTCGGCACCTGCGGCCCGGCGGCCTGCTGCTGTGCCGGCTCAACTCGACCCGCGACTTCCATCATGGCGCCCGCCGCGACCTCGAAGCGGGCGCCGACAACTTCTACCTGGTGGACGGCTTCCCCAAGCGCTTCTTCGACCGCGCCGCGATCGACCGGCTGTTCGCCTCGGGCTGGCGCGTGCTGAGCGCCGACGAGCAGGTCGTCGAACGCTATCAGCAGCCCAAGGCCCTGTGGGAAGTCATTCTTGAACGCCAAGGTCCCTAGGCGTACTCGCGCCGCCTCCGGGTCGAAGGCACCTTTCGACCGTTCGACACAAAGGAAAACCTCGTCATGTCCCTCCAGCTCTGGCTCGCCTTCGTCGCCGCATCGGCGGTGCTGCTGATCATTCCCGGGCCCACCATCCTCACGGTCATCAGCTATTCGGTGGCCCACGGCAAGCGCGCCAACGTGCCGCTGGTGGCGGCCGTCGCGCTCGGCGATTCGACCGCGCTGGTCGTCTCGCTGCTGGGCCTCGGCGCCCTGCTCGCGACCTCGGCCTTCTGGTTCACCGCCATCAAGTGGGTCGGCGGCCTGTACCTGCTCTACCTCGGGATCAAGCTGCTGCGCGCCGGCATCTCGCCGGCCGTGCTGGCGGCGCCCGCCGCGCCCGGCTCGCGCTGGAAGCTGTTTGCCAACACCTACCTCGTGACCGCGCTCAACCCCAAGGGCATCGTCTTCTTCGTCGCCTTCCTGCCGCAGTTCATCGATCCGCGCGCCAGCGTGACGCATCAGCTGTGGGTGCTGGCCCTGACCTTCGTCTCCATGGCGGCGCTCAACGCCACGCTGTATGCGGTGTTCGCGGGCTCGGCGCGGCGCCTGCTGGCTTCGCCGCGCGCGCAGCGGCGCTTCAACCTCGCCGGCGGCTCGCTGCTGTCGGCCGCCGGCATCTGGGCCCTGCTGGCCCGGCGACCGGTGTGAGGCGCCCGATCCGGACATTCCCGATGACCGCCCGCTACCTCGGCCCGCTGCCCGCGCACGGCCGCTTCGACTACTTGCCGATCACCCGGCGGGCCGACCATGCCTGGCCCAACGGGGCCCGGCTGGCGGTCTACCTGGGCTTCAACCTGGAGCATTTCGCCTTCGGCGAGGGCATGGGCGCATGCATCGGTCCGGCGCATCCGCATCCGGACGTGCTGAACTTCTCATGGCGAGAATACGGCAACCGGGTCGGCGCCTGGCGCTGTCTCGAACTGTTCGACAGCCTCGGCCTGCCCTCGAGCACCTTGCTCAACACCGCGCTCTACGACCACTGCCCGGAACTGGTCGCGGCCTCGGTCGCGCGGGGCGACGAACTCATCGGCCATGGCCACAGCAACTCCGAGCGCCAGGCCGACATGGCCGAAGGCGAAGAAGCGGCGCTGCTCGCCGACCGCCGCGAACGGATGCAGGCCGAAAGCGGCCAGGCACCGGCCGGCTGGCTGTCGCCCTGGATTTCAGAAAGCCGTCTGACGCCCGACCTGCTGGCCGAGGCCGGCTACGGCTACACCCTCAACTGGTGCCATGACGACCAGCCGATCCGCATGCGCACGCGCAGCGGCCGCACGCTGTGGTCGGTGCCCTATCCGCAGGAACTCAACGACATCCCGATGATCATCGCGCGCCAGATGGACGCCAAGGATTTCGCCGCCATGGTCATCGACAATGCCGACGAGATGCTCGAGCAGTCGCGCCGCCAGCCCCTGGTGATGGGCCTCGCGCTGCACCCCTACATCGTCGGCCAGCCCTACCGGCTGCGGCACCTGCGCCGCGCGCTCGCGCATCTGGCGGGCCTGCGCGACCGCGGCGAGATATGGTTCACCACGCCAGGCGAGATCTGCCGGCACATGGAGCAACTGGAACCGACTTGAAGTCCGCACCACTCGTCCTCGCGCTGGCCGTCCTGCTGGCGGCACCGGCCTGGGCCGGTCTTGCCACCTTCGACGAGGTCCGGCGCGATTTCCGCCCGTCCGACAGCGCGGTGCTGGACCGCGACGGCCTGCTGCTGCAGCGCGTGCGCACCGACACCAGCGTGCGGCGCGGCGACTGGATCGCGCTGGCCGACATCTCGCCGGCCCTGCGCAGCGCGATGCTGCTGAGCGAGGACAAGCGCTTCTACGCGCACAGCGGCGTCGACTGGCGCGCGGTGTCGGCGGCCGCCTGGGGCAACCTCTGGAACACCCGCACCCGCGGCGCATCGACGATCACGATGCAGCTCGCCGGCTTGCTCGACGACGACCTGCACCGCGCCGGGGGCGGACGCAGCCTGGCGCAGAAGCTGGGCCAGACGGTCGCCGCCCAGCAACTGGAGCGCCAATGGCGCAAGGACCAGATCCTCGAGGCCTACCTCAACACCGTGCCCTTCCGCGGCGAGATCGTCGGCATCGACGCCCTGTCGCGCACGCTGTTCGGCAAGGCGCCGCACGGACTCGACGCCCGCGAGGCGGCGCTGGCGGCCGCGCTGGTGCGAGCGCCCAACGCCAGGCCCGCGCTGGTGGCGCAGCGGGCCTGCGAGCTGATGCGGGCGATGGAGCCCACGGACAAGCCCGACTGCGCGGCGCTCGACATGTTCGCCAGCGCCGCGCTGCAGCGGCGCGCTTTCGATCCGAGCGAAGGCGTCGCGCCGCACCTGGCACGCCGGGCGCTCAAGGAAGCCGGTTACCCGGCCGGGCCGCTGCGAACCACCCTGCGGGCGCCGCTGCAGCGTTTCGCGCTCGATGCGCTGCAGCGCCAGCTGCGCGAACTTCGCGGACGCAACGTCGAGGACGGCGCGCTGGTGGTGCTCGACAACGCCAGCGGCGAGGTGCTGGCCTGGGTCGGTTCGTCCGGCACGCTGAGCCGCGCGGCCGAGGTCGACGGCGTGCTCGCGCAACGGCAGCCGGGCTCGACCCTCAAGCCCTTCCTCTACGCGCAGGCGCTGGCCGAACGCAGGCTCACGGCCGCTTCGCTGCTGGACGACTCGTCGGCCCAGATCAACACCGCCGGCGGCCTGTACATCCCGCAGAACTACGACCGCCAGTTCAAGGGCTACGTCTCGGTGCGCACCGCGCTCGCGGCCTCGCTCAACGTGCCGGCCGTGCGCACGCTGGTGATGGTCTCGCCCGAGGCCTTCTCGCGCCAGCTGCGTGCGGCTGGCCTGCCGCTGGCGCAGAGCGGCGACTACTACGGCTACAGCCTGGCGCTCGGCAGCGCCGAGGTCTCGCTGCTGACGCTCACCAACGCCTACCGGACGCTCGCCAACGGCGGGCGCTTCGGCGACACCCGCGACCTGCCCGGGCCGGCTTCCACCGGCAGGGGCCAGGCCGTCGCCATCGATCCGCGCGCCGCCTTCATCGTCGGCGACATCCTGGCCGACCCGAACGCCCGCGCCCGCACCTTCGGCCTCGACAGCGTGCTCGGCACCCGCTTCTGGAGTGCCGTGAAGACCGGCACCAGCAAGGACATGCGCGACAACTGGGCGATCGGCTGGTCCGAGCGCTACACGGTCGGCGTCTGGGTCGGCAACGCCAGCGGCGCACCGATGTGGGACGTGAGCGGCACCAGCGGGGCCGCGCCGGTCTGGGCGCAGACGATGGCGTTCCTGCATCGCAACGAACCGAGCCGGGCGCCGACACCGCCGGCCGGCATGCTGCAGGCGCAGGTGCACTTCGGCGATGCGCTCGAGGCGGCACGCAGCGAGTGGTTCATCGCCGGCACCGAGCAGCCCCTGTTCGCGATCGCGCCCGAAGCGTCGGCGGCGCAGGCGGCGCCGCGCATCACGGCGCCGGCGGACGGCACGATCCTCGCGCTCGACCCCGACATCCCGCCGGATCGTCAGCGCGTGCGCTTCGAGGCCGAGGGCCGCGGCGTGCAATGGCGCATCGACGGCAAGCCCCTGGCGCGCGGTGCCAGCGCGCAATGGCTGCCCTGGCCCGGCCGGCATCGGGTGCAGCTGATCGACGCGCGCGGCCAGGTGGCCGACGAAATCAGGCTCGAGGTGCGCGGCGCCGGCGTGGTGGAAAGCGCCAGGCATTGAGGCAGGCGAAGGCGTCCGACGCCTGTCAGCCGCGACCGACGGCCCGCAACCGACAAACGGCGTACAGCCGGCCCGCGCTGCGGCCCACGCCGTCTCAGGCTGGCGACTGCTGCCGCCGTCGCGCCGACGGCGCTATACCTTCACACATGGGAGTTCGCTCCACACCGCTACGGAGGCCGTGATGCTGATCAAGATGACAACCGTGCCGCAAGCCCAGGACCCGCAGATCGTGGTCGCATGGATTCGGGCCTGCATCTGGGCCGGTATCGAGGGCTGGCCCTTCTGCAGGCTGAAGTAGCCGATCAGCCGCGGTTCGCTTCCCGCGCTCGCCGGGCCTCGTAGGCCAGCAAGTGAGCGCAGGCGATCCGCAGCGGCGTGACCCGTTCGCCGCCGTCGGCCCTGCGGCGCAACAAGTCGCCCACGATGTGATCGGCTTCGATCGCGGCACCGCGTTCGATGTCCTTGAACATCGACGCCGTCATCGAGGAACCCTTGACCTTCAGCATCGCATGCGCGCGTGCCAGCGACTCCGGTCGCGGCGCAAAGCCGTTGTGGGCCAGGATCGCGGCGCACTCGTCCACCATGGCGTCCGCGACATCGGTGCCGCCGCTTTGCACGATGTCGCCGACGGTGCCGCGCATCAGGCAGGTCATGCTGGCGGCCGAGGCGATGAACATCCACTTCTCCCACATGTCCTGCAGGATGTTGCCGGAGGCGCGGGCATCGAAGTTCGCGCCGGCAAAGGCGCGCACGAGGGCCTGCACGCGGGCCGAAAGCTCGCCGTTCAACTCGCCATAGGTCAGGCCGTGCATGTCGTTGTGATGCAGCACCGTGCCCTCGTCGTCCAGGGACGCCGAGATCATGCACAGTCCGCCGAGCACGCGCTCGGCGCCGAAGCGATTGCCGAGTTCGTCCAGATGGCGCATGCCGTTCAGCAAGGGAAGAATGGCCGTCTCGGGTCCGACCGCGGGCGCGAACGATGTCATCGTCTCTGCCAGGTCGTAGGCCTTGCAGCCGACCACGACGACATCGAAGGGGCCTTCGATGCCATCGGCCTGCACCGAAGGCGGCGCCGGCAGCGCCAGGTCGCCCTTCGGGCTCTTGATCACCAGGCCGGTCTTCGCGAGTTGCGCCGCCCTTCGCGGACGCAACAGGAAGGTGACATCCTTGCCTGCCTCGAGCAGCCGGCCACCGAAATACCCGCCGAGCGCACCCGCGCCCACTACCAGGATCCGCATGAATCTTTCCTCGTCGATGTTGGACGAGGGATTCTGCGCCGATGCCTGCAAGTCTGCTGGCGGCAGGCGATCGCCGCAGATCTAGGTGCCTTGGAACCGGGCCGGGCGCTTTTCGAGAAAGGCCGCACAGCCCTCGTGCGCGTCATGGCTGTCGAAGACCAGGCTGATCATCGCCCGCTCGTACTGCAGGGCATTGTCCAGCGGCATGTCGGCGCCCTGGTGCATGGCGCTCTTCAGCATCTTCAGCGCGAGCGGCGCCCTCGCGGCCAGTTTGTGGGCGAGCGCCATGGCCGTGCGCATGAGTTCCTCGCGCGGCACCGATTCATTGACGAGGCCGAGCGTCACGGCCTCCCGCGCCGACACCGGCTCGCCGAGAAACATCAGGCGCTTGGCCTGGCACAGGGGCATCTGGCGCATCAAACGCTGTGAACCGCCACCGCCGGGAAAGAGGCCGAGCTTGATCTCGGGCAGGCCGATCTGCGCATCCTCCGCGATCAGGCGGATGTCCGTGCACAGCAGCAGTTCCATCCCGCCGCCGAGCGCCCACCCATTGACCGCCGCCACGGTGGGTTTCGGGCATGCCTCGAAGCGCTGGAACACCCGGGCCACGATGGCGCCGAACTCCTGGTAATGCCGGAGGCCGCGCCGGCTGTCGAGGTCGGCGATGTTGCCGCCGGCGAGGAAGGCACGGTCGTCCGCGCCGGTCAGCACGACGACCCGCACCGCATCGTTCGCCTCCAGTTCGCCGAGCGCGGCTTCCATCGCCAGCAGCATCGGGATGTCGAGGGTGTTGAGCGTCGCGGCGCGATTGAAGCGCATGACGCCGACCGCGCCTTCGACATGGACAAGCACGTGCGCATCTGAGCTCGATTCGTTCATAGAGTCCCCGCAAGGCAGGCTTCGATCTGCGGGAGGCGATCGACGCCGAAGAAACGCTCGCCGTCGATCACGACCGTTGGCGAACCGAACACCCGTTCCCGCACCGCGTCATCGACGGCCGATGCCAGCATCGCCCGCGCGTCGTCGGCCCGCAGACGCGATACGAAGTCCGCCGGATCGCCGAGCGCCGGATTCACGCCGCATGCCCATCGCGCCGACTGCATCGCATCGCCCAGGTCCGCACCCTCGACGAAATAGCCCCGCATCGCGACACGCGCGAAGTCGATCGCGCCGCAGGAATCGATCTGCTCCAGCAGATAGAAGGCACGCGCCACGTTCTGCGTGACGGCCGGAAACCCCGCCGGCATGCAAAACGGAACGCCGAGGAATCGGGCCGAACGCTCGAAGTCGTGCCACATGTACTCGCGCTTGACCTCGCTGCCCATCGGCGCCGGGAGGTCCAGCGCGCGCAGGACGGCGAACAGGATCACCGGCCGCCATCGCACGCGCCGGCCATGCCGGGCCACGACGGCGTCGATCTTCTCGGCCATGAAATAGCCGTAGGGCGACGCGAAGTCGAACCAGAAGTCGACGGGCGTTGAAGTCATCGAAGCGGCTTCGCCAATGCCGGGCTGGGCGGCAGGGCGCAGGCCGCGCGGTACTCGGCCCCGATGCGTTCCACGAGTTGCGCCACCGTGGGGATGTCGTGAATGGTCGCGATGCCCTGCCCCGCGCTCCACAGGTCCTTCCAGAGCCGCGCCTCCGAGTTGGTCAGCGCGCTCATGTCGGGCGCCTTGGGCGGCAGCGTGTCGACGTCGATGCCGAAGCGCTCGATCGATGGACGGAGGTAGTTGGCATGCACGCCCGACAAGCGGTCGGTGTAGACCAGGTCGCTCACTCTCGAATCGACCACCATCTGCTTGTACGCGTCCTGCGCCTGCGACTCCTTCGTCGCGAGGAAGCGCGTGCCCATGTAGACCAGATCGGCACCCAGCGCCTCGGCGGCGCGGATCTGCCAGCCGTCGTTGATCGCCCCGCCCAGCACCAGGCAGCCATCCCAGAACTCGCGGATCTCCCGCACCATCGAAAACCCGCTCTGGCTCGACGCATGTCCGCCCGCCCCGGCGCCGACGCAGATCAGGCCGTCGACCCCGGCATGCAGCGACTTGCGCGCATGGTCGGCGCTGGTGACATCGCAGAAGACCGTGCCTCCGTAGGCGTGCACTGCCTCCACCACCGGCGCCGGATTGCCCAGGCATGTAATGACGAAAGGCACGCGGTGCTGCACGACCACTTCGAGATCGGGCTCGAAGCGCGGGTTCGTGCGATGCACGATCAGGTTGATGCCATGCGGCGCGACGACCGCATCGGGGTTCGATGCCCGAAAGGCCGCAAGCTCACGCTCGATCTCGTCCAGCCATGCATCGAGCTGCGGCTGCGGCCTGGCATTGACATGCGGGAAGGTCCCGACCACGCCCGCCTTGCACAGTGCCGTGACGAGGGGCGGAAACGACACGAGGAACATAGGCGACCCGATCGCGGGAAGCGACAGCGCGCGCTGGAAGAGCGGAGGCATCGGCATGGCGGTTCCTTCTTTTCAGCCCCGCTTCTTCCAGCTGCGCAGGTCGCGCATGCCGGCCAGCTCGCGTGGGTCGACACCCGGTGGAAAGATCTGGTGCTTCTGGATCTTCTGCGTGGCGGTGGTCGGGATGCGGTCGGTGATCCAGACCCAGCCCGGCGCCTTGTAGTACGCCAGCCTCGCATTGCAGTAGTCGAAAAGCGCCTTCACGGCAGCATCGACATCCTCCATGGCGTTCTGCCGCAGGACGATGCAGGCCAGCACTTCTTCCTCGCGGATCTCGTCGGGTGCGGCCAGCACCGCGACCTGCTCGACCAGCGAATGYGTCTGCAGCAGCGCCTCGACCTCCGCGGCTGCGATGTTCTCGCCCGAGCGGCGGATGATGTTCTTGCGCCGGTCGACGAAACGCAGCATGCCGTCGGCGGAGCGGTTGACGATGTCGCCGGTGTGGAACCAGCCGCCGCGCCAGGCCGTCTCGGTCGCGGCCGGGTCGTCGAGGTAGCCGCTGAAGAAGTCCTTGCGCGGCGTCGCGGCCGAGTGGCGCACGATCAGCTCCCCATCGGTGCCATCGGGCACATCGACATCGGCATCGTCGACCACACGGACGTCGACCCCGGGCTGCGCACGGCCGAAGGCGCGCGTGCCGACCTGGCGCGGGGCCGCGTTGTCGATCAGCGCACGGACCATCTCCGTCATGCCCCAGATCTCGATCAGCGGAAAGCCGAAGCGCTGCTCGAAAACCGCGTGCCGCTGCGGCTCGACGCCGGCACCGATCGCGAAACGCACCCTGTGGTCGCGGTCCTGCGGCGAAGGCGGCAGCCCCAGCAGCATCGGGACGACCACGCCGAGGTAGTGCACGACGGTCGCACGCGTCTCGCGCACCTCGGTCCACCAGCGCGAGCTCTGGAACCGGTCGGTCTGGATCTGGCAATTGCCTTTGAGCATCGCGCAGAAGAACGAGAAGATCGACGCGTTGACGTGGAACAGCGGCAGCGGGTTGTAGATCCTCTCGCTGCCCTCGCCGAAAGTCGCCAGCCCGCCGCGCGTCGCGTACCAGGCGCCGGCGGCCAGTTCGTAGCGATGCGAGAGCACGCAGCCCTTGGGCCGGCCGGTGGTGCCGCTCGTGTAGAGCACGCTGGCCGGTGTCTCGGGGCCGGGGGTCGTGGAAGCCGCGCGAACCTGTGGCGAGGGGATCCTGTCGAAGGCGTCCAGCCGGGCCGGCAGGGGCTGCCGCGTCGACTCGCTCATCGCGCCGCGCAGCAGCGGCTCGAGCGACGCAGTCACCACCACCATGTCGATGCGCGCGTGATCGATGACGAAGGCCATCTCTCCGGCCCTGTGGTCGGGGTTCAGCGGCACGCAGCAGATGCCCAGCGCGTTCATCGCCAGCTTGTGCAGCAGGTGCTCGGGGCGGTTCTCCAGCAGCAGGCCGACGCGATGGCCGACGCCGTATCCGGCCTCCGCGTAGACGCGCATCAGCCGCTCGACCTCCGCCGCCGCGTCGGCGTAGCTGATCTCCCGCCCTCCCGCCGCATAGCTGCGCGAAGGGTTTGCCGGCACCGCGAGGAAGGCATTGCCCCCGTAGCGGCGGGCGGCGCCGAGGAAGGCGCTGCCGATGGTCGTGTCTTCGCCGATCGTGATCATGAAAGCGGGTCTCCTGCGCGGTCCGGCCGGCGTTCAGAGCCGCAGCACGCCGTAGCCGATGTCTTCGTTGAACGGCGCGTTGAGCGAAGCGACGATCGCCATGCCGAGTGCATTGCGCGTATCGACCGGGTCGAGGATGCCGTCGTCCCACAGCTCCGAGGTCGAGTGGTAGGCATCGCTTTCTTCCTCGAAGCTCTTCAGCACCGGGTCGCGAATGGCAGCGATTTCTTCCGCCGTGAGCTCGTGCCCCTTGCGCTGGAGCTGCCGCACCTTGACCTCGGCCAGCGTATTGGCGGCCTGCTCGGCGCCCATCACCGCGATCTGCGACTGCGGCCACATCCAGAGGAAGCGGCCGTCGAAGGCGCGGCCGCACATGCCGTAGTTGCCGGCACCGAACGAGCCGCCGACGATCACGGTGAACTTGGGCACGGTGCAGCCGACCTGCGTCATGATCATCTTGGCGCCGTCCTTTGTGATCCCGCGCTCCTCGTACTCGCGACCCACCATGTAGCCGGTGATGTTCTGCAGGAAGACCAGCGGCGTGCGGTCGCGGTCGCACAGCCGCATGAAGTGCGCGGCCTTGAGCGAGCTGTCGTTGAAGAGCACGCCGTTGTTGGCCAGGATGCCGACCTTGCACCCCCAGATGCGCGCGAAGCCGCACACCATCGTGGTGCCGTAGCCGGGCTGGTACTCGTGGAACTCGCTGCCGTCGACGATGCGCGCGATCACCTCGCGCATGTCGAAGCCGGTCTTCCAGTCGGTCGGGATGATGCCGTACAGCTCGACCGGGTCGTAGTGCGGCGGCTGGGCATCGACGCGGTCGATCTGCTGCTTGCGGATCGGCGTGGTCTGGGCGAGGATGTCACGCGCGATGGCCATGGCATGCGGCTCGTCGTCGGCGGCGTAGTCGCAGGTGCCCGAGACCGTCGTGTGCATCTGCGCGCCGCCCAGGGCCTCGGCCGAAACGACCTCCCCGGTCGCGGCCTTCACCAGCGGGGGGCCTCCCAGAAAGACGCCGCCATTGCCGCGCACGATCACGCTGTAGTCGCACAAGGCCGGAATGTAGGCGCCGCCAGCCGTGCAGTGGCCGAGCACCACCGCGATCTGCGGCACGCCCATCTTCGACAGCGTGCACTGGTTGCGGAAGATGCGTCCGGCCGCATGCCGGTCGGGGAACAGGTCCGACTGCAGCGGCAGGAAGCCGCCGGCGCTGTCGCACAGGTGCACGACGGGCAGGCGATTCTCGATCGCGATGTCCAGCGTGCGGACGATCTTCTTCACCGACAACGGATACCAGGCGCCGCCCTTGATGCTGGGATCGTCGGCATGGATGACGACTTCGCGCCCCGCGATGATCCCGATGCCCGACACTTGCCCGGCCCCATGCACCTCGCCCTCGTAGGCACGGTTGGCGGCCAGCGCACCGATTTCCAGGAAGGGCGTGCCCGGATCGAGCAGCAGGTCGAGCCGCTCGCGCACCGTGAGCTTGTTCTGGCGGTGCAGGCGCTCGATGTCGCGCTCCGGCCGCTCGAAGCGGGCCTTGCGCAGGCGGGCGCGCAGGCCTTCGACGTGCGCCAGCATGGCCTTGCGGTTCTGCCTGAAGCTCTCGCTCCCGGTGTCGATGCGGCTTTCGATCCGGCTCATGCTTCGCCCTCCCCCGACGCGATGCGCACCAGCATCGCGCCGCGCTGGAAGGTCTGGCCGACGGCGAATGGGAGTTCGGCGACGACACCGTCCGCGGCAGCGCCGATGGTCATCTGCAGCTTCATGCTTTCGATGACCATCAATGGATCGCCCTGCCGCACGGCCTGGCCCTCGCTGGTGTGAACGGACACGACCACGCCAGGCATCGGCGCGACCGAAGCGCCCGCGGCTTCCGATGCGCTGCCGCCGCGCGAGCGCGTGGCGTCCACGCGATCGATCCGCCAGGCGCGCCCCTTGAGCTGCACATAGATCGCGTCCCCGTGCGCCACCGCGCACAGGCGCTCGCCGCGGCCGTCGACGGGGGCGATGAAGTCGCCCCCGCCGAGGCTCCTGACTGCGAGCCTCGCATCGTCCACCTGCATGCCCTCACCAAGCCTGTGCACCTGGTGCCGCTCTCCCGGCGCGTTGCTGAAAAGTAGGGTCGTCATGAGGATCGCTTCGATTGATTCAGTTGCGCCATGCGCCCATGGAGGCGTAGGGTTCGGGAACCCGATGCACCGCGCGGTCGGGCGCAGCGCTGGCGGCGACGGCCAGCAAGGCGCGGCGCTCGCCGTCGGTGAGCGGTGCGGGACGCAGCTCGTCCCGATGCCGCTCGAGAAAGCCGGTGTCGGTCTCGCCTCGCCCGAAGGCGGGATGAGCGAGCACGCGAGCCAGGTAGTCGCTGTTGAGGGTCACGCCGAGCATCGTCGTCTCGGCCAGCGCGGTGCGCATGCGCGAGATGGCGAGCCGGCGGTCCGCGCCATGCACGATCAGCTTCGCCAGCATGGAGTCGAAATCGGCCGTGACCGCCGCGCCCTCGGTCACGCCGCCGTCGAAGCGCACGCCAGGCCCTTGCGGCGTACGCAGCAGCAGGACGCGCCCGGTGTCGGGCACGAAGCCCGCGTCCGCATCCTCGGCCAGGATGCGGCATTCGATCGCGTGTCCGGAGGTGCGCACATCGTCCTGCGCGATGTCGAGGGGCTCGCCTTGCGCGACCCTCAGCTGGAGCTCGACCAGATCGAGCCCGGTGACCATCTCGGTGACCGGATGCTCGACCTGCAGCCGTGTGTTCATCTCGAGGAAAAAGAAATCGCCCTCGGGCGACACGATGCATTCGACCGTGCCGGCGTTCACGTAGCCTGCCGCGGAGGCCAGCCGCACCGCCGCACTGCAGATGCGCTCGCGCAAAGCCGGGGCGAGCCCGGGCGCCGGCGATTCCTCGATCAGTTTCTGGAAGCGGCGCTGGATCGAACATTCGCGCTCGCCGAGGTGAATGACTGCGCCGTGCGCATCGCCGAACACCTGGACTTCGATGTGCCGCGGCTGCTCGATGAAGCGCTCCGCGAACAGGCGGCCATCGCCGAAGTAGCGCTGGCTCTCGCCCCGCGCGATGTCGATGGCCGCCGCGAGATCCTGCTCTCGCCGGACGATCTGCATGCCCTTGCCGCCGCCGCCGGCGGCGCCCTTGATGAGCAGGGGAAAGCCGATGCTGCGCGCCCGCTGCGCGAAGCTCGCCGGATCGTCGGCCTCGTCGGCCGAGGGCGTCACCGGCACGTCGTGACCGATCGCGAAGCGGCGCGCGCTGATCTTGTCGCCCATCAACTCGATCGCGGCGGCCGAGGGGCCGACGAAAATCAGCCCGGCATCCGCCACGGCTTGCGCGAAAGCCGCGTTCTCCGACAGGAATCCGTAGCCCGGATGGATGGCATCACAGCCGGTTTCGCGCGCGGCGCGGATCATCGCCTGGGCGTCGAGCCACGCAGCCACCGGCGGCTCGCCGAACACCTCGACGGTCTCGGTCGCGGCGCCGAGCGCCGGGCCCGCCCGGTCTTTCTCGTGCCACGGCACGACGGTCTCGATGCCCATGCGCGTGGCCGTCCGCACGATGCGCAGGGCGATCTCGGCGCGGTTGGCGATGAAGAGCTTGCGGATCCGCGTCATGTCGACTTCCTGCGCCGCTTGGCGGCAGCGGGTACGACGGGCGTCTGCGCGGGCGCGGGTGTCAGTCCCTGCGCGACGATGCGCTCCAGCCTCGCCAGGCGGCGTTCGATGTCTTCGCTCGACGGCGCGTCGCCGTGGCTGGCCATGCGCGCCACGGCTTCGCTGCCGCCCGCGCGCTCGCGCGGCGACAGGATCCCGTGCAGCAGCATGGCGGTATAGCTGTCCGCCACGGCTTCCACATCGATCGAACCCCTGCCGTAGAGCAGCGACCACATCCGGTGCTCGATGCCGCCGTAGACCATGCTGCGCACCGTCTCGGCATCGGTGTCGGCCGGCAGTTCGCCCGCCTGCATGGCCTCGCGCACCGTCAGCAGCAGGAACGACGTGTAGCGCACATGCAGGTCGTGTAGCACCGACTTGAAGTATTCGGGGCTGGTGCGCACCTCGTGCAGCACGATGCGGGACAGGCTGGGCTCTTCGACATAGACGCGCAGGTGCCGCCAGACGAGGTAGCGCAGGCGGCTGCGCAGGCCATGGATGCGCGCGAAGCTGTCGGCGATGTCCTGGATCAGCGGCTCGTACATGCCGCGCAGCACTTCGTTGAGCAGGTCGCGCTTGGTCGGAAAGTACGAGTACACCAGCCCTTCGACCACGCCCACACGTGTCGCGATCTCGCCGACCGACGCACGCTCGAAGCCTTTTTCGAGAAAGACCTCGCGTGCGGCGGCGAGGATCTCTGCCGCGCGGCGCAATCGTCTCGGCGTCTGTTTGCCGGCGGCGATCGGCGTCACCTTGTCGGCTTCGCCGCCGTTGCTCGAATCGGGTTTGGTGTTCTGTTTCATGAGAGTTTCCGGAGTACGGCTGTCGGCACGTCGATCTCCAGGTCGAGCAGCATCTGTGCGAAGGCCTTGCCTTGCGGGTCGTAGCGCAGCGACGCGATGCCGCCGCCACCGAGTGCGTTGGCCAGCGTGAAATTGAGGGCGTGAAAGCCCGGAAGCGTATAGCGCCTGACCGTGCCCTTGCAGACATGCGCGAAGTACGCCGCCACCTTGTCTGCGTCGAGTTCCTCCAGCAGCACGCGCCAGGCCTCCGGCGACCTCGCGATGATGCCGATGTTGGCCATGTCGCCCTTGTCGCCGCTGCGGCCGTGGGCGATGCGCAGGAGCGGCACGCGCTCGGTCGGCCCGTCGATCCGCGGCTGCGGCGGCGCCGGGATGTCCGGTTGCCGTGGCGCGTCGCCCGCCAGTGTTGGCCGGATTTCGTTGAAGTGCAGCGCCTCTCCATCGAGACTCACGCGCGCCTCGACCTCCCCGCGATCCACCAGCAGCGAAAAGAGCCGCACGACAGGCGATGGCGACGGCCGGCCGGCGGCAAAGCCGGTGATGCCTTGCGCCATGGCGGTGGCCGATGGCGCGATCTCGCGCGCCAGCAGTTCGAGCGCGGCGCGCTCTCCATGCCGTGCGGCGATCTTCAGGATGACTTCGCGGCTGTCCTGCATGCGCGAATGAGGGCCGTAGGTGCCTTCCGCACCCAGCACTTCCAGGCTCGTCTCGCCGAAGTCCGTCAGGCCCCGTTCGGCCAGCAGGCGCCGGCACCGTGCGAGGATCGCGTCCCCGACCCGCTGCGCCTTCCCGGCCGCGCGGGGGCCGCCGATCATGAGCGTCCCGAGCAGGCGCCATCCGTCGGCATGGGTCGCACTGACCTTCAGGTCCGGCGGGGCCGGGGTGCCTCTCGCGCCGCTCACGCGGACCCGATGCTCGCCCTCCTGCACCAGCCGCACATCGGCGAAGTCGCAGCAGACATCCGGCAGCAGGTAGGCCCGCGGATCGCCGATCTCATAGACGATCTGTTCGGCCGCCGTGCCGGGCGAAACCAGGCCGCCCGTGCCCGGGGGCTTGGTCAGAACGAAGCTCTTGCCGTCGGGCGCGCACTCGACGACGGGAAAGCCCATGTCGTCCCAGCCCGGCACCTGTTCCCAATCGGTGAAGATGCCGCCGGTGGCCTGCGCGCCGCATTCGATCAGATGGCCGGCGAGGCTGCCGGTCGCGAGCTTGTCCCATTCGTCCCAGCGCCACCCGAAGGCGTGCACCAGCGGCGCGAGCGTGACGGCGCTGTCGACCACCCGGCCCGTGATGACGATGTCCGCCCCGGCGTCGAGCGCGGCGGCGATCGGCTGCGCGCCAAGATAGGCATTGATGCTCAGGAAGTTGTCGGGCATCGGCGCGCCGCTGAACATCTCCCGCGTTCCGGCCGCACGCAGCGCGTCGGCCTGCACGGAGAGGTCGTCGCCCTCGACGACCGCGATCCGCATCGCGACGCCCTGCGCATCGAGTGCCTTCTTCAGTGCGTCGCGACAGGCGGCCGGATGGACGCCGCCCGCGTTCGACACCACGCGGATCCCGCGCGCCTTCAGTTCCGGCGCCAGTGCGGCGACGATGCGGACGAAATCCGGCGCGTAGCCCGCGTCCGCCGACTTCGCCCGGGCCCGCGCCAGCAGCGACATCGTGATCTCGGCGAGGAAGTCGAACACCAGGAAATCGACATTCCCGTGGCGCACGAGCTGCGCCGCGCCGGCTTCGGAGTCGCCCCAGAAGCCGCTGGCGCAACCGATCCGCAAGGGACGGGACAACAAGGGTGTGGCAGCTGCGGTCATGTCGATCTCAGCGTCCGGGCCAGACGGGTGCCCGGCGTTCGGCGAAGGCCCTCATGCCTTCTCGCGTGTCCTCGCTCTGCGAGAGCACCGGCAGGATGGCCTGCGCGAGGTTGAGGGCGTCATGGTAGGAGAGGTCGGTGATCGCGCCGATCGCACGGCGACCGATGCGCAGCGCCACCGGCGAGTTGGCGGCCAGCCGCGCGACCATGTCGTCTACCACCGCATCGAGGCCATCGCGCGGCACCACGCGGTTGACGATGTCGAAGCGCTCGGCCTCGGCGGCGCCGAAACGGTGCGCGAAGAAGCACATCTCCAGCAGCCGGCGCCGTGGGATCACGCGCATCAGCAGCGGCAGGATCATCATCGGAAACACGCCGACCTTGGCTTCGGTGGTGCCGAACATGGCGTCGTCGCAGGCCACCGCGAAATCGCATGCGCAGACCAGGCCCAGTCCGCCGCCGAAGGCGCTGCCGTTGACGCGAGCGATCACCGGCAGGTTGCATTTGTCCAGTGCGCGGAACAGTTCGGCGACCGGATTGTCGAAGCGGCCCGGCTCCAGCGCGAAGGGCGACCCATCGGCTGTCGGCTTGAGCTGCCCGCCCGCGCAGAAAGTCTTGTCGCCCGCGCCGGTGAGGACGATGGCTCGCACGCCCTCCATCGACTCCGCGGCATGCAGCGCATCGACCAGTTCCAGCATCACGGCGTCGGACATCGTGTTGTGCGACTCTGCGCGATCGATGGTGAGGCGGCAGGCGGCGCCGTCTCGCTCGACCTTGACCTGGGGACGTTCGGCGGTCATTTCGCAGCTCCCGGCGGCTGGCGGTCCGCGAAGGTCTCGGGCGGCCGGTACTGCGGGAATCCATCGAACGGGAAGCTGCGCTCGGCCGGTTCCAGCTTCCAGGTCGGCCGCGCGGTCGGCACGCCGCCATCGACCCGGATGACGGTGCCGTTGATGAAGCCGGCGGCCTCGGACAGCAGATACACGACGGCCGACGACAGCTCGGCCTCGGTGCCAAAGCGCTGCAGCGGCACCTTGTCGCGCAGGCCGCGCAACACGTTGCGGTAGCCCTCGTCGTAGGTGTCGATACCGGCCGAGGCGATCCAGCCCGGCGCGACGCCGTTGACGCGAACACCCGCATGGCCCCACTCGCAGGCCGCGGTCTCGGTGAAGGTCAGCACGCCGCCGCGCGCCGCGCCCGAGTGCCCCATGCCCGGCAGGCCGCCCCAGATGTCGGCCAGCATGTTGACGATGCTGCCGCCGTGCGCTTCCATCCACTGCACGTAGCACTCGCGCGAGAAGAGGAAGGTGCCGTGCAGGTTGTTGCGAACGACCGCATCCCAGCCCTTGAGCGAGATATCGCGCAGCCTCGCCGGATACTGCCCGCCGGCGCAGTTGAAGAGCCCGTCGATCCGGCCGTGCCGCGCCACGATCTCCGCCACGGTGGCCTTCACGCCTTCCTCGTCCCGGATGTCGCAGGCATGGCGCGTGATGCCGCCTGCCCGCTCCGGATAGATCGTGGCGATCTCCGCGGATACCGCATCGAGCTTGTCCATCTGGCGTCCGACCAGCGCGACGTTGGCGCCGAGGCTGACGAGCTCATGCACCGCGCAGCGGCCGAGCCCGCTGCCGCCACCGGTCACCACGACCGTGCGGCCCTCGAACAGGCCGGGGCGAAAGGCCGAACGGTAGCGCTCGGTGCTGGCGGAGGATGGAGTTTTCGGCATCGTCATGAAGTCCGGGTCGGGCCGTGCGGTTCAGTAGGCGATGAAGTCGGTCAGCGCCTTCACGGTGCCGCTTTCCGGATCGGTCTGGAAGAGCTTGATCGGCATCACGGCCTGGCCCTTCGGGTTGTCGAAGGAGACCGGCCCGCTCAGTCCGCCGACCTTGAAGTCCTTGAGCTTGTCGAGTTGCGAAATGACGCAGGTGCGCGTCACGTTGGCGCCGCAGCGGCGCACGCCTTCGGCGAAGACCATCGTGCCGACATAGCCGCTCACCGTGTAGCGGTTGAAGTTGGCGTAGTCGTCCGCGCCGAGGAGCTTCTTGGCCGACGCCATCAGCGTGACGCCCGCCGGGTCGTAGTTCGACGCGTAGTAGTCGGGAATGAGGTACTGGTAGCCCGAGGGCGCCGCCAGCTTCACCGCGGCCGGCAGCTGCCCCGCCCACAAGGTGCCGAGCGTCGCATCCATGTCGAGGCGCCGCAGTTCCGACATGATCGAAGCCGACTCGGTCGTGAGCGTGCCCAGATAGATGGCGTTGGCGCCCTTTTCCTTCAGCGTCAGCACTTCGGCCGAAAAGTCCTTGGCGCCACGCTTGAACGAGATCTCGGCCACGCTGTTGAGCCCGAACTCCTTGACCGCCTTCTGGTAGCCCGCCAGCAGCGCCTTGCCGAAGTCGTCGTCCTGGTAGAGGATTGCGAACTTGCCGCCTTTTTTGCCCATCTTCTCGACCATGTAGCGGATCGGCACATAGCCCGCATAGTCGTAGTCGGGCCCGATCATGAAGACGTTGGGCCGGCGTGGCGTCACCACCGCCGGGTTGGGCGCCATGTGCACGATGGTCGGGATCTTCGCCTCCTCGATCGCCGGCAGCATCGCCACCATGTGCGAGCTGCCGGTGGTTCCGGTCAGGCCGAAGACCTTGTCCGAATCGATCAGCTTCTTGACGGCCGATACCGAGCGCGCGGGCACGTAGCCGTCGTCCTCGTAGATGGCGCGCAGCTTGCGGCCATTGATGCCGCCCGCGGCATTGATCTCGGCGATCGCCAGCTTGGAACCTGCCGCGCCGGCCTTGCCGATCAGCGAGGCCGGGCCCGACATGGGCTGGACCTCGCCGATCAGGATCTCGGTGGCGGTGACGCCCACGTCCTGCGCCAGCGCAGCCGACGCCACACCCCATGCCGCCAGCGCGACGAGGGCGCCGCGCGTTCGATTCCCGATCGCTTCGTTTCTCTTGTGCATGCTTGTCTCCTGTTGTGACCGAAACCCGTAGTTCGCGAAAGTCATCGATGTGGCGTGGCGAGCGCTTTCATTGCGACAGCGGCCACTGCACCCAGAAGCGCTTCGACTTGCGCCAGATGCCGGCCAGGCCCTCGGGCTCGAGCCGCAGAAACAGCAGGATGACGACGCCGTACATCAAGCCCTTGATCTCGTAGATGCGGTCGGCCATGAGCATGCGAACGCCATCGCCCGCGGCATCGAAACCCAGGTTCAGCAATTCGGGCAGCAGCAGGATCAGCGCCGCGCCGAGGATCGCGCCATGGACACGCCCCATGCCGCCGACGATGATCATCGCCAGCGCCTCGATGCTGATCAGCACGCTGAAAGTGTCGACGTTGACGAAGCGGGTCTGCAACGCGACCATCGCCCCGGCCACCCCGGTGTAGAAGGCGCTGACCATGAAGGCCAACAGCTTGTAGCGCATGAGGTCGATGCCCATCGCCCGGGCCGCGATGTCGTGGTCGCGCAAGGCGAGCCAGGCGCGGCCGATGCGGGTGCGCATCAGGTTCAGCGTGATGAAGACGAACAGCACCAGCATCGCCAGTGCCGCGTAGTAGAAACGCTGGTCGCCCTTGAATGAGACGCCGAGCACGCTCAACGCCTCGACCGGCATCCCCGCCGAACCGCGCGTGACCTCCTCGGCGAAGAGCACCACATGCCGCACGATGAAAGTGAAGGCCAGGGTGGTGATCGCCAGGTACAAGCCCTTGAGGCGCAGCGATGGCACGCCGACGACGAGGCTCGCCACCGCGGCCACGCCGCCTGCCATCGGAATCGCCAAAAGCGTCGGAATGCGGTAGTCGGTCGTCAGGATGGCCTGGGCATAGGCGCCTATCAGGAGAAAGCCCGCATGGCCCAGCGAGATCTGGCCCGCCACGCCCGAGAGCAGATTGAGCCCGAGCACCCCGATCGACACCACGAAGATGGTGGTCAGCATGTTGAGTCCGTGCGAGCCGAACCACGCCGGCGCCAGCGCGAGCAGTGCCAGCCCGGCGAACGACCACCACCAGGTCGCGGGCTGGGTCGAGAGCGACACCAACCCGGCATAGGAGACTTGATAGGTTCTGCTGCGCATCAGACTCTTTCGATTTCGCGTTGGCCGAAGAGGCCGTAGGGCTTGACCATCAGCACGACGATGATCAGCACGAAGCCCGCAATTTCCTTGAGACCGCGCCCGAGGTAGCCCCCGGCGAGGTTCTCGAACACGCCGATCACCAGGCCGCCGAGCGCGCCGCCGATGACAGAGTCGAGGCCCCCGAGGATGGTGGCCGGGAAGCCGCGCAGTCCCATCTGCGAGATCTCGGGCTCCAGGCTGAACATGAGGCAGAAGGCCAGGCCCGCGAAGGCCGCGAACACCGCCGACAGCGCCCACGCGATGCCGCTGATGCGCTTGACGTTGATGCCCATCAGCAAGGCCGTCGTCTCGTTGTTGGAGGTCGCGCGCATCGCGATGCCGATGCGCGAGCGCGAGAAGAAGAGCCACATCAGCACACACAGCACGGCCAGCGATACCAGCGCGAAGATCTGGCCCGGATAGAGCGCCAGCCCCGCGAAGCGGATCACCGCATTGCCGAAAGGGCGAGGGAACGCGGTCGGCTCGACGCCCCAGACCAGGATCACGACCGAGCGGATGACCACCGCCAGGCCGATGGTGACCATCACGCGCGAGAACATCGGCTCGCCCAGCATCGGCCGGATGAACACACGTTCGATCGCAAGCCCCAGCAGCACCGACACCGCCAGCACGCAAACCAGCAACGGACCGAAGCCGATGCCCGGGATCGTCGCCAGGCTGAAGCTGATGTAGGCGATGAGCATCATCACTTCGCCCTGCGCGAAGTTGACCATGCCGGTGGCGCGGTAGACGATGGCGAAGCCCATCGCGACCAGCCCGTACAAGGAGCCGATCACGAGACCGGAGGTGACCAGATTGAGGAAGTAGTTCATCAGGCGGCCTCCTCCACGGGTCCATAGATGTGCGCGACCTCGGCCGCGAACTTCTGCTCGATGACCCGCCGGCGCACCTTCATGGTCGCCGTCAGCTCGCCGTCGTCATGGTCGAGCTGCTTGCGGATGAGGACGAACTTGCGGATGCTCTCGACGCGCGAAAAGCGCTCGTTCACCCGTTTGACCTCGATGCCGATCAGTTCCCGCACTGCGTCCAGCTGCGCGAGGGTCTCGTAGGTGGTGTAGGCGATGCCGCGCTCCTGCGCCCACTTGCCCACGGTGTCGAGGTCGATCTGGATCAGCGCCGATACGAAGTGCCGGCCATCGCCGAGCAGCACGGCTTCGCTGATATAAAGGCTCTCTTTCAGCGCGTTCTCGATCAGCGAGGGCGTGATGTTCTTGCCGCCGCTCGTGATCAGGATGGCCTTCTTGCGATCGACGATCTGCACCTGCCCGGTGGCCTCGTCCAGTTCGACGATGTCGCCGGTGCGAAGCCAGCCATCGTCGAAGGCGGCGCGCGTCGCTTCATCGTCATGCAGATAGCCCTTGAACACCACGGCACCGCGCACCTGCAGTTCGCCGTCGGGCGCGACGCGCTGCTCCGCGATGCCCGGCAGCAGCGGGCCGCACCAGCCCAGCCGCGACATGGCGGCCGACTGCGCATGGGTCGCGCCGCTGGTCTCGGTCATGCCGTAGATCTGGTAGATCGGCACGCCCAGCGCGCGGAAGAACAGGATCACCGAAGGCGATATGGAGGCACCGCCCGTCATCGCGACCCAGGTGCGGTCGAGCCCGATGCCGGCGAGCAGGTTGCTGAACACCGCGACGCGAAGAGCCCAGGCCACGAGGGCATCGCGCCGGCTCACCGGGCGGCCGCCGTTGGCGATCGTGCGCTCGGCGATGGGTGTCGCGATGGCCATCGCGCGCTCGAAGGCGCGGCGCGCGATGGGCCGCGAATCGCGCGACTTGATGAGGATCTCGTACTGCAGCTTCTCCCAGATGCGGGGTACGCCGAAGAAGAAGCTCGGCCCGATCTCGTGCAGGTTGTGCGCAACCGCATCGATCGACTCGGCGAAGTTGACGACCGAGCCATACACGAGTTGCATGACGGGCGACATGAGCCGCTCCGCCACGTGGCACAGGGGCAGGTAGCACACCACCGTGAGCGGCTTGCCGGCGAAGCCCTGGACCTGGCCCAGAACAGCCGCGTCGGAGAGGATGCCCGCATGCGACAGGCGCGCGCCCTTCGGCATTCCGGTCGTGCCCGAGGTGTAGACGATGAGCGCATCCTGGTCGGCACTCAGGGTCTTGACGATCGATTCCCATGCTTCGCAGCGCCCGGGCTGTCGTGCCAGCGCGCGGCCCCGTTCGAGGGCGCTCGCGAACGGCATGAGCATCGGCTCGTCGTAGTGGCGCATGCCTTTCCAGTCGACCGCGAGCACCCGCTGGAGCGCCGGCAGGCCGTCTGCCTGGCGCATGGCTTCGAGCACCTTGTCGGTCTGCTCCTGGTCGCCGCATACCGCGACCTTGGCGGCGCAGTGCCGGACGATGTATTGGAGCTCCGGCCAGGGGTTGGTCGGGTAGATGCCGACCGTCACGCCGCCGAGCGACTGCGCCGCCAGATCCGCAATGAACCACTCGGGCGTGCCGTCCGACGCGATCACCAGCTTGTCGCCCTGGCCGAAGCCGGCGTCCTGCAGGAACAGGGCGAAGGCGCGCACCTGCTCGAAGTAGGCGGCCCAGGTGGTGCCCTGCCAGATGCCGCGGACCTTCTCGCGCAAGGCGACGCGGTCCGGCGTATGACGCGCCCGATGGCGCAGCAGACCCGGCATGGTCGCCCTGCCTTCGGCGACGCCGGGCGGCAGCGCCGAGTCCGCGCTCAGGCGATGGTCGCGCGTCATGCCAGGGCCTCCGTGCCGACGCCCAGATAGGCCGCGACAACGGCGGGATCGGCCGCGACCTCGGCCGGCGTGCCGTCGGCGATCTTGCGGCCGAAGTTCAGCACGCAGACGTGGTCGGAGATGTCCATCACGATGCCCATCTCGTGCTCGATCATCATCACCGTGATGTTGCGTTCCTCGCGGATGTCGAGGATGAACCGGGCGATGTCTTCGGTCTCTTCCTGGTTCATGCCCGAGACCATCTCATCGAGCAGCAGCAGGCGTGGCTGCATGGCAAGCGCGCGCCCCAGCTCGACCCGCTTCTGCAGGCCATAGGACAGGGTCCCGACCGGCAGGTCGCGAATGGTCTCGATCTCGAGAAACTCCACGATCTCCTCGGCCGTCTCGCGCGCCGATATCTCGGCACGCCGCGTCGCACCCCAGAACATGGCGGCGCCGAACACGCCGGTCGACAGGCGCGCATGCAGCCCGGTGAGGATGTTGTCGATGACGCTCTCGTGCTTGAACACCGCCAGGTTCTGGAAGGTGCGCGCGATGCCGCGCCTGGAGAGGCTGTGGGCAGGCGAGCCCGCGATGTCGTGGCCGTCGAACACGATCCGGCCCGTATTCGGCGGCAGCAGGCAGGAGACCAGGTTGAAGAGGGTCGTCTTGCCCGCGCCGTTGGGCCCGATCACGCTGAAGATGTGTCCCTGTTGCACCCGCAAGTCGATGCCCGCCAGTGCCTCCAGCCCGCCGAAGCGCTTGCCGATGCCCTGCAGTTCCAGCAATGCGGGCGCACTCACGAGAGCCACCTCTTGCGCCGCTTGTAATGCTTGATCTCGCGCATGCTGCGGCGCTGGCCACCGGCCTGCACGCCGAGATAGAACTCCTTGACGTCGTCATTTGCCAGCAGCCGCGTCGGCGTGTCGTCGAGGACGACGCGGCCGCGCTCCATGATGTAGCCATAGTCCGCCACCGACAGCGCGAGCCTCGCGTTCTGCTCGACCAGCAGCACCGTGAGGCCACGCTCGTCGCGCAAGCGCCGGATGATGCCGAAGATCTCCTCGATGATCTGCGGCGCCAGGCCGAGCGACGGCTCATCGAGCAGCAGCAGGCGCGGCTCGCCCATGAGCGCGCGCCCGATGGCGACCATCTGTTGTTGCCCGCCAGAGAGGTAGCCCGACACGCGGTGCTTGTGAGCCTCGATGGCGGGGAACAGCGCATAGATGCCCGCCAGCGCCTCGGCAGTCGCGGAGGCAGGACGGAGATAGCCGCCCATGCGCAGGTTTTCCTCGACCGTGAGCGTGTCGAAGAGGCGCCGCCCTTCGGGCACCTGCACCAGGCCGCGGCGCACGATTTCGTGCGGCGGGCAATGGTCGATGGCCGCGTCCTCGTAGCGGATCGAACCGCCGGTGATCTCGCCGTCTTCCGGGTACAGCACGCCGCAGATCGACTTGAGTACCGTCGACTTGCCCGCGCCGTTGCTGCCGAGCAGGGCGACGATGCGGCCCTTGCCCACTTCGAGCGACACGTCCCGCACCGCCTCGACCGCATGGTCGTAGAACACCTGCAGGTTGGCGATGCTCAGCATGGGCGCTGGCCCTTTCGGGGCGATGCGGGTTCGAGGATCAAGGCTTTGTCTCCGCGCCGGTGCCGGCGTCATGGGTTTTCGAGCCGGATATTGCGGTGGCGAAACGCCGGTGTCAACAGAGTTGTGACCCCGACTCAATTTTCCAATTCGCGATTTCCGGACGAATCTTTCCCTTTTCATTCGGAGATTGGATCTCCGCCTCTTCACTCTGCATGATTGGATCTAAGGGTAAAACCCGACGTGCCGACCCTTCCCAATCCAGGCGATCGCGTGTCTGATCTCCTTCTCGTCGAAGCCCATTTATTGAGTGATGGTCAACAGCTCGGTCGGGCTGCACGCGCCACGTCCCGGAGACCCATGAACAACGATCAAGCCGTGCGCGTCGACTTCGACTGCGAAGTCGCCACCATCACGCTGCAGCGCCCTCATTCGCTCAATGCGCTCGACTTCGGCGCCATCGAATCGCTGCGCCATGCGATCGATCGGGCGATCGCGATGCCGGGCGCCCGCGCCGTCGTGCTACGGGGCGAAGGCCGTTCCTTCTGCGGTGGCGGCGACGTGGCGGCCATGGATGCCCATCGCGGCGACCAGCCAGCCTTCATCGGCCGGATGATTGACAGCTTCCACGCCAGCGTGATGACGCTCAACCGCACCGAACTGCCGGTCATTGCCAGCGTCCATGGCGCGGTCGCAGGCGGCGGCATATCGCTGGCCCTGGCCTGCGACCTGGTGCTCGCGGCTCGCAACACTCGCTTCGTGACGGCGTACGCACAGCTGGGCGGGTCCGCCGACGGCGGCCTGAGCTTCAGGCTCACGCAGCGCGTCGGCGCGTCGCGCGCCTTCGAACTGCTCACGCTGCACAGCAGCTTCACGGTCGAGGAGGCGCATGCGCTCGGCTTCGTCAATCGCATCGTCGATGCCGAACGCGCCGACGAAGAGGCGCTGGCCTGGGCTCGCAGGCTCGCCGCGATGCCGCGGCAATCGATCGCCGAGCTCAAGCAGTTGACCGCGGTGCAGGCCCGGGATGCCTTGCAGGCGCACCTGGACCGCGAGAAGGCCGCCTTCGTCCGCTGTGCGGAGACCGAGGACTTCGCGAATCGGGTCGCCGCCTTCGCCTCGCGCGGCAACGCGCGGCCATCCGCGGAGCCGCGCCATGAATGACTGGCGCTCACAGGCCGGGCAAGCCAGCGGCATCACGCTCGATGCGATGTTCCGCCGTGCGTTCTCGCTCCATGCGGGCCGCACTGCAGTGACCTGGACCGAGGGCCGACGCAGCTACACCGAGCTGGGCGATCGCGCCTGGCGTCTGGCCAATGCGCTGCATGAGCTCGGCTATCGCCGGGGCGACACCCTCGCCGTGCTCTCCGAGACCCGGCCCGAGTACATCGAGTGCTATGCGGCCCTGGCCGCGCTGGGCATCACCGCCGCGACACTGAACGTGCGCCTGCATCCGGCGGAACTCGCGGCCTGCCTGCGCAAATGCGGTCCCGTCGGGTTGCTGGTGTCGGACACGCTCGCACCGATCGCCACGAAGCTTCGTGCCGACGCGCCGGAGATCCGGCACTGGATCTCCTTCGGTCCGGCGGAAGGCTTCGACGACTACGAATCCCTGCTGCGCGCAAGCCATCCTGCCGAACCACCGCGCATCGCACAGGGCAGCGACATCCACAACATCCTCTTCACCAGCGGCACCACCGGCCAACCGAAGGGCGCGTTGATCAGCCAGCAGGCGGCGGCAACGCGCGGCCTGCGGCTGGCGCAATGGTTCGGACTCACCGAGCGCGACGGCTTCATCGGATGGCTCCCGCTCTTTCATTGCGGCGGCGACGAGTCGCTCTACGCGACGGTCTGGACGGGCGGCAGCTACGCGACCTTCAGGCGGGCGGACGTCGCGCAGATGTTCGCGCTGATCGAGCGCGACCGCCTGACCTGGACGCTGCTGCTGCCAGGCGTGATCACCGACTTTCTCGATCACCCCGCACGCGCCGCACACGACCTGTCGACGCTGCGCTTCGCCATCGGCTACGCGAACATGATGCCGCAGGTGGTTGCGCGGCTGACCGAGGCCTGCGGCATCGATTTCTACGATGCCTTCGGCCAGAGCGAGACCAGCTACCTGCTTGCGCACAGGCGATCGAGACCGGGCGAGACACCGACATTGCGCAAGCTGCCCTCCCCGCTGATGGACGTGCGCATCGTCGACGACGACATGAACGACATGCCGGTCGGCATGCCCGGCGAATGCGTGGTCCGCGGCCCGACGGTCATGTCGGGCTACCTCGACGACGACGCCGCCAACGCCGAGGCCTTCAAGGGCGGCTGGCTCCACACCGGCGACCTGCTGCGCCGCCAGGACGACGGCACGCTCAGCTTCGTCGATCGCAAGAAGTACCTGATCAAGACCGGTGGGGAGAACGTCTATCCCGCCGAGGTCGAGGCGGTCATCAGCCGGCATCCCGCCATTCAGGAAGCCTGCGTGTTCGGCGTACCCGATGCGCACTGGGGCGAGACCATCAAGGCCGTGCTGGTCCTGCAGGCGGACAAGACGGCAACGCGCGAAGAGATCGTCGCCTGGTGCCGAGAGCGGCTCGCCGGCTACAAGCGGCCGCGCTACCTGCAGTTCGTGCGATCGGACGAACTGCCGCGCAGCACCACGGGCAAGCTGCAGCGGCACGAGCTCGCACGCTTTCCACTGGACGACGACCAGCGGGTCGACTGAACCCGCCACTCGGCATTCTCCGTACCTTCACCCGGCATCGCATCTTCATGAACACCACCGCTTCGACCCTGAGCGCGGCACAGCGCTTCTCCGGCCTTTCAGACGACGAGCAAGCCATCCTCGATCAGGCCGACCGCTTTGCGCGCAACGAGCTCTATCCGCTGTCCCAGCGCATGGACGATGAGGAATGGTGGCCACCGGAAGCCTTTGCGCAGATCGGTGCGACCGGCTACTTCGGCATTCCGGTGCCGGAAGTCCACGGCGGTGCAGGGCTCGACCTGTTCGCGAGCGGCCTGGTCGTGCAGGCCTTCTCGCGCTGGAATCATGCGCTGGCATTGAGCTGGGTCGCCCACGAGAACCTGTGCCTCTACAACATCTACCGCAATGCCGACGAGACGCAACGCAAAACCTGGCTGCCGGGGCTTTGCAGCGGCAGGACGATCGGCGCGCTGGGACTGACGGAGCCGGGCGCCGGCTCCGATGCGATGGGCTCGATGCGCACGACGGCCACCCGCGACGGGGACGACTACCTGCTCAACGGCAGCAAGATCTACATCACCAACGGCGCGGTGGCCGACGTGATGCTGGTCTATGCCAAGACCAACAAGGACAAGGGTGCCAAGGGCATATCGGCCTTCGTCGTCGAGAAGGACATGCCCGGCTTCAAGGTCGCCCAGAAGCTCACGAAGATGGGATTCCGCGGTAGCCAGACGGCCGAACTCGTGTTCGAGAATTGCAGGGTGCCGGCGCGCAACCGCATCGGCGAGGAAGACCGCGGCGTGCAGGTCGTGATGAGCGGCCTGGACCTGGAGCGCGCGATGATCTCCCCGATCTGCCTGGGGATCTGCGAGCGGGCGCTCCAGCTCGCACTCGACTACGCACGCACGCGCCAGCAGTTCGGCCAGCCGATTGCCAACTTCCAGATGATCCGCGCCAAGCTGGCGGACATGTACGTGTGGATCGAGTCGATGCGCGTCTTCACCTACCAGGCGCTGCGCGCGGCAAACGACCTGGAGGTCGGCGGCGGCGGCCGCGGCGACATCCACATGATCACGGCCGCGTCGGTCATGTATGCGTCGGAGACCATGAACAAGGTGCTGAACGAGGCGGTGCAGATCCACGGCGGCGCCGGGTACATCTGGGAGTCCGAGGTCAACCGCCTCTACCGTGCCATCAAGCTGCTGGAGATCGGCGCGGGAACGACCGAGGTTCGCAAGATCATCATCAGCGACGAGTTGCTCAAGCGTTGAGTTCTCCGGCAGACCCGATCAGTAGGTCTTGTACGGCAGGAACTTGCCCGACAGCACCACGTTCACGCGGTCGCCCTTGGGGTCGGCCTGGCGCTGGATGTCCATGCTGAAGTCGATCGCGCTCATGATGCCGTCGCCGAATTCCTCGTGGATCAGCTCCTTGATCGTGGTGCCGTAGACGCTCACGATCTCGTACCAGCGGTAGATCAGCGGATCGGTCGGCACCGGGGTCGGCAGCGAGCCCTTGTACGGCACCACCTGCAGCCACTTCTGTTCTTCGGCCGTGAGTCCGAAGATCTTGCCGATCACCTTGGCCTGGGCAGCGTCGAGCGTCATCTGGCCGAGGCAGGCGGCGGTGGTCCACTCCTTCGACAAGCCGAGCTTTTTCGCCACGTCGGCCCACTGAATGCCCTTGGCCACCTTCACGGTGATGATCTTCTCGGTGACGTCGTTGCGGTTCATGGGGGATGGCTCCTGTGGGTCGTGCTGAATGGGAAACATGGAAGGCAGGACGGGCGTTTCCATGCGCCAGATCCAAGCAACTGCCGTGCCGCCTTGGTGCACCGGTTACAGGGCGCGGTCGGTCCCGAAGATAATACGCATTGCGCAGCCACAGAACCCAGGAGCCCTTTCTCGTGCCAGACCTGTCCAAGATCACGACCATCGAAGACCTGCGAGTCATCGCCAAGAGCCGCGTGCCACGCATGTTCTACGACTACGCCGACTCCGGCGCCTGGACCGAAGGCACCTACCGCGCCAACGAAAGCGACTTCCAGAAGATCAAGCTGCGCCAGCGCGTGGCGGTCAACATGGAGGGCCGCTCGACCCGCACCACGATGATCGGCCAGGAGGTCGCGATGCCGGTGGCGATCGCGCCGACCGGCCTCACCGGCATGCAGCATGCCGACGGCGAGATCCTCGGAGCCCTCGCGGCCAAGGCCTTCGGCATCCCGTTCACGCTCTCGACCATGAGCATCTGCTCGCTCGAGGACATCGCCGAGAAGACCGACCGCCACCCGTTCTGGTTCCAGCTCTACGTGATGCGCGACCGCGACTTCATCGAGCGCCTGATCGAGCGCGCCCGCGCCGCCAACGTCAGCGCGCTGCAGCTCACGCTCGACCTGCAGATCCTCGGCCAGCGCCACAAGGACATCAAGAACGGCCTCACGGCGCCGCCCAAACCGACGATCAAGAACCTCATCAACCTCGCGACCAAGCCGCGCTGGTGCATGGGCATGCTGGGCACCAAGCGCCGCACCTTTGGCAACATCGCGGGCCACGCCAAGGGCGTCAAGGACCTGTCCTCGCTCTCGTCCTGGACCGCCGAGCAGTTCGACCCGACGCTTTCCTGGGCCGACGTCGAGTGGATCAAGAAGCTCTGGGGCGGCAAGCTGATCCTCAAGGGCATCATGGACGTCGAGGACGCGCGCCTGGCGGCGGCCAGCGGCGCCGATGCGCTGATCGTCTCGAACCACGGCGGCCGCCAGCTCGACGGCGCGCCCTCCTCGATCGCGGCGCTGCCGGCGATCGCCGAGGCGGTGGGCACCGAGATCGAGGTCTGGATGGACGGCGGCATCCGCAGCGGCCAGGACGTGCTCAAGGCGCGCGCGCTGGGCGCCCACGGCACGATGATCGGCCGCAGCTTCCTCTACGGCCTGGGCGCCTACGGCGAGGCCGGCGTGACCCGCGCGCTGCAGATCATCCACAAGGAACTCGACATCACGATGGCTTTCTGCGGCCGCACGCAGATCGACCAGGTCGACTCCAGCATCCTTTTGCCCGGCACCTTCTGAACGTGAAGGCGCGCTGCCAGTCGGGTCACGGCCCCGGCTGACAGCGTCGGCGGGCGCCATGGGGCATCATCGAGAGCGCCATAACAACTCGATAGAAGCACTTCTCCATGAGCTCCGCCGCGTCCGCTGCGGGGACGGCTGCGGCCGTCGATCCCGCCATCTCCCACCGCCCCTACACCTCCGAAGAAAAGCGCCACCGCATCTTCGCGATCATGGCGGCCTCTTCAGGCAACCTGGTCGAGTGGTTCGACTTCTACGTCTACGCCTTCAGCGCGCTTTATTTCGCGCCCTCCTTCTTTCCCAAGTCCGACCCGACCGCGCAGCTGCTCAACACCGCCGGCGTGTTCGCCGCCGGCTTCCTGATGCGCCCGATCGGCGGCTGGCTGTTCGGCCGCGTCGCCGACCGCTACGGCCGCCGCACCTCGATGCTGATCTCGGTCACCATGATGTGCGCCGGCTCGCTCGCCATCGCCTGCCTGCCGACCTATGCGGCCATCGGCGCCTGGGCGCCCTTCCTGCTGCTGGTCTGCCGGCTGTTCCAGGGCCTGTCGGTGGGTGGCGAGTACGGCACCACCGCCACCTACATGAGCGAGGTCGCGCTGCGCGGCCAGCGCGGCTTCTTCTCGTCCTTCCAGTACGTCACGCTGATCGGCGGCCAGCTGCTCGCGGTGCTCGTCATCGTGATCCTCGAACAGCTGCTGAGCGAGGCCGAGCTCAAGGCCTGGGGCTGGCGCATCCCCTTCGTGATCGGCGCCATCGCGGCGGTCGTGGCGCTGTTCCTGCGCCGCACTTTGCACGAGACGCAAAGCGCCGAATCGCGCGCCAGCAAGGAGGCCGGCAGCCTCGCGGGACTCTTCAAGCATCACAAGGCCGCCTTCTTCACCGTGCTCGGCTACACCGCCGGCGGCTCGCTGATCTTCTACACCTTCACGACCTACATGCAGAAGTACCTGGTCAACACGGTCGGCCTGCCGATCAAGACCACCAGCTACGTGATGACGGTCGCGCTGTTCGTCTACATGTGCATGCAGCCGCTGTTCGGCGCGCTGTCAGACCGCATCGGCCGGCGCACCAACATGCTGTTGTTCGGCGGCCTGGGTGCCGTCGCGACGGTGCCTATCCTGACCGCGCTGCAGGGCGTGACCAGCCCCGTCGCGGCCTTCCTGCTGATCATCCTGGCCCTGGCCATCGTGAGCTTCTACACCTCGATAAGCGGCATCGTGAAGGCCGAGATGTTCCCACCCGAAGTGCGCGCGCTGGGTGTCGGGCTGGCCTATGCGGTGGCCAATGCGATCTTCGGCGGGTCGGCCGAGTACGTCGCGCTGGGGCTCAAGTCTATCGGCCACGAGAGCGCCTTCTTCTGGTACGTGACCGGCATGATGGTGGTGGCTTTCGCGGTCGCCTGGCGGCTTCCGAAGCAGGCCTCCTACCTGCGCCACGACCACTGACTCAGGCTTCGGCTTCCCACATCGTGGGGTAGCGACGAATGAAGCCGTCGGGCGTGACTTCGAGCATC
Source organism: Variovorax sp. 10N432 (assembly GCF_056394465.1). NCBI lineage: Bacteria > Pseudomonadati > Pseudomonadota > Betaproteobacteria > Burkholderiales > Comamonadaceae > Variovorax > Variovorax sp. 10N432. The sequence goes on from NZ_JBFTHX010000013.1 coordinate 177,366, forward strand.
GCTTCGTAGTCGAAGCGCGGTGCCGCGTACCAGTAGTCGCTGTCGCTGCGCCGCTCGTAGCGCTGCTGCAGTTCGGTCAGGCCGCCGCCGTCGAGGTCGAGCCAGGCCACCGGCGCATCGGCAGCCTCGCCGGCAGCCAGGTGCAGCCGGCGCAGCTGCAGCAGGTTGGTCGCCGGCGTGAAGCCGAGGTCCAGATCGACGCAGTGGCCGAGTTCGGCGACCGGCACGTCATTGAGCTTCCAGACGCCATGGGCGCCGTGGACGATCGACAGGTCGATGGCCTCGCCGCCGAGCCAGCCGCGCACCGTGCACCACTGGGTATGCCAGGCGCGGTCGCAGCGCACGCGGTAGTGCAGCTGGGCGACCCGGCCGTCCTCGTGGCGGAAGGCGGCCCCGCCGTCGATCTGCCAGTTCTCGCCCGCGCGCTCGAGCCGGCAGACGTCGTGGCCCGGTTGCCCGAGGCGGCGCCAGAGGATCGTTGCGAGCGTCTGCATGGGCCGGATCATGGCACCGCCATGCCATCCAGCGCAAGCCTCGCCGCGGCGGCGGTGGGCGACAATCGAAGCCGTGACGACCGCACCGATCCGCCGCATCGCCCACCTCGACATGGACGCTTTCTACGCCTCTGTCGAACTGCTGCGCTACCCGCAGCTCAAGGGCCTGCCGATGGTGATCGGCGGCGGCCGGCGCAAAGTCGACGAGGCGCTGCGCAACGTGCCCGAAGGCGGCACCCTGGCCGACATCCCGGTGGCCGCCTTCCCGCTGCTCAAGGACTACGCCGGCCGCGGCGTCATCACCACCGCCACCTACGCGGCGCGCCAGTTCGGCATCGGCTCGGCGATGGGGCTCATGAAGGCTGCCAAGCTGTGCCCGCAGGCGCTGATCCTGCCGGTGGACTTCGACGAATACCGCCGATACTCGCGCCGCTTCAAGCAGGTCATCACCGAGATCGCCCCGCTCATGGAGGACCGCGGCGTCGACGAGGTCTACATCGATTTCACCGATGTGCCGGGCGGCCAGCGCGAAGGCGGGCGGGTGCTGGCCCGGCTGATCCAGAAGTCGATTCTCGAAGCCACCGGCCTGACCTGCTCGATCGGCGTCGCGCCCAACAAGCTGCTGGCCAAGATGGCCAGCGAGTTCGACAAGCCGAACGGCATCTCGATCGTCTTCGAGCGCGACCTGCAGGCCCGCATCTGGCCGCTGCCCTGCCGCAAGGTCAATGGCATCGGGCCCAAGGCCGACGAGAAGCTGCAGGGCCACGGCATCCGCACCATCGGCGAACTCGCCGCAAAGGAGCGCGACTGGCTCATCGCCCACTTCGGCAAGGCCACCGGTGCCTGGATGCACGAGGTCGCCTGGGGCCGCGACGAGCGGCCGGTCGTGACCGAGAGCGAGCCGGTGTCGATGAGCCGCGAGACCACCTTCGAGCGCGACCTGCATGCGGTGCGCGACCGCTCCGAGCTCGGCGCCATCTTCACCCGCCTGTGCGAGCAGCTGGCCGCGGACCTGCAGCGCAAGGGCTACGTCGGCAAGACCATCGGCATCAAGCTGCGCTACGGCGACTTCAAGATCGCGACCCGCGACCAGACCATCGAATCCTTCACGGCCGATGCGAAGGCGATCCGCCGGATCGCCGGCCAATGCCTCAAGCGGGTGCCGCTCGAGCGGCCGCTGCGCCTGCTGGGCGTGCGGGTCGGCACACTCGCCAGGGCCGGCGAAGCCGCCGCTGAGCCGGTGGTGCTGGGCGGCGCGGCGCGGCGCGGCAAGGCACCGGCCGACGAGGCGGCCGCGCAGACCGCCTCCTTGTTCTAGCGCGCCGGAAGCGGCGGCACGCCGGCCTGCCACTGCGGCCAGTCGGCGACGATGTGATCGACCACGCGGCTGCCGACGAGCTCGACGTTCTGGACCGTCTCGGCAAAGCCGCCGGCGGTTTCGCCGGGTGCCGGGTCCAGGTGCTGCAGGGTGGTCTCGCGCGGGTTGCCCTGGTCGAAATTGACCGCCCCGCGCAGGCTCATCACCCGGTCGGTCCCGTACTGGCGCTTGATCACCAGCGTGATCGCGGCCGCCTCCATCTCGGTGATCACGTAGTCGTCGGCGCCGTACAGCTTGGCGATGTACTGCGCCTGGTTCGACATGCCGGGGCCGTGGAAGAAGGTGTCGCCGGTCATGTGGGTGCCGGTGCCGACGAAGGGCGCGGCCCGCGCCGCCGCCTGCGGGTAGCGCAGGCGGTAGGCCTTGGCGGAATCGGAGTCCTTCAGCGGGGTGTCGGCCGACAGCTTCATCGCCCAGGCGACCAGTTCGGGATTGAGCTTGAAGCGGCGGTATTCCTCGTAGCCCTTGCGCGGCATGAAGGTGGGTTCGCCGGCCTTGTTCTCCTCCGGCGCCCAGCGGTGGCCGAGGTCGTAGTCGACCAGCCACGTGGCCCAGCTGACCTCGCCGATGGTGCCGCGCGAGGGCGGCGTGCCGGCAACGCCGGATATCACGTAGTAGGCCTTCGAGAAATCGAACTTCGGGCTGGTCAGGATCGCCTGCATCGACGCCGACGAGTTGACCTTGCCCATGCCGAGCACCGAGCCGCAGACGCCGTCCGTGTTGCAGTACACGGGCTGCAGCGCACCGGGCACGGTCACCGGCACGGCCCCCTTCCAGTAGCGCTCGTACCAGTGCTGGAACTCGCCGGCGCGGTCCCCGGTGTTCTGGCCGATCTCGAACATGGCGCCGACGAAGACCTTGACCTTGACGGGCTCGGCGACGCGCGTCGGCGCGACCGAGCTGCAGGCTGCTGCGAGCACGACAACGGCAGGAAGCGCACCCCAACGGGCGCGACGGGACCAGACTGACGACATGGAAATCTCCGGGAGAAAGGGAATTCGACAAGAAAGCAGGACGGTGCGACAGGTGTGCTTCGCACCGGCAACGCTTGCAGCGTCCTACAGCGGCGCGCCGACCGCATCGGCAGGCTGTAGATCTCTCTGCACTGCTCGGTCGAGATTGTCGCAAACACCATGCCCACCGCGAATCCACGCCCCGTTCCCCTTGCCAACGGTCTGGTCTACGTGAATCCCGACATGCCGGGCTGGAGCCGGGTCCGGCGTGGCGCCGGTTTTCGCTACCGGGACAGCCGCGGCAACTGGCTGCGCGACGACGATGAGATCCTGCGCATTCGCCGCCTCGCGATACCACCGGCCTACGACAAGGTATGGATCTGCCCGGTCGCGAACGGCCACCTGCAGGCCACCGGGATCGACGCACGTGGCCGCAAACAGTACCGGTATCACGTCGAATGGCGTACGTTGAAGGACGAACGCAAATTCGAGCGGCTGGAAGCCTTCGGGCGCGCACTGCCTGCGATTCGCCGCCGCGTGGCGCGCGACCTGGCCACCGGCGCCAAGGCGCCGCTGCAGCGGCAATCGGTCATGGCCACCCTGGTGCGCTTGCTCGACACCACCTTCCTGCGCGTGGGCAACGAGGAATACGCCAGCAGCAACGGCTCGTACGGGCTCACGACGCTGCGCAACAGGCACGTCGACATCCAGGGCAGCGCACTCAGGCTGCGTTTTCGCGGCAAGAGCGGCGTGATGCACGAGGCCCGCGTGGACGATGCGCGCATTGCGGCGATCGTGCGCCGGTGCCAGCAACTGCCCGGCCAGGAGTTGTTCCAGTATCAATCGGACGACGGCAGTGCGCGCGGCATCTCGTCGACCGATGTGAACGACTACTTACGCGAGATCGCCGATGGAGACTTCACGGCCAAGGACTTTCGCACTTGGCACGGAACGGTCCAGGCGCTCGAACTGACGCGCATCGCATGTACCACGGGCGAACCCGATGCCGTGCGCTACAGCGCGAAGGAAATCATCTCGGCAGTGGCGAAACAACTGGGCAACACGCCGGCCGTGTGCAAGAAGTCCTATGTGCACCCTGCCGTCCTCGCACTCGGCAACGCACTGGCTGGAAAGGCCGACGCCATCGCCGAGATCTGGACCCGGATCGGCGAACGCGCGCAGGGCAGGCGCCATCTGTATGCAGCCGAAGCCCGCTTGCTGGAATTCCTGCGTCAGCACCGGCTGAGCGCCAAACGCAATTCCAGATCCCCCAAAGCAAAACGCCCAGCCTTTTGAGGGGCTGGGCGGTTTGGGCTGTAAGAGCCTGACGATGACCTACTTTCACACGGGAACCCGCACTATCATCGGCGCTGAGGCGTTTCACTGTCCTGTTCGGGATGGGAAGGAGTGGGACCA